>NZ_MQVR01000050.1 GCF_001907295.1 Bowdeniella nasicola
ACGACCATGACCGATACCGACACGCCCGCACTAGCAAGCTAAAACCCCAAACGAGAGGAAAACGCCGTTACACCACTACAAGGGACTTGACCTTGCCACATGTGACGCCGCAACTCATCGTGGGCTTTCTTTTGCTGTTCCCTCACGTCGTCCTGCACGAATCCGGATTGTCTTTCCTAGGCTTTGGGCTGCCACCACAGACCCCCGCGATCGGGATAATTTTGTCCGAGGGCTTGAATAATGTTTCCGCTGGGCACTGGTGGCTCGTCCTCATGCCCACACTGGTCCTTATCCTCCTAGCCAAGTCTTTCGACGATGTTGGTGAGCGGCTTCGTCGGCGCTCGAATCCTGCTACCGCGCACGTGTGAGGTCAAAAATGACGATCTTGAATGTTGAGAAGCTCGGCGTAACATTCCATCAGTACGATCGACGTGGAAGACCGATCGAGATCCCGGCATTGCATGATGTCTCGTTGAGTGCCGCTAGGGGAGAACTCCTCGCGGTTGTTGGTGCAAGCGGTTCTGGCAAGAGCTTGCTGGCCCACGCTATTCTCGGTGTCTTACCACCAAATGCCACGGTTAGCGGGCGGATGACGTTAGAAGGCTACGAGCTCACTGGCGCCTGGCTTGAAACAGTGAGGGGTCGTCAACTTCGGCTCATCCCGCAGTCCGTGACACACTTGGATCCGTCCATGACAGTCGGGCAACAATTGCGCTTGGGGCCCCGCCGCCTCACGCGTACCAGGGTGCTAGAGCTGCTCAACGATGTCGAACTCTCTTGTCAGACCTACGATCGCTATCCTCACGAATTATCGGGAGGAATGCTGCGAAGGATTCTACTTGCGACATGTTTCGGTGACGACGTACGTGTGGTGATTGCGGACGAGCCGACTCCAGGTATTCATCCCGAAGCGCTCGAAGAAGTCGTCTCTCAGCTGCTCCGTTTGCGAGATAACGGAGTGACCGTTGTACTGATTACCCATGACATGGTTCTAGCGATGAGGATCGCTGACCGACTTGTGGTCTTTCGGGGTGGACAGAGCCTCGATTCTTTTGCGCCATGGCAATTGCTCAATCGGCCGGCAAGCTGTCACCCGTATGCACAGCAACTGTGGCGCGCCCAACCGGCGCATGACTTTTGGGATGCTGTATGAATCTCTACGGCGAGAATCTGGCTTACTCTTACTGCAATGGGGATCCGTTATTTCAAGGGTTTGATATTGTAATACATCCGGGTGAGATCGTTGGCCTGCATGGATATTCTGGCTGCGGCAAGACGACCCTGGGAAAAATTCTTGCAGGCTATATTCAGCCCGACGTGGGAGTTGTCAAACTTGGGGAAGCACCAATTACTGCTCGAGGTTTCTGCCCGGTACAGATGATTCATCAACACCCGAATACTTCTATCGATCCTCGCTGGCGCCTACGGCAGGTTCTATCCTCAATGCGGGGGAATCTTGCGCAAACGATGGAGTGGTTTGAACTCGATCCAGCCTGGCTCGTGCGCTACCCAGGTGAGGTTTCAGGAGGTGAACTTCAACGTTTCTGTGTCGCTCGTGCATTCGATGACCGTACGCGGTATTTGGTTGCTGATGAGATCACCACAATGATGGATGGACTCTTGCAAGCGAAGCTGTGGAAACGTATTGTGGCGCTTGCTCAAGAACGCCGAATAGGATTGCTAGTCATCAGTCACGATCATGATCTCCTGGCAAAGCTTTGCGATCGTGTAATACAACTATCGATTCCGTGTCAGTGGTCCAAAGCCGAGTGAGCTATACAGGGGTGATGCTCCTATTGTGTGTCAAGCGGATTTGAACCAGCCTTTGTATTAGTTGGTAAGTGCGGGTAGTATCGTTCGATGGTTTTCGATATCTGAGATTCGGGCTGGGTAGGTATGTCCCGCGACACCCTGCCAACCACTTGACGCGGGATACTAGGAACTCCCGACATGCAAAACTAGCTTGCCGCCGTCGTCCTCAGGTGATTCCGACCGTCACAAATCTCACGTCCCGCAACCCGAGTCGGTGTTCTCGGCATGGGGTCCGATGCAGGATTAGGCCATGACCGTGCAATTTCGCGCATTTGCGCGTGAGGCCGCGAACCTCATCATGCCCGTGGCGTGCGCAGGCTGTGGCGCGCTCGATATCGCCGTATGCGAGACCTGCTTCGCCGAGCTCTACCGCCCGCTGCGCCGCATCGACGCCGACGCGCGCTACCTCGCGGGCGTCCTGCCGACCTATGCGAGCGCCGACTATGCCAAGGCACGCAGGCTCACCCTCGCCTACAAAAACCATGCCCGACGCGATATTGCGCCACTCGTCCTTGCGGCCGCGCGTGCCGCGGGGGAGGAATGGTTCTCGCGCACGAGCGCAGAATCGCACGACGTCGCGCAGGTCGCTGAGCAGCTCGCGTCCGGCGGCTGCCTCGTCGCGATCCCCGCACCGTCGGGCCGCGCGCGGCGCTGGCGCCGCCGCCTCGTCGCCGCTGAACTCGCCGAAGCATTCCTTACTGGGGTCCGCGACTCCGCACTCATCCGCCTCGGTGCGCCCCCGCGCCTGGCCGTCGCAGACATCCTGCGCAAACCGCTCGCCGCCGAGCTCAGCGGCCACCTCGCCCCGCTCGGAGCCGCCGACCGTGCCGCCGCCCGCCGCGCCGCCGTCGTGAGCATCGGCGAACTCGCGAAGGACGACATCGCGATCCTCATCGACGACATCGTCACGACGGGCGCCACACTCGGCGCAAGCGTACGGACGCTACGCCGCGACGGGGTGAAGGTCGCAAGCGCCTGGGCGCTCGCGGCCACCGAAATGAAGAGCGCACCAGGAGCGCTTATGGCACGTCATAACTGAGCAAGGCGCACTACACTTGGAAGTACCCAAACATCCGGAGGTGAGCCGATCTCAAAGAGCCGGTCCCTAGATGCGAGGAGCATTGCCGGCCGACACCGAATGTCGCGGGTAGCGCTGAGGCTACCCACACACCCAATGGAGGTTCGAAATGGAAATCGTCGTCGTCGGACGCAATACCGAGATTTCCGACAGGTTCCGTGGTCACGTCGAGGAGAAACTGGAAAAGGTTGAGCAGCTCGCTCCGCTGGCCCAGCGCCTCGATGTCGAACTGAACCACGAGAAAAATCCCCGCATGGCCGATCGGGCCGAGCGCATCGAGCTCACGCTGCGGGGCAAGGGGCCCGTGGTCCGCGCTGAAGCGGCTGCCTCCGACCGTTATGGTGCTCTCGATCTCGCCTACGCCAAACTCATGGAACGGCTGCGCCGCGCGCGCGACCGCCGCAAGGACCACCACCGCTACCCGGTGCCGGCCCCCGAGGACTTCCCTGTCGGCCTCGACGATGGTGCGAACGAGCCCGAAGAGGTCCATGAGGACAAGGTCGAGGCCCCGACCGAGCACGGCGTCGCCGTCGAATCCCAGCTCGGCGACAGCCCCGTGATCGTGCGTCAGAAGTTGCATGAAGCCACGCCGATGACGATCGATCAGGCCCTGTACGAGATGGAACTCGTCGGACACCCCTTCTACCTCTTCATCGATGAAGAGACGAAGCAGCCGTGCGTGGTCTACCACCGCCACGGCTGGACCTACGGCGTTCTGCGTCTCGATACGACCGTCGTCGATTAATCGACACACAAGCGGGCGGGGCGGCAAGGAAAACCTTGCCGCCCCGCCCGCTTGTGTGTGCCGCGCCGAGCTATTCAGCGTCGCAGTAGACGAGGAAGAGGTTGTCGCTGTCGTCCCAGAGATGATCCGGTTCCCGGGTGGGTTCGGGCAATCCCATCAAGACGATCGCGCCACGTGACCCGATCTCGGAGCTGACGACGACACGGTTGGTTGGCGTGCCAACCGTGTCGAAGTCGGCTGAGCTTTCTGCGGGGAAAGCCGGGTGGGACGCGCGCACGAGCGGGAGCGGGGAACTGGCGTCGGCCAGGGACTCGGCCGTCTCGCTCGCGGCTGCGTAGCCCAAACACTGCGCCACCAGATCCATCGCTTCGTCGAAGTCGAGCGCACGGACCGTCGTCGTCAGAAAATCGCGGATGGTGGTGGCAGCCGCCGCAGCATCGTCTGTCGAACGCACCGGTGATGACGCCGAGCTTCCCGATTCAGCTGCGCGCACGGTCGTGTCCGATGCGTCCAACGCCTGCTTGAGGGACTCCCACACCGTTGCGGCGGTGGCGGTCGCTGCTGCCGTGTCCACTCCCGACATGGACAGCGCGAACGTGGCTTCGCAGCCATCGCCCGAATCAGACTGAGCGAACGTCACGTAGAGGTAGACAGCGCCGTGCGTTGCCCCTGCGGGGAAGTACAGCCCGATGGCAGTACGATCGCGCCAGGCCGTTACTCCTCGCCGCAATTCGCGCCCATCCGCGTCCCGGACGACCGCGACGCCTCCCTCGCGGTCGTCGATCGCGAGGGTGCAGTGCGGGGAATCGGGGGACAGGAGCGGACCACACCATGCCGGTGCCGTGGCCAACGCGCGTTCCATCGCCTCCGACGGCGGGATCGACAGGCTGGCCTCGAGCGGAAGGGTATGGATGAGCTCCACCTTGGGCGTACCTTCGATGAAGTAGTGCCGGTTGCCCCAAGGGTCTCGCACCACCACCATCGGGTGCGACGCGAGCGGATGGAAGGAAACGGAGGCGCGGTTGCGGCCGTCGAGACCAAAACTCGTGCCGAACGAGTGAAAGGTATCGACCACGCTTGGGACAGTGCGCCACACGGCGCGCGATTCCGGGCAGGGCCGGATGTTCGCGGCTACAAGTCCGACGGTGATCGCCCCCTCGACGCAGGATTTCGACCCGATCGCCATCCGGGTTTACCGGTAGCGAGGTGACCGGCGAGAACTCGAGACGATCGCAATAGAACCGCACCGCATCATCGAGATGGGGGGACGGCTGTCGGGGCGATGGTGGTCTCGTATGTGGACAGGTTCTTGTCCAGGAGTGCCGCTAACTCGTCAAACTCAGAGCGCGACAGGGCATTCGCACAGGCTTGTCAACCAACGCGGCTTCGAGCTGCGTCAGGAAACTGCTTCGTTGCAGAACGTTATCCATGTGGCCTCACGATACGGACGGCAAAAACCAGCAGCAAGGTATTTGTCTGACATCGTGCGTGGCGTGTCTGCACCTCCCGTAGGGTATGCCTCATGAGTCGCTCCGTTTTGACCATCTCGCGCTCTGCGGCCCGCCGCTACGCCCTGCGCGCGCAGCGCCTCGATCGCGCGCCCCGCCCGCGCGCGCTGACCCGCGCCGATATCGCGCGCACCGTCGCGGCGATGGGCGTCCTCCAGATCGACTCGGTTAACGTGCTCGCCCGCGCACACCTCATGGCGCTGTATTCACGGCTCGGCGCCTACTACCCACAGCTGTTGGCTGACGCGGCGGGCAAGGCCCCGCGACTCCTGCTCGAACAGTGGGGGCATGAAGCGTGTTTCGTCACCCCGCAGGTCCACCGCCTGCTCGCGGCATTTACGCGCCGGTGGGCCTCCGGGCATGCGATTCTCTCCCACGCGGGGGCCGATGCCCTCACCGAGCGGATCTTTGCCGAACTCGCCCGCGGCGGGCCCGCGACCTCGAGCGAGCTTTCCGCACGGCTCGCGGCGCACGACCTCAGCGATGAGGAGAGCGCCCTTGCTGCGACGGATTCCGGCGCGGACTGGAACCGCGGGGCGGTCAAGATCCTCTTGGAAAACCTTTTCGACGACGACCGTGTCGCCGCGGCCGGACGCACCGCGCACTTCCACCGGATCTATGATGTCTCCGCCCGGGTGCTGCCGCCCGCCGTCCGCGACGTGGCGCCGCCGGAGCGCGCGGAAGCCATCGCCAAGCTCACTGCCGCCTCGATCTCTGCCATCGGCATCGGCAATGTCCACGCTATTGCTGACGTCTACCGCCTGCCGGTACGAAGCGTTGCTCCCGTGCTCGACGGCCTTGTCGAGGAAGGCTCCGTTCTGCAGGTCAGCGTCGGGGGCATCGCGCGACCCTACTATCTCGACACCACACTCACCCGCCCGCGGCGCGCCACGCACGTCACGTTCCTCTCGCCATTCGACCCGCTGATCTTCTTCCGGCCGCGCGCGCTCGAGCTGTTTGATCTCGACTACCGCATCGAGATCTACACGCCGAAGGACAGGCGCACCCGCGGCTACTATTCGCTGCCGCTGCTCGTTGGCGAACACATCGTCGCGCGCGCCGACCTCGCGCATAACCGCGCGACCGGCAGCCTGGAAGTTCGCGGCGCCTGGGACGAACCGGACCGTGCCATCCCGCTCGCCGAGGTCGACGCGGCCGCCGCGGCCGCCCTCGAACGTCTCGCCGCCTGGCTCGGCGCGAGCGAGGTCTCGATCCCGCACGACGCCCCGGGCGAGGCAGCAACGCGCTGGGCTCACGCCCGGCAATAGCCACCCGCCCAATATCGCCGAGCGCTAACGCGTGTAGGGCTGCGCGCCCGAAGTGGCTACGATGGAGCAGGTACCAACGGAAACGGAGAAGACGTGGCTTCCATCT
Organism: Bowdeniella nasicola; assembly: GCF_001907295.1. Classification (GTDB taxonomy): domain Bacteria; phylum Actinomycetota; class Actinomycetes; order Actinomycetales; family Actinomycetaceae; genus Bowdeniella; species Bowdeniella nasicola. The sequence goes on from NZ_MQVR01000050.1 coordinate 6,518, forward strand.
TTGACAAGATCCTTCGGATCGGAGAAGGACGAGTCCTGCGCAATTTGGCGACGATCGCCGAGCAGGTCAACAAACTCGAACCTAGCGTCGAAGACCTCACTGATGAGGAATTGCGAGCGGAAACCGACTCTTTCAGGGAACGCCTTGCCGAAGGCGAAACGCTCGACGATATCCTTCCGGAAGCTTTTGCCGTTGTTCGTGAGGCCGCCAAGCGCACGCTCGGTCAGCGCCCCTACGACGTGCAGATCCAGGGCGGCGCGGCCCTGCACAAGGGCAATATCGCGGAGATGCAGACCGGTGAAGGTAAGACCCTTGTCGCGACGCTGCCCGCTTACCTCAACGCGCTCGAGGGCAAGGGCGTTCACATCGTTACGGTGAACGACTACCTCGCTTCCTACCAGTCCGAGCTCATGGGCCGTGTCTTCCGTTTCCTCGGCCTCACCACCGGCTGCATTATTGACGGGCAGAGCCCGGCCGAACGCCGCGTCGAATACGCCGCGGACATTACCTACGGCACGAACAACCAGTTCGGTTTCGACTACCTGCGCGACAACATGGCGTGGAGCCCAGAAGAAATGGTGCAGCGGGGCCACAACTACGCGATCGTCGACGAGGTCGACTCCATCCTCATCGACGAAGCCCGTACCCCGCTCATCATCTCCGGCCCCGCCTCCGGCGACGTCAACTCCTGGTACACCGAGTTCGCCTCCGTCGTCGCGCGGCTGAAGTCCGGCACCGACTACGAGGTCGACGAAAAGAAGCGCACGGTCGGCATCCTCGAGCCCGGCATCGCCAAGGTCGAAGACCACCTCGGCATCGACAACCTCTACGAGTCCTCCAATACCCCGCTCATCGGGTTCCTCAACAACGCGATCCGCGCGAAGGAACTGTTTAAGCGCGATAAGGACTACATCGTGAAAAACGGTGAGGTCCTCATCGTCGACGAGCACACCGGTCGTACCCTGCACGGCCGCCGCTACAACGAGGGCATGCACCAGGCGATCGAGGCCAAAGAAGGCGTCGAGATCAAGGCCGAGAACCAGACGCTCGCGACGATCACGCTGCAGAACTACTTCCGCCTGTACGACAAGCTCGCGGGCATGACGGGTACCGCCGAGACCGAAGCGGCCGAGTTCATGAACACCTACGAGATCGGCGTCATCCCGATCGCGACGAACAAGCCGAACCAGCGCAAGGACCAGCCCGACCTCGTCTACAAGAACCAGACGGGCAAGTGGAACGCGGTCGTCGAAGACATCGTCGAGCGTCACGCGACGGGCCAGCCGATCCTCGTCGGCACGACGAACGTCGAAAAATCCGAAATGCTGTCGAAGATGCTGCAAAAGAAGCGCATCCCGCATACCGTGCTGAACGCGAAGCAGCATGAGCGCGAAGGCCACGTCGTCGCGATGGCGGGCCGCAAGGGCGCCGTCACCGTCGCTACCAACATGGCCGGCCGTGGTACCGACATCATGCTCGGTGGCAACGCCGAGCACATCGCGATCGAAAACTTGAAGGCCCAGGGCCTCACGCCGACCGACACCCCGGACGAGTACGAGGAAGCCTGGCCCGCGGCTCTCGAGACTGCGCGCGACGCCGTCGCCGCGGAGCACGACGAGGTCACCGAGCTCGGCGGCCTGTACGTGCTCGGCACCGAACGCCACGACGCTCGCCGCATCGATAACCAGCTGCGCGGCCGCTCCGGCCGTCAGGGAGACCCGGGCGAGTCCCGCTTCTACCTCGCGATGGACGACGACATTATGCGCCGCTTCGCCTCGGGCGTGGCCCAGCGCATCATGGCCTCGGGGGCCTATCCTGAGGACATGCCGCTGGAGTCCAAGATGGTGACGCGCGCGATCGCCTCGGCGCAGCGCCAGGTCGAGACCCAGAACGCGGAGACCCGCAAGAACGTCCTGAAGTACGACGACATCATGAACCAGCAGCGCACGATCGTCTACGACCGTCGCCACAAGCTCATCATGGGCGAGGACGTCTCCGAGCTCGTCGACCAGTTCCGCCACGACGTCATCACCGGCATCGTGCGCGCCTACACGCTGCACGGCACGGGCGCGACGTGGGACCTCGACGAAATGTTCGAAACACTCAACCGCGTCTACCACGTGACCATCACGAAGGATGACCTCATCGAGGACGTCGGCGGCGCAGAACACCTCACGAGTGAGGGCCTCATCCGCGAACTCACGTCCGATATCGACGTGGCCTACGCCGAGCGCGAGGAGCAGATCGGTTCGGAGGCGCTGCGCGACCTTGAACGCCGCGTCGTCATGACGGTGCTCGACCAGAAGTGGCGCGAACATCTCTATGAGATGGACTACCTCAAGGAGGGCATCGGCCTGCGCGCGATGGCGCAGCGCGATCCGCTCGTCGAATACCGCAAAGAAGGCTACGACCTCTTCCAGTCGATGGAAGAAGCGATCAAGGAAGACGTTGTCCGCTACCTGTTCTTCCTGCAGATCCAGCAGCCCGACGCCGAAGCGGCCGAAGGCGCCGAGGGTGTGCAGACCACCGAAGCCGCGCCCGCGGCGGCGCCGGCCAAGCCGAAGAAGGCCTCGCCGCTCGCCCTGAAGACGCCGCAGCGGCCGCAGTCGCTGACGTATTCGGCGTCGGCGGGCAACGCGGATAGTGAGCCGCAGGGTTCGGCGGACGCCTCGCAGGGGGCCGCCTTCGGACTTGCCAAAGGCTCGCAGGTCCCGACGGGCGGCAACCGCGCCGAGCGTCGCGCTGCGAAGAAAGCGGGCCGCAAGCGCGGCCGCTAGCCGATCTGAATCTCGGTCACGATCCAGCGGCTGCGCCGCACGATCATCTCGATCGCGACCGCGCGAATGCGGTCGCCGTCGAGGATCGTCGCGATGACATCGACGCGGCCCTTGGAGACCGATGACGCCCGCACGTTGCGGATCGCCGGACGCTGAGCGCGCGTCGGCTCGGCGACCCGAGCGGCGAGCGCCGCACGGCGCGCCAGCGCGTCATAGACCTCCGGAGAAACCCACCGCGACAGGTGCGTGACGGGCCGGAACCCGGTGAGCGACTCGAGCGTCGCCTGCAAAACCGTGTACGCCCAAGCCTTCGGGTGGGGGAGTGCCTGCGGGCCGCCGCGCACCGCCCGGCGTGCGAGCCTCGCCTCGGCGGACTCGGCCAGGTATTCATGCGGTGTCGAAAACGAGATGACTAGGGGCTCAAAACGGGACGGAGCGGGATCGAGGTACTCATCGATCCGGACAGCTGACGTGGTCATGGCAGGTCCTTCGGCAAGGTGAGGGTCTGATTTGGATAGATGAGATCCGGGTCGATGATGTCCGGATTGAGCTCGACGATCTCGCTCACGGCATGGGCCGTCGCCGCGTTCGTCTGCGTTCCTAACTGGTGTTCGGCGATGCGCCACAGGCAGTCGCCGCGCTGCACTGTGTAGGTGTCGCTCTCGCTCGCCACCGGCGCAGCGGGCGCTGGTGCCTCGGGAGCGGGCGCCGCCGGGGGAGTAGTGGGTACGGGCGGGAGCACGTCGCTCGTCGCCACCTGGATTGGCGTATCAAGGTTCTGGGCCATCGCGCCCGATAGTGGCAGCGATGCCCCGAGTCCGACGGTGAGGCTCGCGGCCGCGGCGCGGCGCACGAGCCGGGAGGTCAGGGGAGCGAGGTAGCCGATGATTGCCGACGCCTCGATCCGGCCGCACTGCACGGCGAGCGCGAGTGCGCCCGAGGCGGCGTACCAGGCCGCGAGCGCGGCACCAAGAACGAGGAGTACCGCGCCGATCCCGTCATAGACGAGATCGACGTGGACGACCGGCACCGAGATGAGGGAGGCAATCAACCCGGTCGCCACCCGCGCCAGGAAAACAGCGAGGGAGGACCCCACGGCAAGGACCAGGAGGGAACTTCCGATGTGTCGGTTCATCATCATCACCTCGTTATGATGTTGTTTGATGTAGTTTGGTGTTCTTATTTCTAGTCGAGCTTCCTTTCGTTGTAAAGGGCTGTGGACAAAATGCGTCGCCGATGCGGTAGTGCCAGCTACGGTAAAGACATGAGTGACGCCTTAGATCCCGCGATTTCTCGGATGCTCGCCGACCTGTCGGACCGCCTGGCAACGATCGAAGGCGCCCAGGTCGAAGGCGAACTCGTCGAGGCGGAACGCTCCGCGATCGGGATCGCCGACCGGCTCGTCTCCTCCGTTGGACACCCGCTGCAGCTCTCGCTCGCGAGCGGGGAGCGCGTCCAGGGCCTGCTTGCTGACGTGTCGGCGACGTGGGTGCGGTTAGATATCGGCGCGCATCGCGACATCTTCGTCGCGATTGCCGCCATCGCCTCCTATAAGGGGCTTGGGCGGGCGAGCCGCGCCCACCGCGAGGTCGACATGCGTCGCGGCTGGGGACACATCTTGCGCCGGTGCGGCGCGCAGGGCGCGCGAGTCACGATGAGCTCTGGCCACCAGGAAGTCGGCGGCCGGGTCGTCGGCGTCGGGAAGGACTATGTCGACGTGCGGTTAGACGATGACGCGATCGCCACGTTCGTGCTCTATCTGATCGAGCGTGTTTACGTCACGGGGCTCGCAGCGGACTAGGAATCGAGCGCGTCCTCGCGCGCGAGGTTCGCGACGCGGACCTCGTTTTCCTCGTACTTGCGCTGGATGTAGTCCTCGAGGACGCTCGCCTCGATGCGCCACTGGCCGCGGCCGCCGACCTGGATCGCGGGGATCTCTCCGGAGCGGACGAGGGCGCGCGCTTGCACCATGGACACCGCCAACTGCTCAGCGAGGTCGGCGAGGGTGAGGAAGCGTGCGGCCATAACCCAAGTATGGCAGAGCGCAGCAAACGGCAACAAAGTTACCCACAGTTTGACGAGCAAGGTTGCACCAAAGTGTGACGCTCGGCATAGTTTCTTCCATGAAGATTCGCTCGATCGCCCGATCCGGCACTCCTAAGGCGCCGGCGACGCCCGCATCCCGCCCGGTTCGGACCCGTCCGCAACTGCGCGACCCGCGCCTTGCCATCGGGATTCTGCTCGTCGCGGCCGCCGTGGCACTCGGCATCTACCTCATGAAGGCCGTCGACTCCCGGGTCGGCGTCTGGGCCGCGTCGAGCACCCTAACGCCGGGCACCTCGCTGGCGGGCAACGTCGTGAAGGTCGATGTGCACGAAGATGTCGCCGGCAATTACCTGTCGGCCGATGCCGAGCCGAGCGGATCTGTCACGCGCACCGTCGGCGAAGGGGAACTCATAGCCCGCTCGGCGACGTCCCGCGACGACGGGGAGCACACCACCCGCTCGATCGTGTTGCCGCTCGGTACCGAACTGCCGAAGAGCGCGGTACGCGGCGCGAGCGTCGACGTGTGGTTCATCCCGCGCGCCGTGCCAGGTAAAACCGGGGGCGAGCCGCTCATCATCGCGCCGGGCGCGATCATCGAGCAGGTCCACGAAGCCTCGACCCTGGGCGTGCGCGCGCACGGATCGATCGAAGTCTCCGTGACCGCCGAGAACGTCCCCGCCGTGCTCTCGGCCCTCGCCGAACAGGGCCTGATCGCAGTGGTCCCGCAGGGCGGGACCCTATGACCGTCGGCGTCCTCATCGCGGTCGCAGGCAAACTCGAACCCCAGCTCGTTCGCGCCCTCACCGCACACCGCAACGAGGTCAGCGTCGTGCGCCGCTGCGCCGACGCCCAAGAACTGCTCTCCGCGGCCGCGGCCGGGATCGGCGGGATCGCAGTCCTCGACGCCTCGCGCGGCGATATCGACGCCCAGGGGCTCGCCGAACTGACGCGGCACGACGTCGCGACCATCCTGCTCGCGCACCCCGATGACCTTGAGCGCACCGCCGCCCTCGGGGCCGCGGTCACGATACCCCTCGATGCGCCGGCCGAGGAGATCGCCGAACACACGGCGGCGCTCGCCGTTACCCGCGAAAAAGCCCCAACGAGCGAGAACCCGCCCGCGCCACCCGGCCCCACTCGTCGGCAGCTGCGCGACGAAGAGCCGGTCACCGAGCCGGAGCGCGATGGCCGCGTTATCGTCGCCTGGGGCCCGCCCGGATCGCACGGCCGCACGACGCTCGCCATCGAACTCGCGCACGCGCTAACCGCTCACGGGTCCGTCCTCCTCATCGACGCCGACCTTGCCGCGCCTTCGATCACCGCGCGCCTTGGCATCCTCGACGACGTCTCCGGCATCGCGACGCTCGCACGCCGCGCCAACCAGGGCCGCCTCGATGCTGACGTCCTTGCAGGCGCGGTCACGCACCAGCACGGCATCGACATTGTTACTGGGATCGGTCGACCCGAGCGCTGGCGCGAGGTCGGCACCGCCGCGATCGACCCGATCCTCAGTCTCGCGCGCCAGCGCTACGACGCGATCGTGATCGACGTCGAGGCGGTGCCGTGGCCGGAGTCGGACTCCTACGACCAGTTCGCCGCCTACCCCGGGGCCGCGCGCGACGCGCTGCTCGCGGCGGCCGATGACGTCCTGCTCGTCGCGCAGGCTGATACCGACGCGATCGCGCGACTCATCGGCCACCTCACGACGCACCCGATCACGGACCGCGACCACGTCGTCATCACCGCGCTGCGCGATAGCGCGAGCGGATCGGACGCGGCCACCTCGGTTCTCGAGGTCCTCGCCCGGTTTTCCTCGGTCGAACGCGCCACGCTCATCGCCGACGATAAAAAGAACTGCGATGCCGCGCTCCTGGCCGGGGCACCGGTCGCCGCGGTCAACGCGCGCAGCCCGCTCGCGTCCATGGCACGCAAGCTCGCCGGCGAGCTGATGGGCCAAGCGCCCGCCGAGGCGCCCTCGTGGCGGAATCGCTTCTGGGCCAAGTCAAGCCCGCGACGTGAGGCGTGACCTGGCACGATAGAAGCATGCGCTGTTTCTTGCCTGCCGCCGTCGCCGACCTGGGCGAAATCGCCCCCGCCATCTTCTTCTCCGGCGCCCCCGCCTGCGCCGACACTGCGGCCCTGCGCCGCGCCCTGCCCGATGCCGACGACGAGGAGCGCGAGCTCGTCGCCTCCCTCGCCGCCGCCGACTATTCGGCCCTTGCGTACGAATCCGGGCCCGCGCGGCGCGTCGTCCTCGCCGCCGACGCCGCGGTCGATCCGGCCGCATCGCCGCAGCTGCCCTGCGATGTCACCCTGAGTGAAGCGATCACGTGGGACGACGTCGTCGCGATCCTCATCGACGAAGAAGCCGCCGAGGCCGCCGTGCGCGCGGCCGCGGGCGACGCGGATGCGCTCGCGAGCCTGGAGGACTTCGACCTGCTCTGGTACGACGTCACGGAACGCGGCGACCTCGCCGCGGCGCTGCAGTCCTAGCCTGCCGCGTAGACCGTGAGCGTGGAGGTCGCATCCTCCCGCTTGCGCACCTCGATCCGGTCGGCGATCTGCTGCTTCATCTCATCGACGTGGCTGACGACGCCGACGGCGCGGCCGGAATCGTGCAGCGCGTGCAGGACGTCCATCACCTGCTCGAGGGTGCCGGAGTCGAGCGAGCCGAAGCCCTCGTCGATAAACAGCGTATTCATCTCGATCCCGCCGTGTGTCTCCCGCACGGTATCCGCGAGCCCGAGCGCGAGCGAGAGCGCGGTATAGAACGTCTCACCGCCCGACAGGGAATGTAGCGAGCGGCGCGTGCCCCGCGAGTGATCGACCACGGCGAGGGAGAGACCGAGCTTGCGCTGGCGGCCGCGTTCCCGCTCATCGGTGCGCACGAGCTCGTAGCGCCCAGAGGAGATCGCGAGCAGGCGCGCATTGGTCGCGACGAGGACGGATTCGAACATGTCGAGGGCGACGAAGGTCGCGAGGGTCAGCGACCGGTCGTTTGCGCCGCTGGCGAGCCTGCCCAGCCGGATCTCGGTTGCGGCCCCGCTCGCGAGCGCGTCATAGGAGGCGCGTTCCTGCTCGGCGCGCGCGAGCGTCTGCTCGATGCTCGACGCCCACGTGCCGGCCGCCGCGGCAAGCGTGGTTACCGCCTCGTGGCGCGCCCGATGGTTAGCGACGTCCTGTTCGATCGTTGACAGCTCCACGGGCTCGGCCTTGGCGGCCGCCTGGTTGTCCTGATCGCGCAAGACGGCGTCGACCTCGATCAGGCGCGTGTCATAGTCGCGGACGCCCTCCTGCAGCGATGCGAGCGTCTCGGTCGGCAGGACGCATCCGGCGGCTTCGGCATAGGTCGCGAACTCGCGTGCTTCCAGCTGCTCGCGCAGCGTCTCGACGTCGCGGCTGATGGTGCGCACCTCGCGCTCCGCGATAGACGCTTCGCGCGCGGCCGACCGGTTCGCGGCGCGCGCACGCGCGATGCTCGCCTCGAGTGCCTCGACCGATTCATGCTCGCCGAGCGCTTCGGTGAGATCGGCCGCCACACTATCGCGCTCGGCCGACGTTTTTTCCTGCGCGGCGGCGGCATCGCGCAGCGAGGTCTCGAGCGCGGCGCTCTCCTTGGCCCAGCCGGCGAGCTTCGCGGCGAGCTCTTCAAGCAGCGTCCCCGCCTGCGCGGCCTGCGTGCGGGCGGCCTTCGCGGCCGCGAGGGCCTCCTCGACTTCGCGATGCGCCGCTTCGGCTTCCGCGACGCTCAGGCCGCCGGAGCGCTGACGCGTCTCGCCCAGCCCCTCGCCGAGCTGGCGGTGTTCGGCCCGTGCGAGTACCGCTTTTTGCTGGGCCGCGCTCGCGTCCTTCAGGGCCGCCTCGAGGTCATGTTCGCTCACATGGTCGGCGCCCAGCTCGGCAGGCGCGGGATGCTCGCGCGAACCGCACACGGGGCACGGCTCATCGGGCACCAGGTCTGCGGCGAGGTCTCCCGCCAGCTGGCTGTTGCGGCGTTTTTGCAGCGCGTCGGCGTGCTGGGTGGCCCGCTGCGAGGCTTGCGCTAGCTCGTCGAGGGCGGCCGTGAGTTCGGCATTTTTCGCCGTCAGGCTTTCGTGTTCCCGAGCCGCGGCGAGGCGATCCTTCGTGTCATGCCAGCGCTCGGTTGCCTCATCGACGCCGGCCGCGAGCGCGCTGGCACTCGCATGCGTCTCGCGCATCCGCGCCTGCTCTTCGCTTGCCCTCGCAGTCTCGGTCCTGAGCTCGCAAAGGCGCGCCGTTTCCCGCTCCTGCTGCGTGGCAAGCTCGCTTTGCTGCGCGTCGAGCGCGTCGCGGCGGCGGGCCTGCAGCTGGAGTTTTTCCAGCCGCCCATCGTCCCGATCAAGCTCTGCGCCGTCCTTTTCGAGCCGTGATTCGAGCTCGCCGAGCTCGGCGAGCGCCTGCGCGCCTGCGGAGCCTGTGAGCAGCTCATCGAGATCGATTGGAAGCTGCAGCTCGGAGTCTAAGAGCTGGGCGAGCGCCGGATTGACCGACGCGACACTGGCCGAGAGCTCCTGTCCACTGCGCACGAGCGCCTCGCAGCGGTCATGGCGAGCGAGGCGTTCGCGAACCGCGGCGATTTTTTCGGCTTGGGCGGATAGCTCTTCGCGGTCGGCTCGAGCCTGGGCGACGCGCGCTTGCCGCCGCGCGATATCGGCGAGCCGATCCCGCGTCGCGGATACTCGCGCAAACGCCTCGGCGACGCGTTCGCATTCCGTGCGCAATTCCTCGCTCAAGTCCTTAACGACGCCTGCCTCGGTAGTGACGGCTTTGTGCAGGTCTTCGTCGGTGAGTAGCTCGACGGCCGAAACATTCTCGAGCCGCTCGCGCAGATCCGCGGGCAGGGTATGTTTCGCCTCGTCCGCACCCAGCGCGGGGGGTACTTGCGCGAGCTGGTGGATGACCTGCTCGAGCGCGTTGGCAGCCCGTTCAGCGCGAGACGCAACGGATCGCTCGGCCTTGAGTGAGCGCTCCCGCAGCGCCTCTTGCAGCCGCTCATACAGCTGCGTGCCGAAAAGGCCGCGCAAGATGGCGGTGCGGTCCTCGGGCGGCGCGGTGAGGAAGCGGGAGAACTGGCCCTGCGGCAGCACCATGGTCTGGGTGAACTGCTCGCGGCTGAGCCCCACGATTCGGGGGATCTCGGTCGCGGCCTCACTAACCTGCGTCGCGAGCACCTCGCCCGCATCGGGGTCGCGCGCCTCCTCGAGGGTGGCCAGGCGAAAGAGTTTGCACGTGGCGTTGCGGGTCGTCGTGCCGGCCCCGCGGCGTTTGGGGGCCTGATGCTCCGGGGTGCGCCGGATGCGGTAGATGCCCGACCCGTTCGAGAACGTCAGCTCGACCCACGGCTCGCGCTCGGGCGCGGCCGTGCAGTGCAGGCGCTCCTTGGTCGCCTTATCGCCGCTGCTTTGGCCGCTCGTCGTGCCATAGAGCGCGAAGACGATTGCGTCGATGATCGTCGATTTACCCGAACCCGTGGGGCCGGATAACAGGAAGAGGCCAGAGGAGGCGAGGTCATCGAAGTCGACGACGTGGCGATCGGGGAACGGCCCGATCGCGTCGAACTCGAGGCGGTGCAGTCTCATGATTCTCGCTCCTCGGCGAGGAGGGCCTCGTAGCTGTCGCGCACGATTGCCCGCTGCGCGTCGGTGACCTCTGCCTGCGTGACGTAGGCGAGGAATGTGTCAACGACGGCGAGCGGATCGGCAAGTTCACGCGCTGACACCGTCACCGACTCGCGCGCCGTGCCCTGTGGTTCGTGGCCGACGGCGAGCAGTAGGGGGAACTTGTCTTTGAGCGCCTGATAGGCACCGGGCGGCCGGACAGCGTCCGTGAGGACGGTCTTGACGCGGGCGTGGGCGGGTACGTCGCTCATCGCGAGGAGTTCGGCGAGGGTGCCGCGCAGGTCGGCCAGCGGATGGAGCACGGGCGCGGCCACCGTGCGCACGGTGGCATCGGCGCGCGCTCCGGCGGCGGAAAACTCGACGATCGTCGAGCTCTTGGTATCGCGCGCCTCGCCAAAGGAGAACGCGATGGGGGAGCCCGAATAGCGCATGGGCGTCGCGGCAGAAATGTTTTGCGGCCGATGCAAATGGCCGAGGGCGACGTAATCGGCGTCGGCGGCATCAAAGACGCCCGCGGGAATCCGGTCGACGCCGCCGACCTGGATATCGCGCTCCGACTCGCTCGGCTCCCCGCCGGAGACGAACGCGTGCGCGGCGATGACGACGGCGCCCTCGCCCGTGGCCCGGGCCCGCGCGATCGCGGGCGCGAGCTCGGTCAGGGCCGCGGCCATGACGGCCTCGTGGCTGCGAGCCGGCAGTTCGCCGCCGGGGCGGGCGAATTCGCGTCGCGCCGCATCCACGTCGAGGAACGGCAGCGCGAAGATGTGCAGGGTGCCGCCACTGGTCGGGATCGACACGGGGATCGCCGCCGAGCGGGGCCGGGTCCGCAGGTGCAGCCGGTCGCTCGTGAGCCCCTCGAGGAAGCCCAGCCGCTGCGCCGAATCATGGTTGCCTGCGGTCAGGACGACGTGCGTGAGATCGGTGAGGCGGGCCAACGCGTCGTTCAACTGTGCGACGGACGCCACCGGCGGGTAGGCGCGGTCGTAGATATCGCCCGAGACGAGCACGGCATCGACCTGCTCATCGGCGGCGAGGTCAACCAGGTGATCGAGGTAGGCGGCATGATCCTCGGTCAGGTCTACCTGGTGCAGCGTGCGGCCGAGGTGCCAATCCGCGGTGTGCAGGAGCTTCATGTCGGCAGGCTAACGCGCGGTGGCGACGCGGCCACCTACTCGGTGCGTTGCGGGTCGGACGCCTGTGCGAGCAAGGAACGGACCTCGTCGTGCAAGATCCCGTTGGTCGCGATCGCGTTGCCTCCGAACGGGCCGTCCTCGCCAGAAATCGATGTGAAGCGGCCGCCGGCCTCGGTGACGATCGGGACGAGCGCGGCCATGTCGTACAGCTCGAGCTCGGGCTCGCAGGCGATATCGACCGCGCCCTCGGCGACGAGCATGTAGGACCAGAAATCGCCGTAGGCGCGCGAGCGCCAGCACGATTCGGACAGCGTGAGGAAGGATCGCAGTCGGCCCTGGTCGGCCCAGCCATGCAGCGAGGAATAGGACAGCGACGCATCGGCGAGGGTCGCGATCTGCGAAACCTGCAGTTGCTTCGCCTGGCTCATCGAGCGTCCCGTGTAGGCGCCGTGTCCCTTGGCAGCCCACCAGCGCCGCTGCAGTTCGGGGGCGGAGACGACGCCGACGACGACCTCGCCCTCGACCGCGAGACCGATGAGCGTCGCCCACACCGGCACGCCGCGCACGAAGTTATTGGTGCCGTCGATCGGGTCGATGATCCACTGGCGCGCCGAGGTGCCGGTCTTGCCGAATTCTTCACCGATAATCGAATCGCCGGGACGTACGCGTCGCAGCTGTTCGCGGATGATCTGCTCGGCCGTGCGGTCCGCCTCGGTTACGAGCGTCATATCGGGCTTGGTTTCGACGGTGAAATCGTGTTCCCGAAACTTTTGCGAGGTGAAACTGTCGACCTGCGCCGCGAGGTAGTGCGCAAGACGGAGGTCATCGACGTGACTGCTGGCCATGGCTTCAATCTACCGTTCGCACGTGTTGCCGCAGCCGTTTTCCATAGGGGGTTGTGCAGGTCTCTTTCGTTCCCGTAACATGTTCTTTGAACACAAAGGAGTGGAGTAGGGGCGATGTCAGTGAAGCGTCTTGTCTCCTCCATGCTGATGGTCTCGTGTGTGGTGTTTTCTACGGTGGGTGCCAAGGCTTCTGATCTTAAGCACGGTAATGCATCTATCATGGAAGACGCGATTGTAGCGTCTCAATTCAGTAGAGAGCCTGTCGAGGATGTGGTGGCGGAAGCTTCCTTCCAGGAGTCTGTTAATCAGGTACTCGATCCTATTATTGAGAGCTTCGAGGATATCTATGCTGGAGCTGGGTTCGATAGTGACACTTCTGCCTTTCTGGCGGTCGTGGGAGTGGCGCCTGAAGGCTTGAGGGCAGCGCTGAAGGATCATCCTGAGATCCGTCTCATTGAAAACGCCGCAATGACAGAAAATGACGCTGATGACTTAATGCAGAAGATCTCTGACCTCGTAGTGAACGATATGGACAATTCTCCCGGTTCCACTGTGTCCGTGGATCCAATCGAGGGCACGGCTGAGATCAGTACGCCTCGTTTTCTTTCGAAGTTAACGAAAGAGAACGTGGTCCAGGCACTCGATGCATCGCCAAAGGATCGTAGTGGGTCAGGTTTGACCGTTCAATCACCGCGCGTTTCGTTCACTGTTGACTCGGGTGCGGGTGCGAGAGCCGACTCTGTGGCCGGTGGTGAGAAACTCACACCGCTTCACAGTACTGCTACTAAGTGTACTGCAGGTTTTCCAGCGAGAGCGGGTAGTCAGCGGGGATTAGTGACTGCTGGACACTGTCCCGATATGTGGCTCTTGGGACCTGAGCGTGGGGTGATGGGTTCGAGGGTGGGCGTGTCGGGAGTGCGATAGGGATCGAGGCCCTCAAGAATCGGGGTTAC
>NZ_MQVR01000051.1 GCF_001907295.1 Bowdeniella nasicola
TGAGTTGTAGAAGATGAACTCGAGGATCACGCGGTGACCGCCCTGCTGTCCAGCACGACCACCCCGCTACACCACTATGAGGGACTCAACTGCGGGGGGCGCGTCAGCGCACCCCGAAGTAGGGTGAAGCACGTCGAGGTCCTCGTGGTAGATCAGGTGGTTCGCGCTTCTGATCCTCGGGGACCTCGACCCCTACCCGCCAACCATCACCCGGCGAACCTCACCCCCACCGGATGTCCGAAGAGTCGGAAAACGCCGTTACACCACTACAAGGGACTTGACCTTAGCGTGGGACATGAAGGCCTCCGGTTGGTGAAGCGCTGAATTAGACAGCTCCACTTCACTACCGGGGGCCTTCATCTGTCATCCAGACTCACCAGTACCGAGCAGGACAACCTACCTGGACATCACAACTAGTCCTTCGCGGGCGAGAGCCACAGGGCTCCGAGGGGCGGAATCCGCAGGCGCACGGAATGCTCCCGGCCATCCCAGGGGATTTCCTCGGCTGAGACGCGTCCGAGATTGCCCACGCCGGAGCCGCCGTACAGCTCAGAATCGGTGTTGAGCAGTTCGAGCCAGTCCCCGCCTTGCGGCAGACCAATGCGGTAGTTCTCGTGCGGCGTGCCTGCGAAGTTGATGATGCAGGCGATCACGTCCTCGCCATCGGCCGAGCGCCGCAGGAAGCTCAACACGTTATGGTCCGCGTCGTCGGCCTGGATCCACTCGAAGCCGCGGTGGCTGAAGTCCTCGGAGTACAGAGCCGGATGCTCGCGGTAGAGCTCGTTCATCGTGCGCACGAGCTCCGCGACGCCGGCGTGCGTCGGGTTATCAAGCAGCCACCAGTCGAGCGATTGGCTTTCGGTCCATTCGCTGTCCTGGGCGAACTCTTGGCCCATGAACAGCAGCTGCTTGCCCGGATGCGACCACTGGTAGGCGAGCAGGGCGCGCACGCCCGCGAGCTGCTGCCACCAGTCGCCCGGCATCTTACGCTTGAGCGAGCCCTTGCCGTGGACGACCTCGTCGTGGCTGAACGGCAGGACGAACTGCTCGGAAAACGCATAGACGAGGGAGAACGTCAGCATGCCGTGGTGGTAGCGCCGGTTGATCGGCGCCTCCGCCATGTAGCGCAGGGTGTCGTTCATCCAGCCCATGTTCCACTTGAGGCCGAAGCCGAGGCCACCCGCATCGGTCGGGGCGGTCACGCCCGGCCAGCTCGTCGACTCTTCGGCGATCATCGCGATGCCGGGGTTGCGACGGTAGGCCGTGGCGTTGGCTTCCTGCAGGAACTGGATGGCCTCGAGGTTCTCGCGGCCGCCGTAGATATTGGGCTGCCAGGCGCCGTCCTCGCGCGAGTAGTCGAGGTAGAGCATTGAGGCGACGGCGTCGACGCGCAGCGCGTCGATGTGGAATTCTTCGAGCCAGTACAGGGCGTTGGCGACGAGGAAGTTGCGCACCTCGTTGCGTCCGAAGTTGAAGACGAGCGTGCCCCAGTCGGGGTGTTCGCCGCGCAGCGGGTTCGGGTCCTCATACAGCGGCGTGCCGTCGAAGCGGGCGAGCGCCCAGCTGTCCTTCGGGAAGTGCGCGGGCACCCAGTCGACGATGACGCCGATGCCGGCCTGGTGCAGGCAGTCGACGAGGTACTTGAAGTCGTCGGGGCTACCGAGGCGTGCCGTGGGCGCGTAGTAGCTCGTCACCTGGTATCCCCAAGAGCCGCCGAAGGGGTGTTCGGCGATGGGCATGAACTCGACGTGCGTGAAGCCGAGCGAGGTGACGTATTCGGTCAGCTCGTGGGCGAGCGCCCGGTAGGACAGGCCCGCGCGCCAGGAGCCGAGGTGGACTTCGTAGATCGACATTGGGCCGGAGTGCGGGTCGGTCTCGGCGCGGCGGGCTAGCCAGGCGTCGTCGTTCCATTCGTAGGCGGATTCGACGACGACGGAGGCCGTCGCGGGCGGGATCTGCGTGCCGCGGGCCATCGGGTCGGCCTTTTCCAGCCAGCCGCCGCCCTCGGACCAGATCTCGAACTTGTAGCATTGGCCGGTGCGCGCGCCGGGGATGAACAGCTCCCAGACGCCCGAAGAGCCGAGCGAACGCATCGCGTGCTGGGTGCCGTCCCAGCTGTTCATGTCGCCCTTGACGCGCACGGCGCGCGCCGACGGCGCCCAGACGGTGAACGAGACGCCCTCGACGTCGCCGAGCGCCGACGGGAAGCGGCGCACATGCGCGCCGAGCACGCGCCACAGGTCCTCGTGGCGACCCGCGGCTAGCAGATGCCCGTCGAGCTCGCCGAACGTCGGCCAGAAGCGGTAGGGGTCGTCGAGCAGGTGGGATTCGCCGCCGTAGCTCACGCGCACGCGGTAGTCCGGCACCTCGGCAACCGGCAGGACCGCGACCCAGATGCCGTCGTGTTCGTGACGGGCCGGGTAACTCGCGTCCTCGGTCACGATTTCGACGGAGGAGGCGAGATGGCGCAGCGTGCGGATGGTGATCGCGCCGTCGTGCTCATGGGCGCCCAGGATCGAGTGGGGATCGTGGTGTAGGCCCCGCGCGACGGCCGCGAGGTAGTCATGAGATACGGGAAGGGGCTCGGCATTCATAGTGTTAGTTTCCCACCTTTTGTCGGGGCGCGGGCGGCCTGCAGCGTCTTGATTCGCGGTGGCATCACCGGCACACAGCCGGGAAATCCCGGCCACCGGCAGGGCCAGCCAATCGGGGCGATTGCGGGCTTCGTAGACGGCCTCGTACAGGGCCTTGTCGAGCTCGAGAGCGCGCAGCAGCTCGGGGTAGTCATCGGGATCGCACTCGCTGTGCTCGCAATAGCCGGCGAGGAAGGCCACACGCGCGGCTGCGGCCCAGGCGTCGTCGTTCGCGTTGGGCACGGAGCCGGCGGCGTAGTCGAAGGAGCGCAGCATGCCGGCGATATCGCGCAGCGGCAGGTCGGGCTGGGTGCGTTCGGTGAGCGGACGGAGCGGCTCACCTTCGAAGTCGAGCAGGACCCAGCCGCGGCCGGGCACGTTGAGGACCTGGCCGAGGTGGTAGTCGCCGTGGATGCGCTGCAGGCGCGGCCAGCGGCCGGATGCGGCGGCGGCGAAGATCTCCTCGGCGGCGGCCTCGTGCTCGGCGAGCTCGGGGACGGCGTCGATCGCCTGGGCGAGGCGCTCGCGCCAGGAGTCGGTCAGGGCGGTGCGGACGTCGTCGGTGGCGCGGTGGGTGGGCATGACGTCGGCGAGCACGCGGTGGACCTCGGCGGTGGCGGTGCCGAGGTCGCGCGCGGCCTCGGTGAAGTCGCGGCCGTCGGTGAGCGAGGCGAGGGCCTCGCTCCACGCGTCGGTCACGTCAGGCAAAAACTCTTGGGCGACGGCGAGGTGTCCGCTGACGCGCTCGCCCGCGCTGCCGTCGACGTTCAGCTGCTGCCAGCCGCCCGCGAGATAGCCCTTCGGCGCGGGAACGTAGGGGCAGCCGGCCTCGCCGAGCGCTCCCTGGACGACGACGTCGGGGTTCTCGCCGGGGTTCAGGACGCGGAAGAGTTTGACGATGAGGCGCTCGCCGTCGCTCATGTCGACGACGAGGGACGTGTTGGACTGTTCGGCGCTCATCACGCGCGCGGCCGTGACATCCCCGGTGGGGGCGCCGACGAGTTCGGCGAGGAGCGCCGGCGCGAAGGCCGGATCGTAGACCGCGTCATAGACGTACCGCGGGCCGGTGTCGGCGCCTGCGCCTGGCGGGGGTGCGACCTCGGCGATGAGGGCGTCGGTGAGGTCGGCCAGGGGGCGGCGCCGCACGACGACGGGCACCTGATAGTGGGTTGGGCGGTCGGCGGCGATGTCGGCGAGGACGAGCACGTGGATTGTCGCGTTTTTGTCCTTGCTGCGCAGGCTCATCCCCGTCGCGCAGTGCGCGAGCTGCGGGTCGTGGTCCTTGCCCTGGTACCAGCGGCGCCGCGCAAGATACGGCGCGAACAGGTCGGCGGATAAGTGCGGGATGTCAGTCATCATCATCGCCTTCTTGCAGGGCTAGCCAGAAGAAGTCGCGTGCGCCGAGCGTGATGGCGAGCGTGCCATCCGCGCTCACGGCCGGGAATGCGGCGCCGCCGAAGATGTCTTTCGCGACCCAGTCGGCGTGATCGGGCAGCTGGATCGTCGCGGAACGCGAGGTGTTCGCGAGGTTCGCGACGCATAGGATCGTCTCGTCGTCGTTGGAGCGCAGGTAGGTGAGCACGGCGCGATGGTTTGCCTCGAGCATCTCGAAGTCGCCGTTGCCGAAGACGGGGTGGGCGCGCCGGATTTCGAGCATGCCGCGCATCCAGTGCAGCAGTGAGGTCGGGGTCGCGAGCTGGGCCTCGACGTTGACACCGGAGTAGTGGTGGACGAGCGACTGGACGACGGGCAGGTAGAGCTTGCCCGGGTCGGCGGTGGAAAAACCGGCGTTGCGGTCGGGCGTCCACTGCATGGGGGTGCGCACCGAGTCACGGTCGGGCAGCCAGATATTGTCGCCCATGCCGATCTCGTCGCCGTAGTACAGGCACGGTGAGCCGGGCAGCGACAGCAGTAGCGCGTTCGCGAGCTCGATCTCGGCGCGCGAGTTGCGCAGCAGGGGAGCCAGCCGCCGGCGGATACCGACGTTCGCGCGCATGCGCGGGTCTTCGGCATACCAGCCGTACATCGCGGCGCGCTCTTCGGTCGTCACCATCTCGAGGGTGAGCTCGTCGTGGTTGCGCAAGAACGTGCCCCACTGGCCGCCGGCCGGAAGGGCGGGGGTGTCGGCGAGGATCTGGCGGATCGCGCCGGAGCGCTGCTCGCGCAGCGCATAGTAGATGCGCGGCATGACGGGGAAATGGAAGCACATGTGGCATTCGGGGCGCTCGTCGGTGCCGTAGTATTCGACGACGTCCTCGGGCCACTGGTTGGCTTCGGCGAGCAGGATGCGCCCGGGGAATTCCTTATCGAGCATCGCGCGCACGTCGGCCAAAAACTCGTGCGTCTTTGGCAGGTTCTCGCAGTTCGTGCCCTCTTCCTCATAGAGGTACGGCACGGCGTCGAGCCGGAAACCGTCGACCCCGGTCGCGGCCCAGAAGCGCACGACGTCGAACATCGCCTCGTGGACGGCCGGGTTTTCGTAGTTGAGGTCCGGCTGGTGGGAGAAGAAGCGATGCCAGAAATACTGTTTGCGCACCGGGTCGAACGTCCAGTTCGAGGTTTCCGTGTCGACGAAGATGACGCGCGCGTCCTGGTATTCGGTGTTGTCATCGCGCCAGACGTAAAAGTCGCCGTAGGGACCGTCGGGGTTGGAACGCGACGCCTGGAACCACGGGTGCTGGTCCGAGGTGTGGTTCATGACGAGGTCGATGATGACGCGCAGGCCGCGCGCATGCGCCTCGTCCATGAACTCGCGGAAGTCCGCCATCGAGCCGTAGGTCTGGTCGATGTTCGTGTAATCGGAGATGTCGTAGCCGCCGTCGGCCATCGGGGAGGGGTAGAACGGCGGGATCCACAGGCAGTCGACGCCGAGCCACTGCAGGTAGTCGAGCCGGTCCGTCAATCCCTTCAGATCCCCGGTGCCGTCGCCATCGGCGTCGGCGAATCCGCGCAGCAGGACTTCGTAGAAGACCGCGGTGCGGAACCATTCGGGATCGTCACTCAGGCCCGGGCGTGGGGCGCTGTCGCCGAAGGTGCGGGCGACGCGCTTGGAGCGATGGCCGGTGGTGTCGGGAAAGAGGGAATGGCGCAAGGTCACTTCACCTTCACAATATGGGCGCACTGGGTGCGCGGGTCGAGCCGGACGAAGGTGACCGGCCCCCAGACGAAGTCCTGTCCTGACATTTCATCATGAACCTCGAGCATGGGTGAGTCGCCGGCTGCGACGTCGATGCCGAGGGCCGAAAGGTCGAAGTGGATGAGGGAGTCGCGGGCCGCATGCGGGTCGAGGTTCACGACGACGATGACGATGTCATCGCGGCCGTCGGCCGTGAACTTACCGCGCATGCGCTTGGAGAAGCACAGGGTCTGCTCATCGGTCGTCGGGTGGATCGTGATGTCGTGCAGCTGCTGCAGGGCGGGGTGGGCGTCGCGGATGCGGTTGAGCATCGTGAGCAGCGTCGTCATGCCCTCAGCCTCCGGGGAGCCCCAGGGGCGCGGCTTGAACTCGTATTTTTCGTTGTCGATCTGCTCTTCGAAGCCGGGGCGCGGCGTCGACTCGATGAACTCATACCCGCTGTAGATGCCCCAGGTCGGCGAGCCCGTGGCGGCGAGGACCGCGCGGATCGCGAACGCGGAGGCGCCGCCGTGCGTCATATACGGGGTGAGGATGTCGTGCGTCGTCGGCCAGAACGACGGGCGCAGCATCGCGGAGGTTTCGCGCGCGACCTCGGTGAAGTAATCGCCGAGTTCTTCCTTCGTGTGGCGCCACGTGAAGTACGTGTAGGACTGGTGGAAGCCGATCGCGCCGAGCGTGCGCATCATCGCGGGGCGGGTGAAGGCCTCCGCGAGGAAGACGACCCCGGGGTGCTTATCGTGGAAGTGCGCGAGGAGCTTTTGCCAGAAGTTCAGCGGCTTCGTGTGCGGGTTGTCGACGCGGAAGAGCGTGACGCCGTGGTCGATCCACGTTTGCAGCATCGCGCGGATGGCCTCGTAGATACCGTCGGGATCGTTATCGAAGTTCAGCGGGTAGATGTCCTGATACTTCTTCGGCGGATTCTCGGCATAGGCGATCGTGCCGTCGGCCCGCTTGGTGAACCACTCGGGGTGGTCGTGCACCCACGGGTGGTCCGGGGAGCACTGCAGCGCGATATCGAGCGCGACCTCGAGGCCGAGGTCGCGGGCGCGGGCGACGAAGGCATCGAACTCGTCGAACGTGCCGAGCTCGGGGTGGATCGCGTCGTGGCCGCCCTCCTTCGCGCCGATGCCGTAGGGCGAGCCCGGGTCGCCGTCCTTCGCTTCGAGCGTGTTGTTGCGGCCCTTGCGGTTCGTCGTGCCGATCGGGTGGATCGGGGTGAGGTAGATGACGTCGAAGCCCATGTCTGCGACGGCGGGCAGGCGCTTTGCCGCCGTGACGAACGTGCCGGAGACCCAGTGGCCGAGTTTTTCGTCGAAGTAGGAGCCCTCGGAGCGCGGGAACATTTCGTACCACGCGCCGCACATCGCGAGCTTGCGGTGCACGACGAGCGGGAAGGTCGCGGCGGGGGAGACGAAATCGCGCAGCGGGTGGGCGGCAAGGACCTCGCGGACCTCGTCCGAGGTTGCGGCGGCAAGTGCGGCCTTCGCATCGCCAGGGCCGCGCAGAGCGGCGACGGCCCGGCCGAGGACCTCGGCGGCCTTCGCCGGCAGCGTGCGCTCGGGGGTCGAGGCGGCGGCGCGCTCGAGGACGATCGAGCCTTCTTCCCGCATGAGGTCGACGTCGATACCCGCGTCGATCTTGATCGTCGCGTCGTGCACCCAGGTGGCATAGGGGTCGGAATAGCCCTCGACGGTAAACGACCAGTCGCCTTCCGCGTCGGGCATGAGCCAGCCCTCGTAGCGGTCGAGGCCCTTTTCGACCTCGATCATCTCCGCGCGGGAGTGCTCGGTGCCGTCGGGCTTAAAGAGCACAGCCGTCGCGCCGTAAGCGTCGTGCCCCTCGCGAAAGACCGTGGCCCGCACGGGGAAGGGCTCGCCGACGGTGGCCTTGGCCGACCAGCGGCCGCCCTCGATCACGGGCGAGAGCTCTGTCACTGGGATGCGCCCGATGATGCCGTAGGGCGCGGGCTGCGGCTTCGGGTCCGGGGCGGGGTCTTGGTCGACGTGGCCGACCGGCGCATCGCGTGCCGCGGCCCGGCGGGGCGCGCCGTCGGAAACTTGCGGGGACCGGTGCGACTTTTTCTTGCTCACACCTCAACGGTAGCGAGAGGTCGCGCGGTATGCAGCACCTTGCCGCAAAGGGAGTACATTTGGCCCGTGAGTCTCATCCGAGCGGCGCGACCAGGCCAACTCATCGTCGCCGCCTTCCTCGCCACCATCGCGCTGGGAACGCTGGCACTAATGCTGCCGGTCGCGCGCACCGGGGCGGCCCCCTGGCCCGCGACCGAAGAGTTCTCCTCGCTCACGGTCCCGCTCGCCGGGCCCAGCATTGGCGAAGGCGCACCCCTGTCGGTCGCGCTGTTTACCGCGACCAGCGCCGCGAGCGTCACCGGCCTCATCGTCGTCGATACCGCGACCTATTGGACGGGCTTCGGACATGCCGTCTTGCTGATCCTCATGGAGTTCGGCGGGATCGGGACGATGACGGTGGCCGCGCTCGTTGCGATCGTCGTCGCGCGGCGCCTCGGGCTGCATCAGCGCAGCATCACCGCCGCGGCGACCGGCAAACTGCACCTGGGCGACGTGCGCCGCCTCGTTGTGCGGATCTTCATCTTTGCCGGGCTCAGCCAGCTCGCCGGGGCGCTCATCATGGCCGTGCGGCTCGCGGCCAAGGGGGAGACGGTGCCCGAGGCCGTGCGCGAGGCTATCTTCCTCGCGATCTCGGCATTCAACAATGCGGGGTTCTCGCCGCATACACATTCGCTCATCCCGCACGCGACGGATCCGGCGATCATCATCCCCGTCGCGCTGCTCATCATCGTCGGCGGGCTCGGATTCCCCGTCATCATGGAGCTGCGCTACCACCTGCGGGACCCGAAACACTGGACCCTCACGACGCGCCTCGTCCTGCTCGGCACCGCGCTGCTCATCGTCGGGGGCTGGGCGGCGCTCGCGGTCACCGAGTGGGATAACCCGGCGACGATCGGCGGCAAAAGCGTCGGTGACAAGCTGTTGATTTCGGCGTTTTCTGCGATCTCGCCGCGCACCGCCGGATTCAACTCGGTCGATATCGCGCAGCAGACCGACCTGTCGTGGCTCGTCACCGACTTCCTCATGTTCGTCGGGGGCGGGCCGGCGGGCACCGCGGGCGGAATCAAGGTGACGACGGCGCTCGTCATCGTCTTTATCGTCGTGACCGAGATCCGCGGGGATGGGGCCGTCAACGCGCTCGGGCGGCGGCTGTCGCGCTCGACGCACCGCGTCGCCCTGACCGTCATCGTCCTGTCGGCCGGTGCCGTCGTCATCGTGACATTCCTGCTCATGGCGCTCACACCATTCGAATTGGACCGTACGCTGTATGAGGCGATCTCGGCGTTTGCGACCGTGGGGCTGTCGACCGGGATCACTCCGAGTCTGCCGGTGAGCGCGCAGACGGTCATCGTCGTCCTCATGATGATCGGCCGCATGGGGCCGATCACGGTCGCGACCGCCCTCGTGCTGAAAAGCCGCAAAACGCTGTACGAACTTCCCAAAGACCGGCCGCTCATCGGCTAAAAGGAGAAACGATGTTTAATCCCCGACGCGCCCTTCCAGCGGGCTCCTCAGTCGTCGTCATTGGCCTCGGCCGGTTCGGCTCCGCCATGGCGCAAGAGCTCGAAAAGTCCGGTGCGGAGGTCCTCGCGATCGACGCGAGCGAGGACGTCGTCGAAGCCAATACTCCGCAGCTGCAGCACGTCGTGCGGGCCGACGGTACGAGCGAGGCCGCGCTGCGGCAGCTGTCGGTACCGGAGTTCTCGACGGCCGTCGTCGCGATCGGCGGAAACCTCGCCGCGTCGATCCTCACCGCGTCGGTCCTGCTGAAGATCGGCAATATCGACGTCTGGGCGAAGGCCTCCAGCCCCGAGCAGGGGCGGATCCTTGAGCAGATGGGCATCCGGCACGTGTTCTACCCCGAGTCCGACATGGGGCGGCGGGCCGCGCACGTCGTCGCACAGTCCTTCCTCGACTACATCGAGCTCGGCTACGGGTTTGCGCTCGTCGCGACGCGCACGCCGGCGATCATGGTGTCGCGTCCGCTGAAGGACCTCGGGCTGCGCAAAAAGTCGGGCGTCACGGTCATCGCCGTGCGCGATGCCGATGGGTCGTGGACGCCCGCCCACGCCGAGACCGTGCTCGGCGCCGAGGATACGGTCCTCATCGTCGGGCCGTCCAACGCGCTTGCGCGGCTGCGCGCGGACGCGCCGTGACGCCAGGATTTCGGTGGTTTTTCGCCGGCTGAGCCATCTCGTTTCTGGGCTCGGCGGCGTCTCCGATCGCGCTGTCCTTTGCCGTCCTCCAGCTCACCGGCGGTAATGCGCGGGCGATGGCGTATGTGCTCGCCGCGCAGACGCTGCCGCTCATCATTTTCACGCTTTTTGGTGGGATCCTCGGCGACCGGGTCTCGCGCGCGCGGCTGCTCATCGTCACGCACCTGTTCGATGCGCTCGTCCTGTTCGCGATCACCGCAGTGCTCGTGTTCGCGCCGCAGGCAATCGTCGCGCTCGTCGCGCTGAGCTTCATCGCGACCGCCTGCCTGACGAGAATCCGGGTCGATGACGCGCCGGTGCGTGGCTCGTCCAGCGTGCTATCCGACCTGCAGTCGGGCTTCGCCGAGTTCACCTCCCGGCGCTGGGTCTGGACGATCACGGCTGCGTTTTCGCTCATGAATTTTGGCTACGGCGCGATCTTCCTCGTCATCGGGCCGGTGCTTGCGAACGACACCTTCGGCGCGCAGGGGTGGGGGCTCGTGCTCGGGGCGAGCGTGGCGGGCATTCTGCTTGCCAGCAGCGCCCTGTGCTGGCTGCCGGTGCGCCGCCTGCTCGCCGCCGGGATGGTTGCCGCGGCGTTCATCGCAGCCCCGATGATTGGCCTTGGCCTGTCCGCCCCGCTGTGGGTGCTCATCGCCCTCGGCTTCGTCAGCGGGCTCGGCACCGGCATGGTGGAGCCGCGTGGGAGACCTCGCTGCAGCGGCACGTGCTCGGGCCCGTGATCGCGCGCGTGAGCTCCTATGACGTCGTAGGCTCATTCATCGCGATGCTGATCGCGATGCTGGTCTCGGTTCCGATCGCCTAGGCCATCGGGGCGCGCCCGTTCGCGCTGGCAGCCGGAATCGCCACCGTCGTCCTCATGCTGGCGCCGCTTATGGTGCGCGAGGTGCGCGAACTGGACTAGCGGGCGCGCTAGTAGATCATCTGCATCGCCTGGCGGACCTCGGTGAGGGTCTGGTCGGCGACCTCGTTGGCGCGCTCATTACCGCGCCGCAGCACGTCGAGGAGGTAGCCTTCGTCGGCGATGAGTTCGGCCCGGCGCGCCCGAATCGGCGCGAAATGCTCGTTTACGGCCTCGGTCACGACGGCCTTGAGCGCGCCGCCACCGCCGTCGCCGATGCGCTCGGCGATCGCCTCGGGGGCCTCGCCGGTGCACAGCGAGGCGATGAGCAGGAGGTTAGAGACCTCCGGACGCAGCGCCGGGTCGTAGGTGATGTGCCGGTTGGAGTCCGTCACCGCGCGGCGCAGGATCTTTGCCGTGGTGTCGGCGTCCATGCCGAGTTCGATCGTGTTGCCGCGCGACTTGCTCATCTTGGTGCCGTCGGTGCCAAGGACTGACTGCGCCTCTGACAGCAGCGCTTCGGGGCGGCGGAAGACCGGGCGGTCCTTCTCGACGCGGCCATAGCGCTTATCGAAACGCTGCGCGATGACGCGCGCCTGCTCCAGGTGCGGCACCTGGTCCTTGCCGACGGGCACGATATTGGCCTTGCAAAACAGGATGTCGGCCGCCTGGTGGACGGGGTAGGTGAGCAGCAGCCCGCTCATCGCGCGCCCGCCACTCGCCTCGAGTTCGGCCTTCACCGTCGGGTTGCGGTGCAGTTCGGATTCCGTGACGAGGGACAAGAACGGCAGCATCAGCTGGTTCAGGCCCGGCACGGCCGAGTGGTTGAAGATCGTCGAGCGCTCCGGGTCGATGCCCGCGGCGAGGTAATCGGCGAGCAGGCCGAGCACGCGCTGACGGATTTCGCCGACGCCATCGCGGTCGGTGATGACCTGATAGTCCGCGACGAGGACCCAGGTCTCCACGCCCTTGTTTTGCAGCACGACGCGGTTTTGCAGCGTGCCGAAGTAGTGTCCGAGGTGCAGCGCGCCCGTCGGGCGGTCACCCGTCAGGACCCGAAAGCGGGAGGCGTCGGTCTCGATCGCGGCCTCAATCTCGAGCGAGCGGGCGCGGGTGCGGGCGAGGGAGGCCTCCGAGGTGGTCCCGGCGAGGTCGGCATCCTGGCTCATAGCATCCTTTCGGATAGGTAAATCTGCATCGACAGCGGCTCCACGCTCACATCGTGGGCGGCGGGGAAGAGCGTGTGCTCTTCGCTTCCCGGGTGGGACCAGGACGAATCCCAAGTCAGGCACCAGCCCAGCGCGGCTGTCTTCTCTCCGGCATCTATCGTACGTCCGACCGCGAGGCGGACCGAAACGTCGGTGAGCGACCCGTTGAAGACGACGAGCGCGTCGCGATGCTTGCCCTTGCCCGAGCGCATCATCTGCAGCGCGCGGTTGTAGGGGTCGTGCCACTGGGCGGCCTCACGTGGGGAGCCGTCGGAGGAAAACCAAGCGAGGTCGGGCAGGCTGTCGCCGCTAAACGGGCGGCCGGAGGCGAACCGGATTGGGCACAGTGCCGGGTTATCGCGGCGCAGCTTGAGCAGGTAGGACGTCGTCTCGATGAGGTCGTCCTGCCATTCGTCGAGGTCCCAGTCGAGCCAGCTCACCTCGTTGTCCTGGCAGTAGGCGTTGTTGTTGCCGAGCTGGCTGCGGCCCATCTCGTCGCCCGCAGTGATCATCGGGACCCCGGCGGACACGAGCAGCGTGCCGAGCAGGTTGCGCATCGACTGGCGACGCGCGGGGATGACCGCCGCGGCGATGTCATCGTCGGTCTGCCACCCCTCGGTGCCGTGGTTCCACGACAGGTTTTTGTTCGTGCCGTCGACGTTGTTCTCGCCGTTGGCCTCGTTGTGCTTGTGGTTATAGGACACGAGGTCGGCGAGCGTGAACCCGTCGTGGGCGGTGATGAAGTTGATCGAGCCGAGCGGTCCGCGGCCGCCGGGCACCTCGCCGGAGGAGAACAGGTCGGCGCTGCCGGAGATGCGGTTGCCGAAGTCGGTGAGCGAGCTCGGCGCGTGGCCATGGGCCTGGCGGGCCGCGTCGGCGAGCCAATAGGTGCGCACCGTGTCGCGGTAGCGGTCGTTCCAGTCGGCGAGCGGGGAGGGGAACTGGCCGGTGCGCCAGCCGCCCGGGCCGATGTCCCATGGCTCGGTGATGAGCTTCGTGTCGCGCAGGATCGGGTCGGTCGCGAGCGCGGACAGGAACGGGTGGTGGTCGGTGAAATGCTCGCGGTGCCGGCCCAGCGTGACCGCAAGGTCGAAGCGGAACCCGTCGACCCCGATGTCTTGCGTCCAGTAGCGCAGCGAGTCGAGCGCGAGCTGGACGACGCGGGTGCGGCGGAAATCGAGCGTGTTGCCGCAGCCGGTGTAGTCGAGGCACGTGCCGTCTGGATTATGCAGGTAGTAGCCCGCCTCATCGAGGCCGCGCATCGACAGGCTCATGCCCTCATAGCCCGCCTCGCACGTGTGGTTATAAACGACGTCGAGCAGGACTTCGATGCCGGCCTGGTGCAGGAGTTCGACCATGCCGGTGACTTCTTCAACGACGGCCTGCGGGCCGCGTCGCTGGGCGTGCTCCGTCGCATACGACGGCTCGGGGGCGAAGAACGCGAGCGTGTTGTAGCCCCAGTAGTTGGTCAGGCCCTTGCCCTCAAGGAATGGCTCGGGCATCGCGGCATGGATCGGCAGCAGCTCGAGCGTCGTCACCCCGAGGCGCTGCAGATGTTCGACGAACGCCGGATGCGCGAGGCCGGCATACGTGCCGCGCAGGTGTTCGGGCACGCCGGGGTGGCGCTTGGTCAGGCCCTTGACGTGGCCCTCGTAGATGACCGTTTGGCGCCACGGGACGCGGGGACGGGACTTAGCAGCTGAGAACTGGGTGTCGATGACGACGCCGCGGCGGGCATAGCCGATCGTGTCCGTCGCCGACGGGAGCAGCGGCAGGACGGGGGAGCCATCGTCGGTGCGCGCGTAGTCATACAGCGCGTTATCAAGTCGGGGAGTACCGCACACCGCGCGGGCATAGGGGTCGAGCAGCAGCCGGTCGGGGTTGAAGCGCTGGGCCGAGGCCACATCCCACTTGCCGTGGGCGCGAAAACCATAGGCGGTGCCGGGCAGAATCCCGGGAACGTGGCCATGCCAGACGCCGTGGACGGGGCCTTCGAGGAACCACGGTTCCTCGATTTCCTTCTTGTCCTCGGTGCGGAAGAAACACACTTCGACTGCCGTGGCGCGCGGAGCGTAAACCGCGACGTCGACACCCCCGGAAGCACGGCGGACGCCGAGGCGGGAGAAGTCCGACGCCGGTCGCGTCACACGGGTAGGGGCAGTACGTACTGGCAGAGACACGGTGTCATTATCCACGGTTAGAGATGACATATCACGGCTAGCTGCGCCTGATGGACTGTGAGGTTGTTCTAACTGGTCGGTGGGGCGTTGGCCGCGATTGAAGTGAGGTGGCACAGTAGAAGCCATGAAGATCGTGGTACTGGTCAAGCACGTGCCGGACGTGCAATCCGATCGTCGCATCGAAGACGGGCGGATTGTGCGCGGCGAAGACGATGTCTTAAACGAGGTCGACGAAAACGCCGTCGAGGCGGCCGTGAGCCTCGCCGAGGACGCCGGTGGCGAAGTCATCGCCGTGACGATGGGGCCCGGGGATTCGGTCGACGCCGTGCGGCGCGCCCTGCAGATGGGCGCCGATCGTGGCGTGCACGTGTGTGATGACAAGCTCGCGGGAACGGATGCGCTCGGCACCGCCCGCGTCCTGGCCGCGGTCATCCAGCGCCTGGCCGACGACGGTGAGGTCGACCTCGTCCTGGCGGGCATGTCCACCGCCGATGGCGATACCGGCGTTGTGCCGGCCGCCGTCGCCGCACTGCTTGCCTGGCCCGTGCTGTCCGTCGCCGCGAAGCTCGAGGTTGCCGATGGCGCCGCGACGATCACGCGCACCGTCGACCGCGTCGACGAGACGCTGCGCGCCGCGCTGCCCGCCGTCGTGTCCGTCACCGACCAGGTCAACGAGCCGCGCATCCCCGCGTTCAAGGCGATGATGGCCGCGCGCAAGAAGCCCGTCGAGGAAATCGACCTTTCCGAACTCGGGATCGCCGACAGCGTCGAAGCCGACTCCGGCGCCCTGCTCGGCTCCGACGGGGCTGGCACCGCGGTGATCGAGGCGCACGAAAAGCCCGCCCGCGAGGCCGGCCGCATCGTGACCGACACCGGTAACGCGGGCAACGAGCTCGCCGACTTCCTTGCCGAGGTGATGAAATGAGCACCCTGATCGTTTGCCGCAGCGCCGATGCCGAGCTCAACCGCGAGCTCGCCGCCGCTGCCTGTCCGCTCGGTGATGTCCTCGCGCTCGATCTGACCGCGGGCGAGATCGACCCCGCAAGCCTTTATGCCGAGCGCGTGTTCGTGCCGACCGGCGCCGATTCGTTTGCGACGGCGCCCGCCAGTGCCGCTGCGATCGCCGCGGCCGTCGCCGCCGAGCCAGCCATCGACCTCGTCGTCGTGGACGCGTCCTTCGCAGGCAAGGAACTCGCGGGCTATGCCGCGGCCCTGCTCGACTCGGCCGTCGTCACCGATGCCGCCAACCTGCGCCGCGAAGGCGAGGCGATCATCGCCGAGCGCACGGTGCTGGCCGGCACGTGGGAAACGACGTGCGAACTGTCGCGCGGCGTCGGCGCCATCGCGCTCGCCCCCGGGAACCTCGATGAGGGCGTCACGCTGCCCGCCGCGGGTGCGCAGCGCGTCGACCTGCCCGTCGAGCTGCCCGCCGCAGCCGCCGCGACCGAGGTCATCTCGCGCACCCCGCAGGAGACAGGCGACCGGATCCCGCTTCAAGGCGCGGATATCGTCGTCGTCGCCGGCCGCGGTATCGAGGGCGACTTCACGCTCATCAATGAACTCGCCGACCAGCTCGGCGCGGCCGTCGGCGCCACCCGCGTCGTCACCGACGAAGGCTGGATCGAGCACACCGCGCAGATCGGCCAGACTGGCGTCGTCATCCGTCCCCGCATCTACCTCGGCTTTGGCGTCTCCGGCGCGATCCACCACACCGTCGGCATGCAAAACTCCGAGATCATCGTCGCAGTTAACACCGACTCCGAGGCGCCGATCTTCGAGATCGCGGACTTTGGCATCGTCGGCGATCTTAACGACGTCATCCCGCAGCTGCTCGCGGCGCTGCGCAGTTAGGACCGCGTGAGCACCGCCTACCTCGACCACGCGGCGACCAGTCGAATCCGGCCGGTCGCCGCTGCGGCGTATGCCCGCGAACTCGTGCAGTTCGGCAACCCGTCCTCGCTGCATGCCGCCGGCCGTGCCGCCCGCGCGCGCCTGGAGGAAGCCCGCGAACAGATCGCCCAGGCCATCGGCGCGCGCCCGGTCGAGGTCGTCTTCACCTCGGGCGGCTCTGAAGCCGACGCGATCGCGCTCGCGGGGATCCCGACGGCGCTTGCCGCCGCGGGGAAGGCATCGGCGACGGTCATCTCCGCCATCGAGCACGACGCCGTGCGCCTCACCGCCCGCGCGACCGCCGAGCGCCTCGGTCATCGGCTGGTCGAACTGCCCACCGATACCCGCGGCGTCATCGATCTCGACGCGCTCGACGCGGCCCTGGGCGAGCCGACGGGCCTCGTCTCGGTCATGTGGGCGAACAACGAAACCGGCGTCATCCAGCCGATCGCAGACGTCATCGAGCGGGCCCACGCCGCCGGCGCCCTGGCGCACTCCGATGCGGTCCAGGCCGTCGGGCGGATCCCCGTTGATTTCGCTGCCTCGGGCCTCGATGCCCTGTCGCTGACCGGCCACAAGATCGGCGCGCCCGTCGGCACCGGCGTCCTCATCGCGAAGACCTCGACCCCGATCACCGACCTGCGCCCCGGCGGGGGACAGGAGCGCGCCATCCGCTCCGGCACGCTCGACGTCGCCGGCGCCTGCGTACTCGCCGCCGCCCTGACCGAAGCCACCGCCGAGCTCGCCGCCCAGCGCGACCGACTCGCCGCCCACACCGAAACGCTGCGCGCCGCCCTCGCACCGCTGCCCGGCGTCCGCCTCACCGGCGAGGGCACGGACCAGCTCCCGGGCTTCGTTCACGTCATCGTCGAGGGCGCGAACTCGGAGGCGCTGCTCCTGCTAGCCGACATGGCGGGCCTCGCGGCCGCATCGTCCTCGGCCTGCCACGCGGGCGTCCAGTCGCTGTCCCACGTCGTGGCCGCCCTCGGCTACCGCGACGACGACGCGATCGCGCCGCTGCGGCTGTCGCTCGGATGGGACACCACGGACGCCGAGGTCGCCCACGCGGCCGCTACGCTGCCGGGCGTCATCGCACAGGCCCAAGCCGCCGGAGGTGCCCGATGAAGGTCCTTGCCGCCCTGTCCGGGGGAGTCGATTCCGCCGTCGCCGCCGCCCGCGCCGTCGAGGCCGGCCATGACGTCGTCGGCGTCCACATGGCGCTGTCCAAGTCGCGCGCCCAGCACCGCACCGGCTCGCGCGGCTGCTGCTCCATCGAAGACGCCTCCGACGCCCAGCGCGCCGCCGCCCACATCGGCATCCCGTACTACGTGTGGGACCTGTCTGACGATTTTGAGGACCTCGTCGTCGCCGATTTCCTCGCCGAATACCAGGCCGGCCGCACCCCGAACCCGTGCGTGCGCTGCAACGAACACATCAAATTCGCGGCGCTTGCCGACCGCGGCGCCGCGCTCGGTTTCGACGCCGTCGCGACCGGCCACTACGCGCAGCTGCTGCCCGGCACCACCGACGTGCCCGAGCTACACCGCGCCGTCGATCGCTTCAAGGACCAGTCCTACGTGCTCGCCGTCATGGGCCGCGATCGCCTCACCCGCTCGCTCTTCCCGCTCGGCGATGTCGCAAGCAAGGACGAGGTGCGCGCCGAAGCCGAACGCCGCGGCCTGCGCGTATCGGCCAAGCCCGACTCCTACGACATCTGCTTCGTGGCCGACGGCGACACTTCCGGCTTCCTGCGCCAGCGCATCGGCTCGCGCCCCGGCGCCATCCTCGACACCGCCGGAAACGAGATCGGCCAGCACGACGGCGCCTACGCCTACACCATCGGGCAGCGCCGCGGCCTCGGCCTCACCATCCCGGCCCTCGACGGCCGACCGCGCTATGTGCTCGAAATCGACACCGCCGACAACACCGTCACCGTCGGCCCGAAGGAGGCGCTCGCGGTCAAGGCGATCCGCGGTCGCGATATCGTCTGGCTCGCCGACGACGATGCGGGTGATGGCGACGTGACCATCCAGGTGCGCGCGCACGGCCGCGACATCCCCGCGACACTCACCCGCGACGGCGACATCCTCGACGTCAGCCTCGGCGAAGAGCTGCGTGGCATCGCTCCGGGCCAGTCGCTCGTCGTCTACCGCGGCACGCGCGTGCTCGGCCAGGCCACGATCGAAAGCTCGACGAGGTGCGAGGCGTGAGCGCGCTCGCGCTGCCGCTGGTGCGCGCGCTGATCGATCTCGATACGCCCGCGCGATTGAGCGAAGACCTCCTCGCGCGCTGCGCCGCCGATCCGGCCAGTCGCGCAATCGCCGTCAACCGCCGCGGCGAGCTCGCACTCGCCGCCCCCACCTCGATCATCGCCCCGCTCGCGGGCCGCACGCCGCTCGCCTATCTCGGGCGGCACGCCGACGCGCCCCTCGTGCTCCTCGACGCCACCGAGGGCAACGACGTACGCAATCTGCGCGAGATCGGCCTCGACCTGCCGGGCGACCAGGCGGCCCTTGCCGCCGTCGCCGTTGCGCTGCGCCAATGGCAGGCCGACGCCCACTGCGTCGCCTGCGGCCATGAATCCGAGCTCATCCACTCAGGCTGGGTCTTCCGCTGCCCCGCGTGCGGTGCCGAACGCTACCCGCGCACCGACCCGTGCATTATCGTCGCCGTCACCGACGATGCGGACCGCCTCCTGCTCGCACGCGCCGCCCACTTCGCCTACCCGCGCGCCTCGGTCCTCGCCGGCTATGTCGAGCCCGGCGAATCGCTCGAAGCCGCCGTCGTGCGCGAAGTGTTCGAAGAAGCCGGCGTCCACGTGCACGACGTGACCTACCGCGGCTCCCAGCCCTGGCCCTTTCCGCACTCGCTCATGTGCGCGTTCACCGCACGCACCTCCGGCATGCCCACACCCGTGATTGACGGCGAGGAAATCGTCGAGGCGGCCTTCTATACTCGTGACGAGGTCCGCACGCGTATTGCCGAGGGCACCCTACAGTTGCCGTCGGGAATCTCGGTCGCCTCCGCCCTCGTCACGGACTGGCTCGAGGAGTCGGCCTAACGCGAATCGAAGAGGTGGGGGTTGGTGGCGAAGCCGGACATTGAAATGTCGTATTTGCGTTCAATTTCGCCAAGCGACTTGATGGCAATCTCTTTAAGTTGTTTGCCGTCTGCCAGGGAATACCACCGAATGATGGCCCCCCAATCGTCGTCCCGGTAGTACTTGGATAATACCGCGACGTGATCACGTTGGAAGGAAACCTCTCTTGCGTTTTTTGGACTAACCTCAGAGTCTGGTTCGCTGTCGACGATTAGGCGCGATACACCATCGTTAAGATTCGTAGACCAGACCTGGCCATCGGTAGCGGCCCAGTAAGCGTTGTCTCCACCAATTCGACCATAAACCGCACTCGTATACTCGGCGTGAGTTCGCACTGGTTTTCCGTCAGTAGTTCGTAAGTCGAGGAAGTCTATCGATCGTCGCGCGATATCAATCGAGTAGAGCCTTGCGGTGTCGATAAACGGCTTGTTATCACCTTGGGATCGCTTGGGTTGAATCCCTTTTATCATCCCTTTGTGGGCTCTTGGGACCTGAGCGTGGGGTGATGGGTTCGAGGGTGGGCGTGTCGGGAGTGCGATAGGGATCGAGGCCCTCAAGAATCGGGGTTACCAC
>NZ_MQVR01000052.1 GCF_001907295.1 Bowdeniella nasicola
GGTAACCCCGATTCTTGAGGGCCTCGATCCCTATCGCACTCCCGACACGCCCACCCTCGAACCCATCACCCCACGCTCAGGTCCCAAGAGCCGTTAAAGGTTAACGCCAGGTTAACGACAGCTGGGTGAAGTGCGCATATTCTCGGATCGGCCGCTTCCCTCCGCGACAAAGGTGCACGAAGCTGTGAGCCAGGACTCGCGGACAAACGAAAAACCCGCCGAGTGGCGGGTTTAGCGGGGCGCCCCGAACAGGACTCGAACCTGCGACCTTCTGCTCCGGAGGCAGACGCTCTATCCGCTGAGCTATCGGGGCCGGGTGCACGCTTACGTGCGCGGTTTCCATCTTAACCACGCGAGCATGGCTTAGAGAAACTGGCGACTGTGACTTATGCCGTCACAGGAAGTTCGTCGTCCACATCCCCCGGCGCGCAGGCTTTGATGCCCGCTACCGCGAGGGCGATCGCGAGCGCCGCTAGCGTGATGAGGGGTGCGCGCCAGCCGCCGGTGATATCGACGAGGACGCCGATGACGAAGGGGCCAAGGCCCGCGGCGAAGTAGCCGATCGACTGGGTGAAGCCGGACAGGCTGGTCGTGACCGCGACGTCGCGCGAGCGGATCGAGATGAGGGTAATGGCTAGCGGGAAGCAGAAGCCGGAGATGCCGAGGGCTAGGGCCCACAGCCACGGCACGCTCGTCGGGGCCAGCAGCAGGCCGCCATAGCCAACGACGAGCAGGGCGGCGAGGGCAAGGACGAGTGGGCGCTTATCGCGCAGGCGCGTGGCAAGTCCCGGCATGAGGAGGCCGCCAGGGATGCCCATGCCGGCGATGATCGTGAGCATCCAGCCGGCGCTCACCGGGTCGAGGCCGGCGTCGCGGTAAATCTGCGGAATCCAGCCGAACTGAATGTAGGCGTTCATCGACTGCAGGCCGAAGAACGCCGCGATCCAGCGGGCCTTGCGTGAGCGCGCGACCGCGCCAAGTCGGGAGGGTTGGCGGACGCCGAGGGGGACGCCACGCGGGTCCTTGCGCAGGATCACGGCGATGAGGACGGCGAGCGTGATGAGGGCGAAGGACGCCCAAAACGCGAGCGCGGACTTCCAGCCGCCGGGCAGGACCTGGGCGAGCGGTTGGCTCACGGCGGTCGGGACCGTCGCGCCGATCGCGAGGCTCGTCGTGTACAGCGCCATCATGGCGCCGATGCGGTTCGGGAAATGCTGCTTGACGAAGACGGGCGCGAGGACGTTACCCATCGCCATTCCGGACAGGCACAGCACGGTGAACGCGAAGAACAGCGGCAGCGGCAAAAACGGTCGCAGGGCAAGCCCGAGCAGGATCGCGACGGTGATGATGCCAAGGGCGCGGTGCAGGCCGAAGCGCGCGGATAGGCCCACCGCGAACAGGCCGGTCGCGGCGAAGACGAAGCCGGGCAGTGCCGTAAGGATGCCCGCGCCAGTATCCGACAGCGGCAGGCCGGCCTGGATCTCGGCGAGCAGCGGCCCGATCGAGGTGGCGCCGGCGCGCAGGTTCAGGGCGAGCAGGGCGACGGCGGCGAGCAGCAGCCACGCATAGGCGCCCTTGGGCGAGCGCGGGAAGAAGCCGCGACCCTCCCCCGGTGTGGCGGTCATCGCGTGGTGCCCGCGCCGTCGGGGCCGATCACCTCAAGTGCGTGCGCGGGGCGGTCGGTGACGATGCCGTCGACGCCGAGGTTCAGCAGGCGACGCATCTGGGGCGCGTCGTCGACGGTCCAGACGTGGACCTGCATGTTCAGGGCGTGGCAGAGGTCGACGAATTTGCGTGTCGTCACGGGGATGCCGCGGAATGCTGCGGGAACCTGCGCGGCGATCGCGGCGGCGATGGCCGGGATGCGGCGGGCGCGCGCGACGGCGGCACGCTCGGGCAGGACCGAGAGCGAGACGAGGCGGGCCGTGGCTTCCTGACCGATCGAGACCGCGACGTGCGGGTTGACGTCGCGGATTAGCGCGAGCCTGCGATCGGAAAACGACGCCAGACACATGCGGTCGGTGTAATAGCGCGCTAGGCGCGCGAGCGGGCCCGCGACGGCGTTGGACTTGGCGTCGATATTGAAGTGCAGCTCGGGAAACGCGTCGAGCGCGTCGATAAGTCGGACGGGCGGATCCCCGGCCGTATCGCGCATGCGCGAGATCTCGCTCCACGTCAGTTGGGAGATGAGGCCGCTTCCGGTAAGGGTGCGGTCGACCGTCGGGTCATGCGACAAGATGATCTGGCCGTCGGCGGTGATATGCGCGTCGGTCTCGAGGTAGCGCAGCCCGAGGTCGCGAGTATGGGACAGAGCCGTCCAGGAGTTTTCTGGCGCTTCCCGCCCGCCGCCGCGGTGGGCGAAGATGATGGGCGGCTGGCTCAGATAGGGGTGGCTCACAGTTGGCAGATTAGCAGGCGCCGGGGTTGACGGCCCCGACCTGCTTCAGCCACGGCAGCGGGTCGACGGTCTGCATGTTCGGTCCGGTGTGGACCTCGAAGTGCAGGTGCGGCCCGGTCGAGTTGCCGTAGTTGCCGACGCCGCCGATGACGTCGCCGGCCTTGACCTTCTGGCCCTCGCTCACGTACACGCCGTTGCGGAACATGTGCACGTACCAGGTCTGGACCTTCTGGCCGTTGATCTCGTGCTCGATGATGACGAGCATCGAGGAGCGTCCCTGGATGCCGTTACCCGCGTGGATAACCGTGCCATCGGCGACGGCGTGGATCGGCGTGCCGACGGGGGCGGCCATGTCGGTGCCCTCGTGCTTGGAGACGGTGCCGAAGATCGGGTGGACGCGGGTGCCATAGGGCGAGGTGTTGCGGTAGCTGCCGGCGGTCATCGGCATGACGACGGAGCGCTCGACCTTCTTTTGCAGCGCGGACCGCAGACCGGAGGCACCTTCGATGGGGGTCTCGCACGCGCCGATGGTGCGATCGAGGGTGCGTGAGGCGCTCAGCGTGGTCGCGCGCGTCGCGGCGACGGGGTCTTCCTGCAGGGAGGACGGCACCGCGGCGGTGCCTTCGGCTTCGTTAGAGACGACCGCCTCGGCGAATCCGGACACGGCGGGCACGATGTGCGACGTCGTCGGTTCGATATTGGGCAGTGCCTGCGCGGTTGCACCCTCCTGGCTACCGATAAAACCGGTCAGCGGAGCAGCGATCGTCAGGGCGCCAAGAGACGCCGCGATCGCGAGCCGGGGGGCCAGGACCGTACGCTTCTTGGGCTGCGCAAGACGCAGCTCGCGGCGCGTCAGGACAGGCAGCGTCGCGGTCTGATCCGTCGTATCAGGAGCGGCAGACTTTTCTGCCTCGTCGCTGGCAACGGCATCCGCAATTTTGGCGAGCGTGGCACGCTTGCGCTCACGGATCTGGCGTCGGGTCAACGGCGTAGCACCGTTGTCGTGCGCGCAGATGGTCATAAGAGGGTGTCCTTCAGGAGGGGTTCGGGAACAGGGCCACTTGTGACAAAACCGTAACCTATTTAGCTACGTGGGTCTATGACCTTGGTCTGCCTGTGGGCACACTCACCAGGCAGATCGTCAGGAATCGACGTATCGATGCGGCTCTCGCTGCATGACATCGCGGACCTCGCCGACGAGTTCTTCGAGGATGTCTTCGAGGAAGACGACGCCCAGGTCCTCGTCGGCATCGTTATAGACGCGTGCCAAGTGCGCACCCGTGACCTGCATCGTGCGCAGCGCTTCTTCGACCTGATCGTCGGGTTTGACGCGGGCGAGGGCGCGGATGCGCCAGCTGGCGATGGGGCGGGTACGCTCGAACGCGTCGGCGTAGAGCACATCCTTAATGTGCAGGTAGCCGATGAGGTCACCGTCGTCGTCGGCGACGGGGAAGCGCGAAAAGCCCGTGCGGGTCACTTCGGCTTCGACGTCGGCCGGTGAGCAGCCGCGACGCAGTACGACGAGGTCGTCGAGCGGCACCATGACGTCGCCCGCGTCCTCTTCGGAAAACTCCAGCGCGCCGGACAGCAGCC
This sequence comes from Bowdeniella nasicola, assembly GCF_001907295.1. GTDB lineage: Bacteria > Actinomycetota > Actinomycetes > Actinomycetales > Actinomycetaceae > Bowdeniella > Bowdeniella nasicola. Next base: position 3,992 of record NZ_MQVR01000052.1, read on the forward strand.
CGAGGTCGTCTTCGAGGACGCCTTCGGCCTGGCTGCGCTCGACGATCGAGGCGACTTCTTCCGCGGTGAATGCGGAGGCGACCTCGTCCTTGGGTTCGACCCCGAGCATGCGCAGCACGAGGTTCGCGACGCCGTTGAGGGCGACGAGGATCGGGTGGATCGGCTTGGAGATCCACACGAGCGGCGGGCCGAAGATGAGCGCCGCCTTTTCCGGGGAGGCGATCGCGAGGTTCTTCGGGACCATCTCGCCGACGACGACGTGCAGGTAGACGACGATCGTGAGCGCGAGCGCGAAGCCGACGACGTGGCTCGCCTGCGCGGGCAGGCCGGCGCTCATGAGCGGGGCTTCGACGGCGCGCGCGATCGCGGGTTCGGCGACCGCGCCGATGCCGACGGAGCAGATCGTGATGCCGAGCTGGGCGGTGGCGAGCATGTCGGTGACGTGTTCGAGCGCCCACACGACGGTACGTGCGCCCGCGCGCCCGGAGGCGACGAGTGGCTCCATCTGGGAGCGGCGCACGGACATGATCGCGAATTCGGCGCCGACGAAGAAGGCGTTGAGGGCAAGCAGCAGCAGGCCGATGAGGAGGGCGGCAGACGAACTCATCGCTCCCCTCCCTCGGTCAGCATGCCGGCGGGGCCTGCGGCCTGGTCGGGCGAGGTCGACCAGACGCGGATGCGGTCGACGCGTCGGCCATCCATCCGTTCGACGGCGAGCATGACGTCGCCGACCTGGACGGTGTCCCCGAGCGCGGGGATGCGCGCAAGGCGGTCCATGATGAGGCCGCCGAGCGTTTCGTACGGCCCGTCGTCGGGTACCCGCAGGTTCGCCTGCGCGGCGAGCTCATCGGGGCGCAGGACGCCAGGCACCATCCACACGCCGCCCTTGAGCGAGCGGGCGCCCTGGCGGCGGCGGTCGTGTTCGTCGGCGACGTCCCCGACGATCTCCTCGACGACGTCTTCGAGCGTGACGATGCCCGAGGAGCCGCCGTATTCGTCGACGACGACGGCCATCTGCAGGCCCTCGGCGCGCAGGTCGAGCAGCAGCGGACCAAGCGGCATGGTCTCGGGCACGCGCGGTGCCTCGGCCATGAGAGAGGAGGAGACGACGGGGACCTCCGCGCGGCGGTCGTAGGGTACGGCGATCGCGCGGCGCAGGTGGACGAAGCCGAGGACATCGTCCATGGAGCCGTCGACGACGGGGAAGCGCGAATGGCCGGTGGCGCGCGCGAGTTCGACGACGTCGGCGGCGCTCTGGTCGCGGTCGAGGGTGTGAACGCGGCCGCGGTCGGTCATGACGTCGATCGCCTGCAGCGCGCCGATGCCGATCGAGCGGGTTAGCAGGTTGGCGGTGCCGACGTCGAGGGTGCCTTCGTCGGCGCTATGCCGCACGAGGGCCGCGAGCTCGGAGGCCGAGCGTGCTCCGGATAGCTCCTCGCTCGGCTCGACGTGGAACCACGACAGGATCCGGTTGGCGGACCCGTTGAGCAAGACGATGAGCGGGCGGAAGACGGTCGTGAACACGCTTTGCAGTGGTGCGACCCAGCCCGCGGCCTTCAGGGGGTCGGCGAGCGAGAGGTTCTTCGGGATGAGTTCGCCAAAGAGCATCGAAAACGCGTTGACGAGGATGAACGCGAGCGCCACGGCAACCCCCGTGGCGGCGGTCGTCCCGAGGAACGTTCCGACGACGGGGGTTAGCAGGCGCACGAGCGCGACCTGCGTCGTATACCCGAGCAGGATCGTCGTGAGCGTGATGCCGACCTGCGCGCCGGACAGGTGCGTTGAGAGGTACTTGAGTTCGTTTGCGACGGCGGCGGCGCGCTTATCGCACGCAGCGGCCCGCCGCTCGACAGTCGAGGGGTCGAGGGCCACGAGAGAGAACTCGGCGGCAACGAAAATGGCGGTCCCGGCGGTGAGCAGGACGCCTAGCAGGATCATGACCCAGTCCACCGGGCCTCCTTCGGATGAGGCAGCGGCGAGCTGGGCCTGGGACTTCGAGGGGTATCCGTCGAATTAGTCATGATGGGACCTAGTGTACGGGCAGCGCAGACCTGCTCCAATTGATACCTCACCATGACCAGTTTTGACCCGAGCATTGAAACTCCCTCGCCGCAGTGTTGACACCCTTTTTACCCGATGATGACGCGGAAAACCTAGAACGTGTTTCGTGTTCCTTTCTCTGGGTATTTCGTCCCATGTCGACCGTTTGTCGCCTATGGTTAAAAGGCGTTGTCCACACAGTGTGAAAGAGGGCGAAACCCCAAGTGTCCACCGAAGAACACCCCGACGATCTAGCGTCCAACTTTGGCGCAAACGAATGGCTGATCGACGAGCTTTACGAAAAGTACCAAGCCGATCCGTCCAGCGTCGAACAGTCCTGGCGCGATTTCTTCGCTAAGCGAGAGGGCGGTGACACTCCTAGCCCCGACGCGACGGACACGCCCGCAGCTTCCGAGCCGAAGGCCGATGAGGAGCCGAAGGCTGAACCCAAGGCCGCCAAGTCGGAACCGGCTCCCGCGCCGAAGCAGGCCGAGTCAGAATCGACGGAGAGCGTCTCGCACGTCGACCCCCGACAGCTGATCTCCGAGGCCGCGGACTTCCACGACCGCGGTCTGCCGCCGGTTAAGGCCCAGGCCCCCACCTCCATTTACGCCCAGAGCTACGGCGAGGTCGACGAAGACGATGCCGCCCCGCTCGAGGACCAGGTCGACAAGCTGCGCGGCCCAGCCGCCCGCGTCGTCACCAACATGGAGACGTCGCTCGAGATCCCGACGGCGACGTCGGTGCGCTCGGTCCCGGCGAAGCTCCTGATCGAAAACCGCCTCCTCATTAACTCCCACCTGTCGCGCACGCGCGGTGGCAAGGTCTCCTTCACCCACCTCATTGGCTTCGCGCTCATCGAGGCGCTCGCCGAGGTCCCGGAGCTCAACGCCGCCTATGACGAGCTCGACGGCAAGCCGGCCGTCAAGCATCCGGCGCACGTCAACCTCGGGCTCGCGATCGACATGCCGAAGCCCGATGGCACCCGCCAGCTGCTCGTCCCGTCGATCAAGCAATCCGATCAGATGGACTTCGCACAGTTCTGGGCCGCCTACGACGACATCGTGCGCAAGGCTCGCAACAACAAGCTCACCGTCGATGACTTCATGGGCACGACGATCACGCTGACGAACCCCGGCACGATCGGCACTCAGTTCTCGATCGCCCGCCTCATGAAGGGCCAGGGCGCGATCATCGGCGTCGGCGCGATGGACTACCCCGCCGAATACCAGGGCGCCTCCGCCAAGACGATCGCGCGCATCGGCGTCTCCAAGATCCTGTCGCTGTCGTCAACCTATGACCACCGCGTCATCCAGGGCGCGGCCTCCGGCGAGCTGCTCAAGGTCCTGTCCACCAAACTCACCGGCCAGGACGGCTTCTACGACCGCGTCTTCTCCTCGCTGCGCATGCCCTATGCGCCGGTGCGCTGGCAGCGCGACGTCGAATTCGACACCAAGCGCGAGCTCAGCAAGTCCGCCCGCATCGCCGAGATGATCCACGCGTTCCGCTCCCGCGGGCACCTGCAGGCCGATACCGACCCGCTCGCCTCGCGCCAGCGCCGCTTCCACGATCTCGACTTCACCAACCACGGCCTCACGCTGTGGGACCTCGACCGCACGTTCCCGACAGGCGGCTTCGCGGGCACCGACGCGCTGACGCTGCGCGAGATCCTCGAGCAGCTGCGCGACGCCTACTGCCGCAACGTCGGCATCGAGTACATGCACCTGCAGGATCCGGCCCAGCGCGCCTGGTTCCAAGAGCGCCTGGAGCGTCCGTTCCAGAAGGCGACGAACGAAGAGCAGCTGCAGATCCTGTACAAGCTCAACGAGGCCGAAGCCTTCGAGACGTTCTTGCAGACGAAGTTCGTCGGTCAAAAGCGCTTCTCGCTCGAGGGCGGCGAATCGCTCATCCCGATGCTCGACGTCATCCTCACCTCCGCCGCGCGCGAGGGCCTGGACGACGTCGCGATCGGCATGGCCCACCGCGGCCGCCTCAACGTGCTCGCGAATATCGCCGGCAAGTCCTACGCCCAGATCTTCGACGAGTTTGAAGGCAACATGGACCCGCGCACCGTCGAGGGTTCGGGCGACGTGAAGTACCACCTCGGTACGGAGGGCACGTACACGACGGCGACCGGCGAGCACACGAACGTCTACCTTGCCGCGAACCCCTCGCACCTGGAGACCGTCAACGGCGTCCTCGAGGGCATTGTGCGCGCCAAGCAGGACCGCATCGACCTTGGCCACAAGGGCTTTTCCGTCCTGCCGATCCTCGTGCACGGCGACGCGGCCTTCGCGGGCCAGGGCGTCGTCCAGGAGACGCTGAACCTGTCCCAGCTGCGCGGCTACCGCACCGGCGGCACGATGCACATCATCGTGAACAACCAGATCGGCTTCACCACCGGTCCGGCCTCCTCGCGCTCCTCGCAGTACTGCACGGACATCGTCAAGGGCCTGCAGATCCCCGTCTTCCACGTCAACGGCGATGACCCGGAGGCCGTCGCCCGCGTCGCAAAGCTCGCCTACGACTACCGCCAGGAATTCAACAAGGACGTCGTCATCGACCTCGTGTGCTACCGCCGCCGCGGCCACAACGAGGGCGACGATCCGTCGATGACGCAGCCGGTCATGTACTCGCTGATCGACAACAAGGCCTCGGTGCGCCAGCTCTACCAAGAGGCCCTCATCGGTCGAGGTGACATCTCCAACGAGCAGGCCGAACAGGCGCTCGAAGACTTTAGGCACCAGCTGGAAGAGGCCTTCTCCTCCACCAAGGACGAATCCGGCCATCGCAAGGTCGATACGGGCGAAGGCAGCGAGGCTGTCAGCGCCGAATCGGACTCCGTCGCGGGCCTCGAGCTGCCGAGCTCGCAGCAGGAGGACGCGGGCGTCATGGTCGGCTGGACCACCGCCGTCTCCGAGGCGATGGTCGAGCGCATCGGCCAGGCGCACCTGCGCGCCCCCGAGGGCTTCACCGTCCACCCGAAGCTGCAAAAGCTCCTCGAGCGCCGCGCCCAGATGACCAAGGAAGGCGGCATCGACTGGGGCATGGGTGAACTGCTTGCCTTCGGCTCGCTCCTCATCGAGGGCGTGCCCGTGCGCCTCACCGGTCAGGACTCGCGCCGCGGCACGTTCACGCAGCGCCACGCGACGCTCCACGACTACGAGACAGGCGCCGAGTGGACCCCGCTGCAGTACCTCACCGAGGACCAGGGCAAGTTCTGGGTCTACGACTCCTCGCTGTCCGAATACGTCGTGCTCGCCTACGAGTACGGCTACAGCGTCGAGCGTCCCGATGCCCTCGTGCTGTGGGAGGCGCAGTTCGGCGACTTCGCGAACGGCGCCCAGATCGTGATCGACGAGTTCGTCTCCTCCTCGGAGCAGAAGTGGGGCCAGCGCTCCTCCGTTGTCATGCTGTTGCCGCACGGCTATGAGGGCCAGGGACCGGACCACTCCTCGGGCCGCATCGAGCGCTTCTTGCAGCTGTGCGCCGAGGACAATATGATCGTCGCCCAGCCGTCGACCCCGGCGAACCACTTCCACCTGCTGCGTCGCCAGGCCTATGTCCGGCCGCGTAAGCCGCTCATCGTGTTCTCCCCCAAGCAGCTGCTGCGCCTGAAGGCCGCGGCCTCGCAGCTGGAGGACTTCACCTCGGGCGAGTTCCAGCCGGTGATCCCCGATACGTCGGGGGCCAGCAACGTCGAGCGCGTGCTGCTGTGCTCCGGACGGCTCTACTACGATCTGGCCGCGCGGCGCGACAAGCGCGGCGATACGTCCACCGCGATCGTGCGCCTCGAGCAGCTCTACCCGCTGCCCGTCGAGGAACTGCAGGCCGAGCTCGCCAAGTACGGCAATGCCGAACTCGTGTGGGTCCAGGACGAGCCCGAAAACCAGGGCCCGTGGTACCACATCGCGATGCAGCTCGGCCCGCAGCTGGATCGCCGCCTGCGCGTCATCTCCCGCCCGGCGGCCGCCTCGCCGTCGGCCGGCACGATGAAGCTGCACAAGTCGCAGGCGGAGGAGATCTTCGTCGCCGCATTCGACCGGTAACGGTTACGCCCACATCGGGCAACGCACGGGAGGACCGGCAGCCTAGCTGTCGGTCCTCCCTCTTTTTTGTGCCTCTGTGCGTTTTCGTTGTTTGTTGTCCGAATTCTTTGCGACAGCGAGTGTGACCCTGCTAACCTTCTTCAGATACCACTCCCCTCCCAGGGTGTTACCGCCGCGTGTGGGCATGACCGGGAAGTCGGGCGAATGCGCCCAATGACCGAGCGGAACCTCTCTCCGCCCTATCCACGACGCGCCTTCGGGCGTCGTCACAGACGAAGGAGTCTCGTGCGCCGATTACGCACACGCATCGCAGCCCTCGCTGCGCTGACATTAATGTTAACAACCGCCATGTTCACCACTGCCGCGATGGCCGACGAACCCGCAAAGAACGTCGCGCTCGCGTCCGAAGGGGCAACCCCGCGCGCCTCCGGACAGGAAGTTGCCGGACAGTGGGGACCTGACAAGCTGAACGACGGAGTCGTCAATCCCGGGGCCGCCAAGCCCACCCAGTCGCGCTGGTCGTCCCCGACGAAGGACAATGAGCACGCGACAATCACGTTCGCGCAAGCGCACAAACTCGATCACATCAACGTGGTCTGGGAGTCCGCCTGTGCTCCGACGTTCTCGATCCTCGGTTCGACCGATGGCACGACGTTCGACAAGCCGATCGTCGATAAGGGCACGCGTGAGTGCGTCGAGCCGCTAGGCGAAGCCGATCCGCAGACCTATGCGATTCCTGCTGAACTGAAGAACGAGGCGTTCAAGGCCATCCGCGTCGTCGGGCACGAACGTCGCCCCATCGGCGGCGTGAAGTATGGCTTTTCCATCTGGGAGATCGAAGCCTGGACCGGCGCCGAGCCGACTCCCCCGCCGCCGCCCGCGAACCCCGTCGCGCTCGTGCCGCTGCCGTCCTCGGTGACGCCGCACGCGGAGGCCGACCCTTTCACCCTCACCCCCGATGCGAAGATCGTCGCCCCGGGCGAAGCCCGCCAGGCCGGCGAATTCCTCGCGACAATCATGCGCGCATCAACCGGCTACGCGCTGCCTGTCGTCGACTCGGGAGACACGGCCGGCAACATCGTCCTTTCTGTCACCGCCGATGCGAAAACCCCGGAAGGGTATGCGCTAAAGGTCTCGTCCGACGGCATCACCGCGACTGGTAACAGCGCGCACGGCGTCTTCAACGCCGTGCAGACCATCCGTCAGTTGTTCCCCGCGATGCTGGAGTCTAAGCATGAGGTGAATGCCGAGTGGATCGCAGCCGCCGTCGATATCACCGACGCCCCGCGCTTCGCGCACCGCGGCGTCCAACTCGACCCGGCTCGCTCCTTTGTCACCGTCGCCGAGGTCAAGAAGGTCATCGACACGATGGCGGCCTACAAGCTCAATAGGCTCCATCTGCACCTGGCCGATGACCAGGGCTGGCGCATCGAGATCACCAACGACGGACGCGTCGCGGGCGATGACATCGACTACACGCGACTCACCTCGATCTCCGGGCAGACCGCAATGAACGCCCACGGCGGTCAGATCGGCCACTCCGAACTCGGGCGAACCGGCTACTACACCCAGGCCGACTACAAGGAGATCGTGAAATACGCGGCAGACCGCCACGTCACGGTGATCCCCGAGATCGACGTGCCCGGTCACACCAACGCGGCCCTGCACGCGATCCCGCAGCTGAACACCGCGGGTGCCTCCCATCAGGGCACGCCCGAGCAGCCGACGGCCCCGGCCAACGGCACGGGTTCGGTCGGATACTCCTATCTCGACCCGGACTCCGAAGTCTCTTTCACGTTCCTCACCCACGTCTTTAAGCAGATCGCGGCGATGACTCCCGGCGAGTTCATCCACATGGGTGGCGACGAGTCCCACGACATGACGCGCCGTCACGGCCACGCGAAGTACGCGGGCTTCCTCGACCGCGTCGTCACGATCCTGCATGACCTCGGCAAGAAGCCGATCGGGTGGAACGAGGTCCACGAGGCGAACCTGAAGCCCGGCGACACGATCCAGTACTGGGTCGGCGATCCCGCCCCCGTGCGCGCCGCGGTGAAGGACAAGGGCGCCAGGCTCATCGTCTCGCTGTCGACGCAGGGCGCCTACCTGGATCAAAAGTACAACGCGAAGACGCCCTACGGCCTGAGCTGGGCTCGCACCGGCGATTTCGACGTCTTCTACAGCTGGGATCCGAAGGCTGCCGTCAACCTGAGCGACGACACGATCCGCGGCGTCGAGGCCCCGATGTGGTCCGAGGCGATCCGCGGCGGCGACCAGGTCGAGTTCATGGCGTTCATGCGCTCGATATCCATCGCGGAGATGGGCTGGACCGCCCAGAACCAGCGCGACGTCAACGATTTCAAGCAACGCATGGCCTACCAGGGTCCGCGCCTGACCGCGAATAACGTGCAGTTCTTCGACGGCCCGACGACGACGTGGCAGACCTCGCTCGCGGGGACGAACTCGAGCGCGAAGCCCGGCAAGGCTTCGACGTTCAACGTCGCCCTGCTGTCCGCCCCCGGCACGGTGACCGATGGGAAGACGATCTCGCCCGATACCCGCAACGATAAGGTCAATACGCCCTCGAAGTCCGTCATTGGCGCGGGCTCCGAGGTGACCGTCGACTGGGGCGATGGCACGCAAAGCGCCGCGACGGTAGAAACCAACCTGCCGCGCAGCGCGTTCAACTCCGCGGGCCTGTACTACCTGACCGGCAAGCACGCCTACGCCAAGGCCGGCACGTACGATGCGACCGTCACCGTCGGTTCGCTCACGACGAAGCTGACGATCACCGTCGGCGCCGACCAGGCCGATCCGAAGCCGCTGCGTCCCGCGTGGGACTCCTCGGCCAAGCCGGTGGTCTCCGTCGAGCGTGACGTCGTGCGCGCAGGCGACCGCGATCCGCTAAGCGCCTCGGGCTTCGAGCCGAATGTCCGCGCCGATATCTTCCTCGGGGAGACAAAGCTCGGCCAGCTGCGGCCCGATGCCGACGGCACGCGCGACTTCGCGATCCAGATCCCGCCGGGTACGCCCCCAGGCAAATACCCGCTGCGGGTGGTCCAGGGTGAACGCAGCGCGAGCACCGAGATCATCGTGTTCTCCGATAGCGCCCAGCTGCCCCACCCGATCGCGCAGGATGCCCTGTCGATCGCAGGATTCAGCTCGCAAGCCGACAACGAGACGCCTCCAAACGGCCTTGCCACCGCAGCGATCGACGGCAAGAAGGACACCTTCTGGCACTCGCGCTGGCAGGCCCCCGCGGCCAAGGCTCCGCACTACCTCGACATCAAGCTGCCGAGCACCTGCCAGGTGCTCGGCGTCGAGCACACGCCGCGCGCCGACAGTGCAAACGGGCGGGTCAAGGACTACGCGGTCTACGTCTCTGCCGATGGCGCGACGTGGTCGGATCCGGTCGTGACCGGCTCCCTGCCGTCGACGAATGCCCCCACGGTCATCCCGATCAAGCCGACTGCGGGTTCCTTCGTCCGCTTTGAGATGACGTCGAACCATGCCGGGAACGATTTCGCGACCATCGGCGAGCTGCGTATCGGCGGCTTGTGCGATGGCCAGGAGGCCGCATCGGTGAGTGCGACGAGCGCCGCCGGTTCGATCACGGCATCCGAAATTGCCCCCGCCAAGACGCCGCTGAAGGTCACCGCGGGTGAGGAGATTACCCTCGCTGGTTCCCACTTCAACGATGCCCCCGTGCTGGTGTGGGATACCTCCGGTGCCAAGCCGGTGCTGGTCGCTTCCCCGACGGCCGCCAACGGTGCCTACCAGGTAATCGCGAAGGTCCCGGCCGACGTGTCCGAAGGTGACACATTGACCTGGCGGGTGACGCAGACAGGTATTGGCACGATCGAGCTCCCCCTCGAGGTCGTCAAGAAGTCCGTCGACCCGGAGCCGAGCCCGACCCCGGACCCGACCGAGGAGCCGAGCCCGACCCCGGACCCGACTGACGAGCCAACGGCAGCGCCGACGGGCGAGCCGACCACGCCGGCTCCGTCGGCCTCGGCGAAGCCGTCACCGTCGCTGCCGATTACGGGCAGCGATGCGGGCTGGGCGCTCGCGCTTGTGACCATGCTCGCAGGCGCTGGCCTCACCCTCGTGCTACGCGCACGTCGGATGAGCTAGCACCTCACTGCGCAGCGCGACGGGGAGCCGGTTACCGTACAGGTATCCGGCTCCCCTGCCATATGCCTGACATACGGCACAATGGATGGGACGGAAGGGAGCGGTTATGCGTATCGTGGTCATCGGAGATGAAATCGCGGCCGGGCTTGGAGACGCCCGCTATCTCGGCTGGGTGGGACGTGTTATGGCCCGCAGTCAGTTTCCCGAACCGGCCTACATTGCAAACCTCTCGTTGCCCGCCATTGACTCGACTCAACTAGCACGCGGCTGGCGCTCCGAGGCGGAACGCCGCTTCAGCCACCGCGAGGAAACCCGGCTCGTTGTGGGACTTGGAATCGGTGACCTCAGGTCCGGTCTTTCGGCAGCCCGCTCCCGTTTAAACCTCGCCAACATTCTTGACAGCGCCGCCGAATCCCACATTCCTACTTTCGTTGTGGGCCCGCCGCCGCTGACCGCTCCCGGCGATATTTCCGAGCTATCCGCGGCCTACTCCAATGTTTGTCAGCGACGTTCCATACCTTATGTCCACGCCTATGGGCCGCTGTCAGCGCATGAGCAGTGGCACGCAGACATCGCCCAGTTCGACGGGAAGCACCCGGGGCAAATCGGCTACGGCCTGCTTGCCTGGCTTGTTCTGAACCAGGGGTGGGAGTCCTGGATCATGCCACGTGAATAGTTACTAATCCAGCTTCAGTACACGTCGAAGTGAACCATACTCATCGTCGCGAACTCCACGTCGGTCAGACTGCTCCATGCTGCGCCTGCTCTTTGGCGCGCCCGGTGAAATCATCGGGTTCCTGCCTGTGAGTTCTTTCAACCATCCCATCAATAAGGCAACGGGGAGGAAAGGAAGTCACGAATAAGTACGCGGGCGCGTATGAGAAGACGTCGAAGAAGAACTGTGGCCGGTTGCTTGACGAAATCGTCGCTGCCTTAGCCGGCTACCTGGGGGATTCATCAGCCGGAGCGAATCCTCGGTCAACACAATGACCGTCCCTGGGCCTTCCGTCCCGCGAAAACCGACCTGCTGCGCGACACGATGGAAGCCAGATTCGTATTCCCAGTGCATGGAGGCCGCATGTCGCTCACGCCGGTGACTCACTCTCTCGCGGACCTCGCCCGGCCGCTCGCCACACTCGCGGCGATGTACCTCGCAGAACCCAGCGATAACCAGATCGCTTACCTGCGAAATCCCGACCTCACCTCCCGCTGGCCCCTAAGCGGACCGATCTTTCAGCGCGGTGCCGCCCTCGTCGTCGAATCTGCGCTCGCTCGCGAGACGCGCGAGAAGATCTGCTCGGACTACCACCGCCAGCTCGCGCCTGAGATCAAACTCAGCGCCCAGCCGCTGGCTCGCCAACACCTCGATCTCACATTAGATGAGCTTGTCACGACGTTCAGTTCGCACGACGCACTGATCGACACCAATCTTCCGGCCGATCACCTAGGCGTTATTCTGTCCGCGATAGCCACGTTAGCCGGGGGTAACAGGGATCGCGTCGCACGCGCTTGGAGCCACCAGTACCTAGGAACCTGGGCAGCCGAGGCATGCGAGCAAATGGCGCTGCGCAGCGCCACAATGTTCTATCAGGGCGTCTTCACCCTCACCGCAGCGCTCATCGAAGACCTCATCTCCGAGACTAGGTGAGGGCGCTCACCTTCGCCCACGCCATCCGCGTGATACGTCCCTAACCCGATAGGCTGGCTCCAGTCGGGCTGCCCTGTTCGGCCCGCACATGTGTATCCATTAAAGGAGCCATCCGATGACCAACCTGACCGACCGGCTGGGCGCCCAGGTGCGCACCGCCGCCGGCCGCACCCCCGAAGCCTCCACCGATATGGAGTTCTGGACGGGTCTGTCCGCAGCGGTAATCGAGCTGATCGCCGATAACTGGGAAAAGACCGCTGTCGCATACAGCGCAGGCCGTCAGCAGCATTATTTCTCTGCCGAGTTCCTCATGGGACGGGCGATGCTGAACAACCTCACCAACCTCGGCCTCGTGGACGACGCAAAACGCGCCGTAAAGAGCTTCGGTAAGAACCTCACAGACATTCTCGAATCCGAACACGACGCAGCGCTCGGTAACGGTGGCCTCGGCCGTCTCGCCGCCTGCTTCCTCGATTCGTGCGCCACCCAGAACCTGCCCGTCACAGGCTACGGCATCCTGTACCGCTACGGCCTGTTCAAGCAGTCCTTCGCCGACGGTTTCCAGCAGGAACACCCCGACCCGTGGATGGAAGAGGGTTACCCCTTCGTCATCCGTCGCGAGGAAGAACAGCGCATCGTCCCGTTCGCGGATATGACCGTGCGCGCCATCCCCTACGACATGCCGATCACCGGCTACGGCACCAAGAACGTCGGGACTCTGCGGCTGTGGAAGTCGGAGCCGATGGAAGAGTTCGACTACGACGCGTTCAACTCCCAGCGCTTCACCGACGCGATCGTCGAGCGCGAGCGCGTCAATGACCTGTGCCGCGTGCTGTACCCGAACGACACCACCTACGAGGGCAAGGTCCTGCGCGTCCGCCAGCAGTACTTCTTCGTGTCCGCGTCTTTGCAGGCGATGGTCGATAACTACGTCGCCCACCACGGCACCGACATGTCGGACTTCGCGAAGTACAACTGCATCCAGCTCAACGACACCCACCCGGTGCTCGCGATCCCCGAGCTTATGCGACTGCTCCTCGATGAGCACGACATGACGTGGGAGGCCGCCTGGGAGATCGTCACGCAGACCTTCGCGTACACGAACCACACGGTCCTCGCTGAGGCGCTGGAGACGTGGGAGTATTCGATCTTCGAAAAGATCTTCCCGCGCATCCTCGACATCGTCAAAGAGATCGACCGCCGCTTCCGCGTCGAACTCGAAGCCGCCGGCTATGACCACGGCAAGGTCGAATACATGGCGCCGATCAAAAACGGCCGCATCCACATGGCGTGGATCGCCTGCTACGCCGCCTACTCCATCAACGGCGTCGCCGCGCTGCACACCGAGATCATCAAGTCGGAGACGCTGCACGACTGGCATGAGATCTGGCCCGAGAAGTTCAACAACAAGACCAACGGCGTCACGCCGCGGCGGTGGCTGCAGCAGTGCAACCCGCGCCTGGCCGCGCTGCTCACCCGCCTGCTCGGATCCGACGCGTGGGTGACCGACCTCGACAAGCTCAAGGAGCTGGAAAAGTACGCCGACGATGAGTCCGTCCTGCGCGAACTCATCGAGATCAAGCACGCCAACAAGGTAGACTTCGCCCGCTGGATCGAGGCCCGCGAGGGCGTGAGCATCTCGCCGGACGCGATCTTCGACGTCCAGATCAAGCGCCTGCACGAGTACAAGCGCCAGCTCATGAACGCCCTGTACCTGCTCGACCTGTACTTCCGCATCAAGGACAACCCCGACTGGGACGTCACCCCGCGCGTCGCCGTCTTCGGCGCGAAGGCCGCCCCCGGCTATGTCCGCGCCAAGGCGATCATCAAGCTCATCAACGAGATCGCGCGCCTGGTGAACAACGATGAAGAGATCGGCGACAAGCTCAAGGTCGTCTTCGTCGAGAACTACAACGTCTCCCCCGCCGAACACATCATCCCCGCCGCGGACATCTCCGAGCAGATCTCCACGGCCGGCAAGGAGGCGTCCGGCACCGGCAACATGAAGTTCATGATGAACGGCGCGCTCACGCTCGGCACCCTCGATGGAGCCAACGTCGAGATCGTCGAAGCCGTCGGCGATGACAACGCCTACATCTTCGGCGCGAAGGTCGAAGAGCTGCCCGCGCTGCGCGAAAACTACGACCCGCGCTACGCCTACGAGAGCGTGCCCGGCTTGAAGCGCGCCCTCGATGCGCTGACCGACGGCACGCTCGATGATGACCACACGGGCATGTTCCACGACCTCGTGCGCTCCCTGCTCGAGTCCCCCGGTTACGAAAGCGCCGACGTGTACTACGTGCTCGGCGACTTCGCCTCCTTCCGCGAGACCCGCGACCAGATGGCCGAGGACTACTGCGACGAGCTCGCGTGGGCGAAGAAGTGCTGGATCAACATTACGAACTCCGGCCGCTTCTCCTCCGACCGCACCATCGCCGACTACTCGCGCGATGTGTGGAAGCTCGAAGCGACGCCGATCTAACCAGGTTCTAGAACGCCGCGGGCCGGGAGCAGTTCAAAACTGCTCCCGGCCCGTTGTTTTCATTTCTGGCCTACGGGTCGAGGTTGTCCATCCAGCCCGCTTCGAAGACCTCCGCCGCGTGCTTGGTCACCTTGCCATGCTCGAACGCGACATTGTCCCAGCTCGTCACGGCCTGGACATCGCGCGTCGAGGACGTAATGAACACTTCATCGGCGCTCTTCGCCTCCTGAACCGTGAGGTCGCGGACCTCGACGGGGCGCTCGCCGGCAGCCCCCCACCACTCGATGACGAGGCGGCAGTTGAGTCCCTCATAGTGGTGTAGCGGGGTGGTCGTGCTGGACAGCAGGGCGGTCACCGCGTGATCCTCGAGTTCATCTTCCACAACTCACT
>NZ_MQVR01000053.1 GCF_001907295.1 Bowdeniella nasicola
TCACCGGCCCAGATGCCGAGGATGTCGCGTTCCCCGTTCACGGTGACGCCCATCACGACATAGAACGGGGTGTTCCTCACCTGCCCGTCACGGACCTTCACGATCGAATCGCGTCGACGAAGATCACCGGGTAGATCGGATCCAGCGGCCGGGAGGCCCATTCGGCCAGTTCCCCGATGACTTTCTCGGTGATCCGGCTGATCGTGTCCTTGGAGACCTTCGCCCCGTAGACCTCGTCGAAGTGCGCGGCGATCTCACCCGTGGTCAGCCCCCGCGCGGTCAACGAGAGCACGATCTGATCGATCCCGTCCAGGCGCCGCTTGCGCTTGGGGACGATCACCGGTTCGAACGAGCCGTCACGGTCTCTGGGCACCTCGATCTCGACCGGGCCGATCTCGGTCAGCACCGTCTTCACCCGGGTGCCGTTGCGCATGTTCTCGCCGATTGGGGTGCCGCCGTGGTCGTGCCCGAGATGCTCGGTCAACTCGGCATTCAGCGCGGTCTCGAGGACGTTCTTCGTGAGCTGGTTCAACAGGCCACCCGGGCCGACCAGGCTCACGCCCTGCTCCTTCGCCTGCGCGAGCAAGCGCTCGGCGAGGTCTTTCTGATTGATGATCTCTCCGGTCACGGGATCAATCATCTCGTCATTAACGATGACGGCATCGGTCGTGTCAGTCACGGCCATCTCCTTTCGGATCAGGCCGGACCCACACACCGTTTATCTGACAGTCCCTCGATTTACGGCATAAAACTGTAGGGGGAGTCTTTTCGTGTTGGGTCGGGGGGTGTGATGGTGTCGCCGGGCCGGCCGGGCTGGTGATCCGGCAGGCCAGGGGTGCCGGGTGTGCCGGGGTTGCCGGGGGTTCCGGGGTAGCCTCCGTGTCCGGGTCCGTCGGGGGTGTTGGGGTGTTTGAGCAGGATGTGGTACTCGCTGACCTGCTGTGGCTCACTCGAGACCGTCGTGGTCAGGGTTCCTTCGACGTCGACCCAGGGGGAGCCGGCGACTTGGTAGGCTCCGGACCATGTGGTGGTGATGGAGATGGTGAAGGTTCCGGTGCGCGGCCATTCGTGCCAGAACCGGTTGTTTGGGTATGGCGAGTTCGGGTCGCTGGTGGTCATGGGGTCTGTGGCGTCCCCGTAGTCGTAGGTGTGGGAAATCGGGGTGAAGCGCACGTGGAAGGGGTAGCCGAGTATTTCAGCCGAGACAACATGTTGTCGTGCCGTGGTGGCGGCGACGACCGGCATGTTGACAGTGTGGCGTCCCTGGTCGGGTTGTAAGAGAATCTCTCCCTTAGCGACTGGGAAGCGCTTTAATTCCTCGATCGTCACTGGGCGCGGTGGTCCCGGGTCAACGGGCTGTACCACGATCTTGACTGGGTCAGGCCCCTCACCGTCACCGAAGCGACGGCATTCGATTTCTCGTTTGGGGTCATCAGGATGCGGACAAAGCGGGATGTACTTCATCCCTGGCGCCGGCAACGGATACTTCTCCTCAACCTCCTCACTCCCGACCGGGGTAATCGGGGGATCAAATGGTGACGGGCTTTGTTGAGGAGGATCATTTTTCTTGCGATTCTTATTGTGTTTCTTTGTGTCGCCCGACTTGGAACCGGATCCGTTGCCTTTGTTCATAAAACAATCCAAGGCAGATTCGACTGCTGGATCGCATTCCGAGGAAATTTGGGTAGGTGCGTAATGAACTAGCGAAGAGAGTCCGACTAGTGAGCTAATCAGTGCCTGTAGCTTTGTGGGGCGCACTACAGTTCTCCTTCTTTGCTCTTGAGGTAGGAGGCTGCCCACTGTCCGTCAAGGTAAATAAGAAAACTGTAGTTCGTGGAGTTGGTGTCAGTGTGGACGCTTTCGATCATTCCGGAGGCGCTCGACTTTATCGAGTAAGCGAATTTTTGAACCATTTTGACTTCCGCAACTCTTTCGTCTTCGGGGTCGAATTTCACGCTGCTCTCCTCGAGGCTTGGGGCCGTCAGGAAATATCCTTTCGCGCGGCCTTCGCTAATCAGGTTGCGAAGTTTGTCGCAGTCCCTGCAGGCTCCGGTATCGATCCGGTTGACCAAGTCCGGCGAGTCGTATTGGAACGCAATTTCGGCGAGGCGGTCGTAGTAGATCGCGGCGTCTTTGGCACCTTGTTCGCTGAACTCGGTCAGCGTTGCTGGCGGCTCGGGGACTTCCCACTTGGGGAAGAGACGTTCGAGGTCTTCTTTGGGGACCTTGGCACCGACCTTGAGGTCCTCGAGCATCCACTCGCCAGGTGCGGGCGTAGCTTCGGCGGATGCGCTGGGTGACGCGGAAGCGGATGGCGTGGGCGTCGTCGGGCCTTCGGTCGAGCCCTTGCCAGAGCAGGCCGACAGAGCTAGTGCGGCAGCCGCGCAAGCAATCGATACGCGGGCGAGGGGACGCGTCGAAAATGTCATGTGGGTCACACTAGCGGAGCTTTAGAGAACGCGAAACCCCTCGATGCAAGGCTGTGGAAAACTTTTTCTCGTGTGCGCTCGCACGTGCGCGCGAGAAAGTGCACGCGAGGAGGTGCGCGAGTGAGAGTGGCGTTTTGGCCGCGTTAGTTGCGGCTGGGGTCCTCGATCGGGCGCAGGAGCGTGCGCAGGAGGTCCGCGAGCTGCTGGCGCTCGCCATCGTCGAGAGAGGAGAGGACCTCGTGCTCGGATGCGACGAGCGACTCCATTGCGGCATCGACGCGGCGGCGGCCCTCGGCGGTCAGCTGGACGCGCACCATGCGTCGGTCCTGAGCGTCGGCGCGACGAACGACGAGGCCGTGGTCCACCATACGGTCGATGCGATTCGTCATCGTTCCCGACGTGACAAGCGTGGAGGCGATGAGTTTGCCGGGCGTGAGTTCATAGGGGGCGCCGGCGCGTCGTAGGGCGGACAGGACATCGAACTCCCAAGCGAGGAGCTCGTGGCGAGCGAACGCTTCCTTGCGGGCGAGGTCGAGCAGCCGGGCGAGGCGAGAGACGCGGGAGAAGACCTGCAGCGGTGCCACATCGAGGTCGGGGCGTTCCCGATTCCAGGCGTCGACGATGCGGTCGACCTCGTCGGCCCCTTCGGTGGTGGTGGCGGGCGCAAAGCCCGGCCGGTGCTGCTCGGTGGTACTCACAACTGTGAGATTACTCGATATCAAGAGATCTCACGGCGAGTGCGTCGGAAAACCCCGCTCCGCGAGGCGTGTGAGCGGGGTTTTCCGTAGAAGGGTGCGGGCGTTAGGCGTTGTAGCGGACCTTGTCGCCGCCCTTTATTGCTTCCTTCAGGCTCATCCGGCTGCCGGTGTGCAGCACGGCGCGTTCGTAGATGCGGCCGCCGAGCCAGAGGACGAACAGCGTCGCGAGGATGACGAGCGCGAACGCGAGGCCCTGCTGCCACAGCGGCACCGCCGTGACGGCGAGGCGGATCGGCATCATGAACGGCGAGAACAGCGGCACCATCGACAGCCAGGTCGTCGCTGCGCCGTCGGGCGAGTTCGGTACGAGGAACATGCCGAGGTAGAAGCTGCCGAGGATCACGAACGTCATCGGCGTCGTGATCGCGCCGACGTCCTCCTGCCGCGACACCGTGGAGGCGAGCGCCGCCCAGATCACGGAGTACAGCAGGAAGGCGAGGACGGCCCACAAGATGGCCTGCGCGAGGTAGACGCCGATGGACACGTTCAGCGTTTCGGTGATGCCGGTGAAATGCCCGACGATGCCGAACACTGCGAGGTAAAGGAGGTACTGCGCGAGGATCGCCGCACCGATGCCAAGGACCTTGCCCGTAAGCAGCTGGGAAGGCCGGATGGTGGCGAGGAGGATCTCGACGACGCGACTCGACTTTTCCTCGACGACGCCCATGGACAGCGAGGCGCCGCCCGCCATGAGGACGAACATCATCAGCGACAAGATCAGGATGCCGGAGAACATCGACTTCGCGAAGTCTTCGCCTTCGTTCGGGTCGATGTTCGTGAACTTCGGTGCGGCCTTGGCGACGGAGCCGAGGACCTGTTCGGGGTTACCGCCGAGCTTCGTGATTTCCGAGGCGAGCGCGGTCTGGCTGGCGAGCCCCTGGACCATGCTTTGCAAGGCCTGCTGGGGCTTGCCAGAGGAAAGGAATTCGAGGTTTTCGGGCGTACCGGTGAGGTAGCCATTGAAATCGCCGTCGAGGACCTTCTTTTCGCCCTCGGCGCGGTCCACGACGGTGACCTCGGCGGTCTTGCCCATCGCGGCAGCGATCTCCTTCAACCCCTGGCCGAGGTCCTGCACTTCGGAGGAGACGCCGAAGGTGTAGTCCTTATCGTCGCTCGAGCGATTCGCGAAGTAGTTGACACCGATCATGACGCCGGCGAGCAGGGCCGCGACGACGATCGTGGCGATGATCGTGGACCTTTTCAGCAACATGTTGCGGAACTCGCGTCCGGCAACGAGCATGACGTCGCTCATGCGGTGGCCTCCTTCGCGTCGGTCTGCTCTTCGGTTTCGGGCTCCTCAGCGCTCACCACGTGCTGGAAGAGCTCCGAGAGGGAGCGACGGCGGTCCGTGAGCTGGGTGAGGCGGCCGGTTGCGGAAGCGGCGGAGACGATGGTCGCGCGGGCGGCGGCGTCGTCCGTGTTGATGGACAGTCGCGTCGTATCACCGTGCTGACCTTCACGCTTGATGCCGTGCTGTCCCTCGAGACCATCCGCCCACGAGCCGGTCGAATCGCCGGCCACGGTGACGTCGATATCGGTGCGCGGGGTGCGGCGCAGCTCGTCGATCGTGCCGCACGCGACCATCAGGCCGTTGCGGACGATCCCGACGCGGTCGCACAGCCGCTCGACAAGATCGAGCTGGTGGGAGGAGAAGATGACGGGGACGCCCGCATCGGCGCGGTCACGCAGCACGGAGCTCATGACCTCGACGGCGACGGGGTCGAGACCCGAGAAGGGCTCGTCGAGGATGAGGAGCTTCGGGTCGTGGACGAGCGCGGCAGCGAGCTGGACGCGCTGCTGGTTACCGAGCGAGAGCTTTTGGACATCGTCATCGCGCCGGGCAGCGATGTTGAGGCGCTCGGTCCAGTGCTCCATCGAAGCCTGGGCTTCGTCGGCGCTCATGCCGTGCAGCCGGGCGAGGTAGATCAGCTGGTCGCCAACTTTCATCTTCGGGTACAGACCGCGTTCTTCGGGCATGTATCCGACGTGGCGACGACCCGCGAGGTCGAGCTTTTCACCGTCGAACGTAACTTCGCCTGCGTCGGCCGCGAGAACTCCGAGTGCGATGCGCATTGTCGTGGTTTTGCCAGCGCCGTTGGAACCGACGAAGCCAAAGATTTCACCGCTTTTGACGGTGAAAGACATGTCGTCCAGCGCCTGCAGTGTTCCGAATTTCTTGCGAAGTCCGGAGATGACGAGGTCTGCCATAAGTCCCTCCCTGTCTACAGAATGTCGTGGCTCAGGTTACATCACAGGTGCGGATGTGCAACGCGGCGACCCGCCGGTGGAACCTCGAAAAACAAGCGTAGGCAGATTAAAACGGCGGCAGGTCGCAGTCGCGTAGCGGCGTGATTCCGGAGAAAAACTCGGTTGCGACGCGGAAGAGCGAAGGGGCGTTAGGGCTGATGCGCGAGCTTGAATCCAGGTTGGAATCTGCGCTCGTTGGGGCGCGCTCGGATTTGCGATCGGGTGCGGTCGCGGGCGCTCCCGAAGGTGCGGCCCCCGGAATGGGCAGCCGGATCACTGGCGAGGCGTGCCGTGGGTGGTGAACGAGGCGGCGCTCCGGGTAGATCCGCGTGGGCGGTCGGGCCGCGGGGATGCCGTCGGGGCCGAGGTTACGGAGATTGGTTTCGCCGCCCGTTTCCCACGCGTCGATGTGGTGGGCGATGCAGCGTTCGGGCGGGTCGGTGCACATGGGGAAGACGCAGCCGCCGTCGCGCAGGGTGAGGAGGCGGCGGAGTTCGGGAGTTGCGAGGCGGGAGGTGCGGCCGCAGTCGGCTGCGGTCGTGTCCCAGGTCCGGCGCGAGCGTTCTATGGCCGACGGTAATTCCGGCAGGTGCGTCTCAGGTCCAGCGTCGGTGGTGCGTCCTGCTTTGGGCTCATCACTCTCGTGAGTGCTTCGCTGGAGATCCTCGCTTGCAGCTTCGTTCGCTGTGGGTTCGAGTCCCACACGGTCTTCGGCTGTGGCGCTCGCGGCGCTGCTGCCGGGCCGCGGATTCGCTAGCCTTGTTCAGCGCCGGCAGCAGTTCGCGCAGGTATTCGGGCGGGATGATGCCCAACACCTGGGCGCCGTATTCGCCGTCGTCGATGAGAGAGAACGACAGGCCGCGGTCATCGAAGTTCCGCTTGCGGCGCTTGGCGTGCAGGGCCTCTTGCGACATGCGGTAGGTCTCGTCGAGCAGCGCGCGCGTCGTGCGGCACTTCTTCTTGAACGCCGCGGCGCTTGGGATTTCGGCCTCTTTCAAGATGAGGTCCTCGACGGCGGCGAACTCGTCGTCGGTATACATCGGGCGCAGGTGGGCGAGCGTGTCGACGGCGGTGGCGAGGTTCGTCTGCGAAATCTTGCCTGCGGCGGCCTTGGCGAGGGCTGCGGGGAACTGCGCTTGGCGGGCGGCGAGCTGGATGGCCGAGGTGGCCTCGTTTTTCGGGACGCGGCGTTCTTCCGCGATCACGTCGGCCATGGTCAGGCCATTGACGCGGGCGGCGCCGGCCGCTTCTGCTTTGGCGAGGCATGCGGTGCGCAGCGCGGTCGCGGTGGCGGCGGCTCGTTCGGCGAGGCGGGCGGCCGCGAGGAGTTCCTGATCGGTGGGGCACTCGACGCCCGCGTCCAGTCCGGTGGCGAGGATGGCTGCGCCGAGGCGAAAAAGGTTTTCCGTGATGGGGGCTTCGGCCTCGTGCAGGGCGTGGTCGGAGGGCACGTCGATGCCGATCGCGGTGAAGAACGATGCGAGCGTCATGTTGGCCTCCTTTCGACCTCGACGCGGTGGCGCCCAGTCAATCGCAGGGGAGGGGCCGAAGTCGATGGGGAGGTACGAGGCTGTGGACAAGGATGCTCGGGGAGGGGACCCGTGGGTAGCCGCGGTCAGCTGGAGCCGCGGTCAGCTGCCGCCCCGCGCGCGTGCGCGCGTGAGTGCCCGCGCGTTACGCGTCGCGCACTCGCGAAAAAAGAAAGGTGCCCCGTGGCTACTTCTCGGGGGTGTGCGTGAGCGTCGGGTCCTTTTCCAGCCCCTGCAGCCCGTTCCACGCCAGGTTGATCAAGTGTGCCGCCACCTCGGTCCGCTTCGGCTTGCGCGCCTCCAGCCACCACTGGCCGGTGAGGGCGATCATGCCGACGAGCATCTGCGCGTACAGCGGCGCCACCGAG
Organism: Bowdeniella nasicola; assembly: GCF_001907295.1. GTDB lineage: Bacteria > Actinomycetota > Actinomycetes > Actinomycetales > Actinomycetaceae > Bowdeniella > Bowdeniella nasicola. The sequence continues at coordinate 7,332 of NZ_MQVR01000053.1, forward strand.
GCGTTCAACCCGCGCGCTTTGAACTGGGCCGCAAGGAGGTGCTCGACCTGAACAGCCACGTCGCCGATGAGCGAGGAGAACGTGCCCGTGGACTGCGTGACCGGCGAGTCTCGCACGAGGATGCGGAAGCCGTCGGAGTTGGACTCGATATAGGCGAGCAGCGCGAGGGATGTGCGTTCGACGATGGCGCGCGGATGGCCGCCCTCGGATAGCGAATCGGAGATGGCGCCCGTGAGTTTTTGCACTTCGCGGTCGACGATGACGGCGTACATGCCCTCTTTGCCGCCGAAGTGTTCGTAGATGACGGGCTTGGACACCTTCGCCGCGGCGGCGAGTTCTTCCACCGAGGTGCCGTCGAATCCCTTGGACGCGAACAGCTTGCGACCAACGGAAATGAGTTGCTCGCGGCGCTGCGTGCCGGTCATGCGGGAGCGGGTCGAGGGAGTTTTGTCGTGTGCCACTCCTCCATTGTGCCTGAGGTACACTATTCGAGGTTTATTCCGCCCTTGTGTAATGGCAGCACGCAGGCCTTTGGTGCCTTGAAGTCCGGGTTCGAATCCTGGGGGCGGAGCGATGCCACCGCGTCGAGCGGTAGGGTGACAAGCGTGAGGCGCCTGGAGCGAATCCGACCCGTAGGAGTATGACTCTTGAGTTCAGACGAACACCGTCCCCTTGACCTCGCCGCCGTGGTGGTTCTTGCCGCCGGCGCCGGCACTCGGATGAAATCCGATACGCCCAAGGTTCTCCACTCGATCTCTGGCCGCAGCCTGCTCGGGCATGCGATCCGCGCGGGTCGCCGCCTCAATCCGGAACGGCTGTGCGTCGTCGTGCGGCATCAGCGCGATGCTGTCGTCGCGCATGCGCTGTCCGTCGACCCCGATGTGGTGATCGCCGATCAGGACGACGTGCCTGGCACGGGCCGCGCGGTGCAGTGCGCGCTCGAGGCGCTCGGGGAGTTGCACGGCGCCGTCGTCGTGACCGCGGGTGATACGCCGCTGCTCGATGACCGTGAGCTGTCGGCACTGCTCGCCGATCACACGCAGAGCGCGAACGACGTGACCGTCCTGTCGGCACGCGTGGCCAACCCGCACGGCTACGGCCGCATCGTGCGCTCGGCCGATTCTGGCGCGGTGACCGGCATCGTCGAGGAAAAGGATGCGAGCGAGGACGAGCGCGCGATCGACGAGATCAACACCGCCACCTATGTCTTTGACGCCGACCTGCTGCGCGAGGCGCTCGCGGGCGTCGGCACCGATAACGCGCAGGGTGAGGTCTACCTGACCGACGTCATCGCGATCGCGTCGCGCGAGGGCCGCAAGGTCGGGGCGCATATCCTCGATGATCCGATGAGCGCGGAGGGCGCGAACGACCGCTGCCAGCTCGCGCAGCTCGGCGCGGAGCTCAACCGTCGTACCCTCACGCAGTGGATGCGCGCGGGCGTGACCATCATCGATCCCGGCTCGACGTGGATCGACGTCGACGTCGTTCTATCTCCCGACGTCACCATCCACCCGGGCTGCCAGCTGCTCGGTGCGACCGTCGTCGCGACCGGCGCGGAGATCGGCCCGGATACCACGATGCGGGACACGGAAGTATCCGAGGGTGCGAAAGTCATTCGCACGCACGCAAACCTTGCCATGGTAGGGAGGGGCGCCCAGGTTGGACCGTTCGTTCACCTGGGACCAGATTCGAAGGTTTTGGACGGCGAACGGGTCCGCCCATTTAGCGATATCACCAGTGTTCACGCCGCGGGCGCGGGCGAAGGTTAGGAGCCACCACATGACCGGTATCCACACGCAAGGCGAAAAGCACCTCGTGCTGATTTCTGGCCGCGCCCACCCGGCGCTCGCCAAGGAGGTGGCCGACGAGCTCGACATCGAGGTGTTGCCGTCGACGGTGTACGACTTTGCGAACGGTGAGATCTATGTGCGGTTTTCCGAATCTGTGCGCGGCGCCGACGCGTTCGTCATCCAGTCGCACACGTCGCCCATCAACACGTGGGTGATGGAGCAGCTGCTCATGGTCGATGCGCTGAAGCGGGCGTCGGCCAAGCGCATCACCGTCGTAGCGCCGTGCTACCCGTATGCGCGCCAGGACAAGAAGCACCGCGGGCGTGAGCCGATCTCGGCGCGCCTCATCGCGGACCTGTTCATGCAGGCCGGCGCCGACCGCATCATGAGCGTGGACCTGCATGCCGCGCAGGTGCAGGGCTTCTTCGACGGGCCCGTCGACCACCTGTGGGCGATGCCGATCCTCACCGACTACGTCCGCTCGCGCGTCGATACCTCAAACGTCACGGTCGTCTCCCCGGACGCCGGCCGCATCCGCGTCGCCGAAATGTGGGCGGCCAAGCTCGGCGGTGGGCCGCTCGCGTTCGTGCACAAGACGCGCGACGTTACGCGCCCGAACCAGGCCGTCGCGAACCGCGTTGTCGGTGATGTGGAAGGCCGCACGTGTGTGCTCGTCGACGACCTTATCGACACCGGCGGCACGATCGCCGAGGCCGTGCGCGTGCTGCTATCCGAGGGCGCGAAGGACGTCATCGTCGCCGCGACCCACGGCATGCTGTCAGATCCGGCCGCGCAGCGCCTGTCCGAATGCGGGGCGCGCGAAATCATCGTCACCGACACGCTGCCGATCGAGCCGGAAAAGCGCTTCGACCAGCTCACCGTGCTGCCGATCGCGCCGCTGCTCGCGCGCGCGATCCGCGAGGTGTTCGACGACGGATCCGTCACATCGCTCTTTGACGGAAACGCCTAGTCCGCTACATTATTAACCGTTGCCTCGGCGAGGGAGGCGCCCCGGAAGTCCGGGTGCGCGCTCCGTTATCGACGCGGCCAGGTGCTCGCTTTCGCGTGGTTCGTGGTCGCCCACGAGGAAGCGCCGCGAAAAGGTTTTGCGGCGAACGCTAGATACGAAGGAGAGCACTCATGGCTGAAAAGCTCGATGCCAAGCTCCGCACTGAATTCGGCAAGGGCGCTGCCCGCCGGATCCGTCGCGAAGACGAAATCCCCGCGGTCCTGTACGCCAAGGGCGATGACCCGATCCACCTGACGCTGCCCGGGCACGACACGTTCCTCGTCATCAAGGACAACGTCAACGCGCTCATCACCGTCTCCTACGACGGCAAGAAGTCGCTCGCGCTCGTCAAGGACGTCCAGCGTGATCCGGTCCGCCGCATCATCGAGCACGTCGACCTCGTCATGGTGACCCGCGACCAGAAGGTCCAGGTTGACGTCCCCGTCACGCTCGTGGGCGAGTCCGCGCCGGGCACCTCCACGTTCCTCGAGATGGGCACGCTCACCGTGACCGCGCCGGTTATCGACATTCCCGAGGTCATCGAGATCTCCGTCGAGGGTCTGGAAGACGGCACCGTCGTCCGCTTCGAGGACATCACGCTGCCCGAGGATGTCGAGGCCGATTACGAAGCCGACGCGCCGCTCGTCGTCGTCGCGATTCCGAAGGTCGACGAGGCCGACCTCGAGACCCCGAGCTCCGAGGACGAGGAAGCTGCCGAGGGCGACGAGGCCGCCGAGGCCGAGGGCGAAGAAGCTGCCGAGGGCGAAGAGTAGACCGAGGAGTAAGCTGCTCGCTGTTGCCGCCTGCTGGGGGCAACACCGAATACCGTGGGAACGGCGTCCGCGTGCGTGGGCGCCGTTTTCCGCGTCATGGCAGGATCGAAAGGTGCGCGAAAAGTGAAAGGGAGTGCAGATGAGTGAGCCGTGGCTCGTCATCGGGCTCGGAAACCCCGGGCCGAAATACGCCTACAACCGACACAACGTCGGCTACCTCGTCGTGGGCGAGCTTCTCGCGCGTGCGCGCGCGAGCCTGACGAAGCACAAGTCGGGGGCTTCGGTCGCCGACGTGCGGCTCGGGCTGGGGCCCGGCGGGGCGCCGGGGCCGCGCGCGATCCTCGCGATCACGAACACCTATATGAACGTCTCGGGCGCGCCGGTGCGCTCGCTCACGGACTTTTACTCCGTGGGGCCCGAGCGGCTGCTCGTCGTGCATGATGAGCTCGACCTGCCCGCGCATACGCTGCGGCTGAAGCGCGGCGGCGGCGAGGGCGGGCATAACGGGCTGAAGTCGATCACCCAGCACGTGGGCACGCGCGAGTATGGGCGGCTGCGCGTCGGGATTGATCGGCCGCCCGGTCGGATGGACCCGGCCGCCTACGTCCTGCAGGACTTCCCGGCGGGCCAGCGCGAGGATTGGGGCGTGAGCGTGGCGCAGGCGGCCGACGTCGTCGAAGATGTCGCCGGTGCTGGGTTTGAGGCTGCCCAAATGCGGCTGCATAGCGCCTAGGACTAGCCATGTCGATGCATTCCATGGGCGGTCCCGGCGGGAGACCGGCGGCTCGTCATCATTTTGGCGTCGCTCGTCGCCGGCGTGGCGATTATTGAGGCGAGCCTCGCGATCCTCTCGCGGTGGTTTTCCACCCGCATCGGCGAATCGCTCATTTACGACCTGCGGCGCGACGTGTTTTCGCACGTGCAATAGCAGTCGATGTCGTTCTTTACCGCGTCGCGCACGGGAAATTTGGTCTCGCGGCTCAACACCGACGTCATGGGGGCGCAGCAGGCGTTCACGTCGGCGCTCGCGGGCGTCGTGTCGAACACGGAGACGCTCGTCGTCGTGCTCGCGACGATGCTCGCGCTGTCGTGGCAGATCACGCTGCTCGCACTCGTCCTCGTCCCGATCGTGCTGCTGCCGGCGCGCTGTGTGGGGCGGCGGCTCGCGCAGTTGCGTCGGCGCGGGATGGAGTTGAACGCCGAGCTCGGTAACCGGATGACCGAGCGGTTCAACGTCGCGGGCGCGCTGCTGGTGAAGCTCTTTGGCACGGCCGCCGTCGAGGATGCGGAATACGCCAAGCGCGCCGCGGCAGTGCGCGATATTGGCGTCAAACAGGCGATGACCGCGCGGGTGTTTTTCGCGTCGCTCGCGGCGATGGGTTCGCTCGCCACCGCGCTCGTCTACGGCGCGGGCGGCCTCATGGCGATCGCGGGCAGCGTGTCCGTCGGGACGCTCGTCGCTTTTGCCGCGCTGCTGACGCGGCTGTACGGGCCGCTCACGAGCCTGTCGAACGTCCAGGTCGAGATCATGAGTGCGCTCGTCTCCTTCGATCGCGTCTTCGAGATCCTCGACCTCACGCCCGCAGTCGCCGAGCCCGCGGTGCCGGCGGCGCTGCCCGCGGGGCCGCTCGACGTCGAGCTCGACGGTGTGACCTTTGCCTATCCGCGCACCTCCGAGGTGTCGCTGCTGTCGCTCACGAGCGCCGACGCCGCGGACTCCGGCGCCCGCGCGGCCGATGACGTCGAGGGCAGCGCGCGTCCGGTCATCGCCGACGTCTCGCTCACCGTGCCCGCGGGGTCGATGCTCGCGCTTGTCGGCCCATCCGGGGCGGGCAAGACGACGCTGACCGCGCTGCTCGCGCGGCTGTACGACCCGCAGGCCGGGACCGTGCGGCTCGGCGGGATCGACGTGCGCGACCTTGCCGCCGACGACCTGCACGCCGCGCTCGACGTCGTCACCCAGGATGCGCACCTGTTCCACGAGTCTGTCCGCGATAACCTCGCCTACGCTGCGCCCGATGCAAGCGATGCGGAGGCCACCGCACACCTCGATTCCGCGTCCGAGGCGGCCGTGCAGCGCGCGCTCGATGAGGCGATGAGCGGGCGCACGTCGGTCGTCATTGCGCACCGGCTGTCGACGGTGCAGGCCGCCGACGAGATCGCCGTCATCGAAGAGGGCCGCGTGAGCGAGCGCGGCACGCATCCCGAGTTGCTCGCTCGTGGCGGAGTGTACGCCCACCTGTATCACACGCAGTTCGCGAACCGGGCGGGCGCGCACTAGGCTTTAAGCGTGGATCTGCGCCCCCTTCTGCCCCTTCTTGCTCACGACGCGTCGTTCGCCGACGCGGTCGCGGCCGTGCCGGATCGCGGCCTCAAGACGCTCGTCGCGCCCGCCGGCATCCGGCCCGCGCTGCTGGCGGCAGCGGCCGAGGCGCGACCGCTCGCGATCGTCACGCCGACGGGGCGGCAGGCCGATGAGCTCGCCGCGGCGCTGCGCGGTTATCTGCCCGACGCCGACGTCGCCGTGCTGCCCGCCTGGGAGACGCTGCCGCACGAAAAGCTCTCGCCACGCCCCGATACCGTCGCGCGGCGCCTCGCCGTGCTGCGCCGCCTCGCCCACCCGGATCCGCACACCCCCGGCGCGGGGCCGCTGCGCGTCGTCATCATCCCGGTGCGCTCCCTCATCCAGCCCGTCGTCGCCGGTGCGGCCGAGCTCGAGCCCGTGCGGTTGGCCGTCGGCGAGGAGATCGACATGCAGGAGGTGGTGGCACGCCTGGCCGATGCCGCCTACACCCGCGTGGACATGGTCGAGCGCCGCGGCGAATTCGCCGTGCGCGGCGGACTGCTCGATATCTTCCCGCCGACGGAATCGCACCCGCTGCGCGTGGAGTTTTTCGGCGACGAGGTCGACGAGATTCGCTCGTTTTCCGTCGCCGACCAGCGCTCGATCGAGGCGAGCGAGTTTTTATGGGCGCCGCCGGCGCGCGAGATCCTGCTGACGGATCGCGTGCGCGCGCGTGCGCGCGAGGCCATCGCCGACTTCCCGGGTGCGCGCGACATGCTCGAGCGGCTTTCCGAGGGCATCGCCGTCGAGGGCATGGAGTCCCTTGCCGGTGTGCTCGTCGAAGACATGCATTCCGTCGTCGCGAATCTCGACCCGGAGATGCTGCTGGTCGCGCTCGATCCGGAGCGCATCGCGCGGCGCGTCGACGATCTGCTCGCCACGACCGAGGAGTTCCTTTCCGCCGCGTGGACGTCGGCTGCGGCGGGCGGCGAGGCCCCGCTCGTGTTGCGCAAGGCCTCCTTCCTCACGCTCGACCAGACGCGCGAGGCGGCGCTGGAGCGGCGCCTCGGCTGGTGGGAGCTTACCGAACTGCCCTCCGGCGCCGAGGGCGAACACGTGCTCGACGCGGAGGCCGCCAGCCGCTACCGCGGCCGCATCGACGAGCTCGCCACCGACCTGGCCGCCTGGCTGCACGAGGGCCGCCACGTCGTCATCACGACCGACGGGCCCGGACCGGGCCGCCGCGTCGCCGAGCAGCTCGCCGACGCCGGCATCGCCGCCGCCTACGCCCCCGATGCGCCCGCGGGCCTGCCGACGGGCACCGTCCACGTCACGCTCGGCACCCTCGCCGAGGGGTATCTCGCGCCGGGCGCCCGCGTCGTGCACCTCGCGCATTCCGACCTCACGGGACGCCGCCGCGATACGGCCGCCGCGGGGCAGAAAATGCCGACGAAGCGCCGCAAGACCGTCGACCCGCTCGCGTTGAAACCCGGCGATTACGTCGTCCACGACACGCACGGCGTCGGCCAGTTCGTCGAGCTCATCACGCGCAGCGTCGGCGCCGGCGCGAAGAAGGGCATGCGCGAATACGTCGTCATCGAATATGCCGCCTCGCGCCGCGGCGGCCCGCCGGACCGGCTGTTCGTCCCGACGGACTCGCTCGATCAGGTCACGAAGTACACCGGCGGCGAGGCGCCGAGCGTCAACCGGCTCGGCGGCTCGGATTGGGCGAAGACGAAATCGCGCGCCCGCAAGGCCATCCGCGAGATCGCCGCCGAGCTTATCCGCCTGTACGCCGCGCGCACGAGCGCGAAGGGCCACGCCTTTAGCCCGGATACGCCCTGGCAGCGCGAGCTGGAAGAGGCCTTCCCCTATATGGAAACGCCGGATCAGCTCGCGACGATCGAGGACGTCAAGGCCGACATGGAGCGCCCCGTCCCGATGGACCGCCTCATTTGCGGCGACGTCGGCTACGGCAAGACGGAGATCGCCGTGCGCGCCGCGTTCAAAGCGGTCCAAGACGGCAAGCAGGTCGCGGTGCTGTGCCCGACGACGCTGCTCGCGCAACAGCATTTCGAGACGTTTTCCGAACGCTACGGCGGCTTCCCGGTGCGCGTTGCGGCCCTGTCGCGCTTCCAAAGCGCGAAGGAGGCCCGCGAGATCAAGGACGGCCTGAAGGCCGGGACGATCGACGTCGTCATCGGCACGCACCGCCTCGTCACCGGCGAGGTCCACTTCAAGGACCTGGGCCTCGTCATCGTCGACGAAGAGCAGCGCTTCGGCGTCGAGCATAAGGAGGCCCTCAAACAGTTGCGGACCGACGTCGACGTGCTCGCGATGAGCGCGACGCCGATCCCGCGCACCCTCGAGATGGCCGTCACCGGCATCCGCGAAATGTCGACGCTCGCCACGCCGCCCGAGGAGCGCCACCCGGTCCTCACCTACGTCGGGCGCTATGAGGAAAAGCAGATCGCCGCGGCCATCCGCCGCGAGCTGCTGCGCGACGGCCAGGTGTTCTTCGTCCACAACCGCGTCGAGTCGATCGACCGCGTCGCCGCGCGCCTGCACGAGCTCGTCCCCGAGGCCCGCATCGGCGTCGGCCACGGCAAGATGAACGAGACCCAGCTCGAGAAGGTCATCGTCGATTTTTGGAACCGCGAATACGACGTGCTCGTCTGCACGACGATCGTCGAGACCGGCCTCGACATCTCCAACGCCAACACCCTCATCGTTGATCGGGCCGACGCGTTTGGCCTCTCCCAGCTCCATCAGCTGCGCGGCCGGGTCGGCCGCGGGCGAGACCGCGCCTACGCCTACTTCCTGTACCACCCGGAAAAAACGCTGACGGAGACCGCCTATGAGCGGCTGCGCACCATCGCCGCGAACACCGACCTCGGCGCCGGCATGCAGGTCGCGATGAAGGACCTCGAGATCCGCGGCGCCGGCAACCTGCTTGGTGGCGAACAGTCCGGCCATATCGCGGGCGTCGGCTTCGATTTGTACGTGCGCATGGTCGCGGAGGCCGTCGCCGCGTTCAAGGGCGAATACTCCGGCAGTAAGGACATGAAGCTCGAACTGCCCGTCGACGCGCACGTTCCTGAGGACTACATCGGTCACGAGCGGCTGCGGCTGGAGGCCTATTCGAAGATCGCCGCCGCCCGCACCCGCGAGGATCTCGACGCGATCGCCGCCGAGCTGACCGACCGCTACGGGCCGATCCCGCGCGTCGTCGAGCGCCTCTTCACCGTCGCCGAGCTGCGCGAATCCGCGCGCGCGATCGGGCTGGAAGAGGCGATCGTGCAGGGCCAGATGCTGCGCGTCGGGCCGTTGCAGCTCAAGGACAGCCAGCAGGTGCGCCTGAAGCGGTTGCACCCCGGCACGCATATTCGCCTGGCTACGCGTCAACTGCTCATCCCGTTGCCCAAGCCGAAGGGCTTTGGCAACGTCGCCCTTTCCGACGACGAAATCCTCGGCTGGGTCCGCGACCTGTTCGCCCTGCTTTCAGCGATCGTGTCGGCTAGGCGCGTGCCGGAATAGTAAAGGAGCTATGGGTGGTCTACTATGTTCCAGCTACATGCCACCCACCGGCCAGTGTAAACCGTTCCTTTAACGACGAAGAATAGTTGGGTACCGGGTTCGATCTGTTCAGAGCATTGTTCAGGAAGTGGTTCATCGGGTGCACTACCGCGGTCCCACACTGCGGCTTTATCCGGATCGTCACTGTTGAAGGGTGTCCACCGAAGCGCTCTCCAGTCAGATCCTGGATAAATGCTACAGGTATAGACGGGGGTATTGCTAGAGCGCCATTGTGCTAGCTGACTGGCTGTCACGTTTGCCGGATTTTTGGTGTTCTGGCAGAGCTTGAGTGCCGCTGCCTCTTCGGCCGGATCGGAGGGGAGTGTCGTGTGAACGGGAGACTCCGGCTCCTTAGGCGCAGGCTTGGTATCCGAGCAAGCACTGAGGCCAGAGCACAATATCGCGCCGATCGCTACGGGGAAGATCAGCTTCCCTGAACGCGCAGTCCAGAATTCCATGCCAGCATTCCTTTGAACTCGGTAAATAGATAGCCGTTCCAATCGCAGTAGCCCGGACCGGGAAGTGCGCTGATAATTCCGAGGACCTCGACGGTACCGGGATGCTTTGGTGAAGCATAGTAAGCGGGGCCGCCTGAGTCTCCCTTGCGGAACCCGGTACACGTCCCCGTGCCGTCTCGGTTGGGGTCATGAATCGTGCGAGTTAAGTAACCAACACGCACGCCACTGTAGGTGTCCGAATCGTGTATTTGCGTCACGACATAACGACACCGTGATCCAGTAACCTGGCCGCTTGAACACAGTTCGGTACCTATCGCCCGGGACCCGGTGTTTCCGCGACTGATGGCAAGAGACGCGCTTGAAGAGACGCTGTCACTATAGAGCCTTGTTGCATAGGTCGATCCGCTTAGAAGTTGCCAATCACCATAGCGTGATGCGGTCCCGGGCCAAGTCGTGGTCCATGTGCCGCCAACGAAGGTTCCTGAGCCCGGGTTGAAGAACCTTCCTGAATCACAATGCCCGGCCGTGACAGCATACTTCTTGCCGTTGAGCGTGACCGGGAAACCCAACGAGCAACGTGCTGGTCCGGAGATGGCACTGCCGCCATAAAAGCGGGGATAGTCGTTAAGACGAGTACCCGCAGATTCGTTGATTCCACCGGGTCGAACTCGTGTCTTGATTTTAGGCCCCCCGGGACTTGGTGTTGCGCTGACAGAAGGTAGCGATTGCGCGCTCCGTGGAGCGCCGTTGGGGTCTGGTGTGGTGGCCAACATGAGTCCGTTATTGACGATGTCCGGGCCAACACTGCTGATGGTTTTGGGTAGTTCGTTGGAGTCTAAGAGACGGCTTTGTGCGGCCAGTAGAGTATCCATTGAATGCTCAACTTCGATCACTCTGACCATGGAGTCGAAGTCCTGACCGATGTCTTGTCGCATAGCCGCGATGTGGGTTTTCGCCGCTGGTGTCGCGTAAATTTCTATCATGGATCGGTCTGAAGTTAATGCAGTGCCAGCGAAGACATCTTCTCGATGGCCAACCGTATCGTCAACGATTTCTGCTACCTCTTTGAGGCGCTCGGAAGCCTCTCCAAACCAGATGCGATCACCTCGTTCATTGGTGGTGTTTTTTCCGGGCGGGCCGTTCGAGGTTGCTCCAGTGGGGGTTGCGATCAGTGCCAGTGCAGCGATGCCGCTAATGAACAACGATACAAGGTAGGGGGGCTTCTTCATGATAGAACTCCCGTAGTTCATCGTTGAATCTAAAGTCTCGTCCACTAAACATATCGCGGCATCGTCGCTTGGGTCAATGCCCACAACGATGATGTGGGGGTGTGGCGGGTCTTGCCGTGCAGTTCCTGCGCAGAATTCTCCTGGCATCGCGTGGGTCCGCGACCTGTTCGCCCTGTTGACGGCTCTTCACAATCGAGGGTGTAGTCGGGGTTTGAATCCGCCGGCCTCGAGGAGGCTGCGGGCGATGTAGTGGCTCAGGTTCCGGAAGCCCAGG
>NZ_MQVR01000054.1 GCF_001907295.1 Bowdeniella nasicola
CGGTCACGAACTTCTGCAGGGTACTTACTCGGTGCAGGCATGTTCCTATCCTCTCGGTTAGATCAAACCCTCCACCACACCCGGGGCGATCCAGAAAACGCCGTTACACCACTACAAGGGACTTGACCAAGCAAAATCCTAACCCGCCAACGCGAGCGAAAATTTAGACCCCCCTAGCGCTAACACGCCAAACGCAACCTCAGCCTTATCAAATCCGACGTCTAAGTGGAGCGGGTGACGGGAATCGAACCCGCGCTACCAGCTTGGGAAGCTGGAGTTCTACCATTGAACTACACCCGCAGCGCCGCGCTAGGCGGCGTCGACCAGTATACGCGCTATTTCGTCTTGACGTCGACGACGATCCGGTAGGGATCCTGCAGCTCAGTGACGCGCACCGGTCCCTGCGAATCGAGGCCGATGACGATCTGGCTCATGCCCTCGAACGGCCCAATTGACTCGATCTGCTTGAACGCCGAGGTGCCGTCGATCCTGCCGAAGGGCTGCGGGTCGGATCCCTCCGGCATCTTCACACCGGAGAGTTGGATGTCGATCGTCTTGTCGCCGTCGACCTCAATCGGGTCGCCCTTGCCATCGGAGACGGCCTCGTCGACGTATTCGACCGAGTAGCCGACGCGGGAGTCCTTCTTCTCATCGTCGCCGAATTCGATGACGAGGCGCGAGAAGCCGTCGTGATCGCCCGCGCGCACGTCGGTGACGAGCCGCGATGCATTCAGCTGCGGGAAATCGTTGCCGGTGGCGGGCGGGTCGGCGAACTCGCCGCCGGTGTCGGCCTTCTCGTCGGCCAATGGGGAGGCGTCGTCCTCAGAGGGGGATGCGTCCTCAGAGGGGGAGGAGTCCCCAGTCGGGGATGTGTCCTCAGTCGGCGAAGCGGTGCTCGTTGGCGGTGCCTCGCTCATCGGGTTGGAGCCACAGCCCGCGACGAGGGCTGCAGCAGCGAACATCGAGGTCACAATGGCTTTCTTCATGCCGGCCACTCTAACGAACTGCGGTCGGCTCCGCACAACTTAATGGCAGAATCGGGGTGTGCTGCTCTCCGACCGTGACATCCGCGCCGAGCTCGACGCGGGAAGCATCAAACTTGATCCGCTTGACCGAAAGATGATTCAACCGGCGTCTATCGACGTGCGGCTTGATCGGTTTTTCCGCCTTTTCGATAACCACAAATATGCGGTGATCGACCCTGCGGTGGAACAACCGGGGCTGACGCGGCTGGTCGACGTCGGCAGCGACGAGCCCTTCGTCTTGCATCCTGGGGAGTTCGTCCTCGGCTCCACGCACGAACACGTCACGCTGCCCGACGATATCGCCGCGCGGCTGGAGGGCAAGAGCTCGCTCGGGCGGCTAGGACTGCTCACGCACTCGACCGCGGGGTTCATCGACCCCGGCTTTTCCGGGCACGTCACGCTCGAGCTGTCCAATACCGCGACGATGCCGATCCGGCTCTACCCCGGCATGAAGATCGGGCAGTTCTGCTTCTTCCGCACGACGTCGCCCGCCGAGCGGCCGTACGGTTCGGGCGCGAGCGGCTCGCGCTATCACGGCCAACGTGGGCCGACGGCGTCGCGATCCCACCTCGGGTTTTCGACGATCCGGATCGAGTCCGTCGAGCACCTCGAGGGCGAATAGTGCCCGATCTCGTCTTATCGGGGGACGCCGCGGCCGGCCACCACATTCTCGCGGTCAGTGGCGAGGTGGGTCAGGCCGACGTCCAGGCGCTCGCGGCCTCATATTTTCCGCAGCTTTTCCCGCAGGACGAATACACGTTCGTGACGAGCGAGGTCCTCAGTATTTCGGGCGCCTATGAGCTCACCGACGAGGTACGTCGCAACCTCGATATCCCCGCCTGGGCCGAGCTGGCGTTCGTCGCGCATGTGCCGCCCGATCGGGGCGGGGCGCTGCCGGACGATCTCGCTGGGGTCGATCCGATCTGGGATGCGTATCGCGACGCCCTGCCGCAGGGCGAAGAAGCGCGCGCGATCGCGTTCTTGCGGGCGGCCGCGCGCCGGCTCGGGGGTGCGCTCGTGCTCGCGGGCGGCGTCGTCGTCGTGCCCGATCCGGACGAAACTCCGGATCTGACGGTCTACTCGCCGATTTGGCTCGACCCGGATGCGCTCGATACGCGGCTCGCGGGCGTCTTTGCCGAGCATCGCAGTTCGCTTAGCGACGCCGATACGTATGAGCTGCCGAGCGACGTCGTGCTCGATGCGTACAACATCTATACGCCGATCGCCGGCGGCGTCGTGAGCGTCGACGTGCAGGCCGAGGAGTTCGTGCCCGCGTCGATCGCGGCGTTCGACTGGGCGAGCGACGGCTGCGTCGCGTATGCCGTGCGGTTTGCGCCCGAGGACGAGGAAGCGTTCGGGTGCGGGTCGCTCAGCGTGCGGCAGCGCCGGGAGCGGTCGGCGGCAGCGCGGCTCATCGAGCAGGCGTGCCGCGCGATTCTCGACGTGGCGCCGGGCGCCGTCGCCGATGTCGACGGGTTCCTGCTGGAGCTTTAGCGGACATGGCGCACGGCGTGCGCGATGGGGACGATGACGGCCGCGCCGATGACGGCGAGCGCCGGAAAATCGAGGAACGCCATGACCGGGCCGGAGATCGCGGCGCCGAGGGCCGCGACGGCGTTCATGAGGAAATCGCCGAAGCCCTGCACGTAGGGGCGTTCGCTGCCGGGGACCGCCTGGGTGAGCAGCGCCGCCGCGGGGACCGTGACGGCGGACCAGCCGAGACCGAGGAGGAACAGGGCGATGGCGACGCCGAGCGTCGAATACGGCCAGGCGAACGCGATCGCGCAGGAGGCGAGCTGGATCGCGACGCCGATGAGGATCATGCGGCGCGGGCCGAGGCGGTCGGAGCCGTAGCCGAACAGCGGCGCGAACGCCCACATGCCCGCGACGTGCAGCGAGATGACGAAGCCGATGACGCCGAGATCGTGGTCGGCGTGGTGCAGGTGCACGGGCGTCATCGTCATGATCGAGACCATGACGAGGTGGGCGAGGACCTGCGCGATGAGCGCCGCGCGGGCGCTGGGGGAGGCTGCGATGGCCTGCCAGGCGCGACGGTAGGCGGCGCGGCCGCGGGTGGCTGCTAGCGGGTTTGCGTCTTTCGGTTGCGCAGAATGGCTCGTGGGCGCTGCGGGCTCGCTGGCGAGCGCTGCGGGCTGGGCTTGGCTCGTCGGCATTGCGGCTTCGTGCTGCTGGGCGAGGCGGAGCGGGTCGGGGCGCAGGAACGACGCGATGAGCAGCGTCGTGAGGCACGCGAGGAGCGCCGCGATCGCGAAGGCGCCCGCGAACGGATGCCAGCCGAAGCGGTCCGCGAGCAGTTTGCCGGGCTGCGCGAGCAAGGGGCCGAAAACCGCGCCGACGGTGCCTGCCCAGACGACGAGCGCCAGCGTGCGTCCGCGGTGGGCGGGTTCGGCGAGGTCGGCGCCCGCGAAGCGGGCCTGGAAGCTCGCGGCGCTCCCGAAGCCCATCGCGAGCATGCCAACGATAAACAGGGGTGCGCTGAGGCTCGCTGCCCACGGGGCGATCAGGGCTTGGGCGGACAGGGCGACGCCGATCGCGCCGAGCGTCGCGATCGAGAAGGCGAGGGTGAGCGCCGGGCGGCGGCCGCGCGAGGCGGCGAAGGCTGCCAGCGGCAGGGCGAGCGCGGCGGCTCCGATCGTCATCGACGCGCGAGCGATGCCGGCCCAGGCCTCCGAATGCGTGACCTCGGCCGCGAGCAGGACGCCGACGGACGGGCCGACGCCGATCGCAAGGGAGGCGAGCATTTGGCCGCTCGCGAGGGTCGCGACGGAGCGACGCCGAACGGCCGCAACCTCGGGACGCCGCTGCCAGAGATCGGTCACGATTCGGCGCGGCGGACCGCGTCGAGCATCAGCGTCGCCACGTCGCGGACCTCGATCTCGTCGCCATTGGCCGCCGCGCCGTCGGTCAGCATTTGCGTGCAGAACGGGCACGCGGTCGCCACGATGTCGGCACCCGTCGCCGCCGCCTGCGACGCCCGCACCTGGTTGATACGCTCGCCAATCGACTCTTCGGTCCACACGCGCGCGCCGCCGGCCCCGCAGCACATGGCGCGATCGCGGCTCTCTGCCATTTCGACAAACTCGTCCGCGACATCGCCGAGCAGCTCGCGCGGCGGGGCGTAAATCCGGTTGTGGCGGCCGAGGTAACAGGGATCGTGATAGGTGACGGTGCCCGCCTCGGGCGGCGCGAGCGTCAGGCGGCCCTCACGCACGAGGCGGTTGAGCAACTGCGTGTGGTGCACGACCTCGTACGTCCCGCCGAGCTCCGGATATTCGCGCCCCAGCGTGTTCAGGCAGTGCGCGCAGCTCGTGACGATCTTCGTCGCCTCGAGCTCGTTTAAGACCTCGATGTTTTGCGCGGCGAGCATCTGGAACAGCAGCTCGTTGCCCGCGCGTCGGGCCGGATCGCCCGTGCAGGACTCGCCATCGCCCAGCACCGCGAACGAGACCCCCGCGGTGTGCAGCAGTTCGGCGACGGCGCGCGTCGTCTGCCGGGCGCGCGCGTCGTAGGCGCCAGCGCAGCCCACCCACATGAGGTAGTCCACCTCGGCGAGCGAGTCGATATCGACGCCCGCCTGAATGAGGTCGAAGGGCAGGTCCTTGGCCCATTCCAGGCGCTTGCGCGCACTCTGGTTGTACGGGTTGCCCTTGGTCTCCAGCGAGCGGAACATGCGGCCGAACTCGGACGGGAACGCCGAGGACATGAGCACCTGGTAGCGGCGCAGATCCATGATGTGGTCGACGTGCTCGATGTCGACGGGGCACACCTCGACGCAGGCGCCGCACGTCGTGCAGCTCCACAGGACGTCCTCGTCGATGACGTCGCCGATGAGGGATGCGGCCTCGAAGACGTTGACGTTCTCGTGGCCGACGGTCTCGCTCGACGGGTCGGCAGCGGACGTGGCCTGCTGGCGCGTGGCCTGCTCGCGGGCGGCGCGCACGAGCGGCAGTTCGACCGCCGCGTGATCGCGCAGGTCGGTAATGAGGCCCTTCGGCGTCAGCGGCTTATTCGTGTTCCACGCCGGGCAGATGTCCTGGCAGCGCCCGCATTCGGTGCACGTCGAAAAATCGAGCAGGCCCTTCCACGTGAAATCCTCGATATGGCCGACGCCGAGCGTCGCGTCCTCGTCGAGCTCCTCCATCGTCTCCGGCGTGAACGCCACCTCGCCCACCATGAGCGGCGGCAGCGGGCCGAGCGCGGGCGTGCCGTCGACCTCGCGTCGCGCATAGACATTGACGACCGCGAGGAAGCGGTGCCACGCGACGCCCATCGTGGGCTGCAGGCCGACGACGATGAACCAGGCGTTCGACACGAGGATCTTCGCCAGTGCCGTGAGCGTGATGGCGGTGGCGAGGGCGGCGGCGGACATGCCCGACAGCAGGTTGCCGATCCAGGCCGTCAGCGGGAAATGCAGCAGCGTCGCGCCGGGCAGTGAGGCGGCCGTGAGATAGGCGTATTCGAAGCCGCGCAGCAGCAGGACGCACAGCGCGACGGCGGCGATGATGGCCTCGACGAAGAAAGCCTGCCATTGCGTCGAGCCATAAAACCGGGAGCGGCGCGAGCGCGGGAGGTTGCGCAGCCGCACGATGATGAGCGCGCCGATGGCGATAAGGCATGCCCACGCGATCGCTTCAACAAGCCACTCATACGGCGGGAAAAACCCGATGAGCGGCAACGCGAAAGCGGGGTTACGCAGCTGGAAGAAACCCGCGACGAGCGTCAAAAACAGCGCGGGGAAAGAGATCATGACCAGCCAGTGCGCGATGCGCACGCCGGGCTTGTGCGTGAAGCGGCCGTGGCCGAGGATCTCCTTGAGCGTCAGCCACGCCCGCGCGCCGAGGGGACGCACCCGCTCGGCGCCGGCCGGCCGGCCCGTGCGCACGTCGGCGAGGATCCGGCCGACGCCACGCGCGAAAATCGCCACCCCAGCGACGGTGGCGAGCAGAGCAATGACGAGTGCGATCACGGGCGCACCCAAACCGAGCCGGCCGCGGCCAGGGAGAGCGTGACCGTCTCGGGAGCGTCGGCGATCGCCACCTCGATGAGCTGCGCGGAAGAAATCACCTGCTCGACGCGCACCTTGGCACCGAGCGTCAGGCCCGCCTTATCGCACCAGCGCAACAGCTCGGGCGCCGCATCGGATACGCGCACGACGATCGCGTCGCTGCCCGGCGAGAGCGTCGCGAGCGAGATCGCATCGCCCGCGCACGGTATCGTGCCGTCGGCGCGCGGGATCGGATCGCCATGCGGGTCGACGCACGGGTCACCGAGCGCCGCCGCCATCGCGTCGATCAGCCGCTCGGAGGCGCCATGTTCGAGGTTTTCGGCCTCGTCGTGCACCTCATCCCACGTGTACCCGAAGACGCGCACGAGGTAGGTCTCCAAAATGCGGTGGCGCCGAATCATCGTCACCGCCGCGCTCTCGCCATCCTCGGAGAGACGAATCCCGCGGTAGGGCTCGTGGATGACAAGGCCCTGCGTCGCGAGCCGCTTGATCGTCTCAGAAACCGAGGAGGGCGCGAGCGACAGCGAACGCGCGAGCACCCCGATCGTGACGGGGTGATCGTTCCATTCGTTTAACGCCCAAATGACCTTGAGGTAATCCTCGGTCGTGGAGGTGAGCTCGCTTGGGGACATGGCCCGATCCTATCCGGTAGACAGCAGATGACCCATCGGGAGACGAACCGTAGAATGGTCGAAGTCCCCCGTTATCGCTCGAACCCTGAGGCCCGATCGTGATCGTGCTCGTCTGTCTGCATGCGCTCGCGGCACTTGTCGCGCCAGCAATCATGCGGCTCGGGCGACGCGGTTTTCTTTTGCTGGCGCTTGCTCCAGCGTCGGCGACGGTCTGGACGCTTGCGCAAACGTCGCAGGTTTTTTCGAGCGCGCCGCCAACTGAGGTCGTGACGTGGATCGCGTCGCTCAATCTCATGTTCTCCTTCCGGCTGGATCCGCTCGCCTATCTCATGGCGCTGCTGGTCAGCGGCGTGGGCGCGCTCGTGCTCGTGTACTGCTCGCCGTATTTCGCGCGCCATGCCCAGGCGCTGCCGCGGTTCGGCGCCGTTTTTGTCGCGTTCGCGGGGGCGATGTTTGGCCTCGTGACAACGGATAACACGCTCGCGCTGTACGTGTTTTGGGAAGCGACGACGGTCTTCTCGTTTCTGCTCATCGGCCATCACTTCGACCGGCAGACCTCGCGTCGTGCCGCACATCAGGCGATCATCATTACGACGCTCGGTGGGCTCGCGATGCTCGGCGGCATCATCATCCTCGGGACGATGCCGGGTGGGTCCTATTCGATCTCGGCGCTGGTGGCGTCGCCGCCGCCGGCCACGGGACTGCTCATCGCCGCGATCGCGCTCGTGCTGTGTGGGGCAGCGTCGAAATCCGCGCTCGTGCCGACGCATTTCTGGCTGCCGGCCGCGATGGCCGCGCCGACGCCCGTGTCCGCCTACCTGCACGCCGCGGCGATGGTCAAGGCTGGCGTGTACCTCGTCGCGCGCCTCGCGCCCGGCTTCGCACAGCTGGGCGTGTGGCAGGCGATGGTGCTGGGGCTCGGACTCGCGACGATGCTCGTCGGCGGCTATCGCGCGCTGCGCCAGCACGACATCAAACTGCTACTCGCGTTTGGCACCATCAGCCAGCTCGGCATGATGATCGCGATCGTGGGGCACGGGTCGCGCGCGCTCATGCTCGCAGGGCTCGCGATGATCCTCGCGCACGCCCTGTTCAAGTCCGCGCTGTTCCTCATCGTCGGCGTTATCGACTGGTCCGTCGGTACGCGCGACCTGCGGGAGCTGTCCGGCCTCGCGCGGCGGATGCCGGTGATGGCCGTCGCGGCCGGGGTGGCGTCGGCATCGATGATCGGGCTGCCGCCGCTGCTCGGCTTCCTTGGCAAGGAGGCGGCGCTCGAGGGACTCGTCGCCGAGGCGGGTGCGGGCCACGTGCGCGATATCGTCGTCCTTGCCGCCTTCGTCGTCGGCTCGATCCTCACGTTCGCCTACGGGCTGCGGTTCTTCTGGGGCGCCTTCGCGTCCAAGCCGGGAGTCGAAACCGAGCCGGGACATGCACTCAGCCCGCTCATCCAGACCTCGCCCGTGCTGCTCGCGGCCGGGGCGGGGCTCGGGCTAGCGCCCGGCATCGTCGACGGCTATCTCGCGCCCGCCACCGTCGCGGCACCCGGCGAGGAAGGGCACCTGACGCTATGGGGCGGCATCGGCCTCCCGCTGGGCCTGACGCTCCTCATTATCACGCTCGGGTCCGTCATGTTCTGGCAGCGAGTACGCATCGAGGCGTTCCAACAGCGCCTGGCCGTCCTGCCCGACCCGGAGGAGACGTTCCGCCGTAGCGAACAGCTGCTCGAAGACGTTGCCGCCGCCGTCACCGCGCGCACCCAGCGCGGTTCGCTCCCGTTCTACCTCGCCACCGTCATCGGCACGGTCATGGCCGCCGTCCTCATCGCGATCCTCGTGCGCACCCCGCAGCTCGGGCAGGTGCGCCTGTTCGACCGACCCGAGCAGGTCCCCGTCGCGATCGTCACGATCATCGCCGCCGTCCTCGCGGCGCGCTCGCGTCGGCGACTCAAAGCCGTCCTGCTGCTCGGCGTCTCCGGCTACGGCGTCGCCCTCATGTACGCCCTGCACGGCGCCCCGGATCTCACGCTCACTCAGGTCCTCGTCGAGACCGTGACGCTCGTCGTCTTCATCCTCGTGCTGCGCCGCCTGCCTGCCTACTTCTCCAACCGGCCGCTGCGCACCTCGCGCTATTTCCGCGGGACGCTAGCGACGTTCGCCGGTGGCGTCGTCGCGCTGCTTGGCATCATCGCCGTCGCGGGGCGCACCGACGTGCCCGTCTCCGCGAACTTCCCGGCCGAGGCGCTGAACTTCGGCTACGGCCACAACGTCGTCAACGTGACGCTCGTCGACATCCGCGCGTGGGATACCTTCGGCGAGATCTCCGTCGTCCTCGTTGCCGCGACGGGCGTCGCCTCGCTGCTGTTCCTGCGCTCGCGAACGGGCATCGTCGACCGCGGCCGCAACCGTCGCTCCGATACGACGGCCGCCGTGTGGGACTCGCGCACGCTGCAAGCTGCGACCGTGCTGCATGAGGCGACGCGCGCCGCCGCCAAGAAGCGCGCCGATGAGCTCGCCGAACGCGGCATCGCGCTGCGCCAGCCCGGCCGCGGCCGCACGTGGCTCGCGGGCTCCATCACGCTCGCCCCACGTCGGCGCTCTGTCATCTTCGACGTCGGATCGCGCCTCATCTTCCACACGATGGTGCTGCTGTCGCTCTACCTGCTGTTCGCCGGCCACAACGCGCCCGGCGGCGGGTTCGCGGGCGGCCTCATGGCGGGCACGGCGCTCATCGTGCGCTATCTCGCGGCCGGCCGCTACGAGCTGGGGGAGACCCTGCCGCTCAACGCTGGCCACGTGCTTGGCACCGGGCTGGCGCTCGCGGCCTTCGCGGGCCTGCTGCCGCTGTTCTTCGGCGGCACGATCCTGCAAACGACCGTCTTCGACTTCACCGTCCCGATCTACGGGGACATCCACATCGCGTCCGCCCTGCTGTTCGACATCGGCGTCTACGTCCTCGTCGTCGGGCTCGTGCTCGACATCCTGCGCTCGCTCGGCGCCGAGATCGACCGGCACGCCGAGATCGAGGGCGAAGACGATTCAGATGCGCTCATCACCGACGACGCCGCCCGTGCCGATGAGGTGTCGCCATGACTCCTGCGCTCGTCCTTGTCCTGCTGTCCGCCGTGCTCGTCGGCGTCGGCATCTATCTGCTGCTCGAACGCTCGCTTACGCGCATTATCATCGGGTTCTCGCTGCTGAGCAACGGCGTGAACATCATGATCCTCGTCGCCGGTGGCCGGGCCGGAGCGCCGCCGCTCATCGGGCGGCCGGACCCCGCACCGATCGCCGACCCGCTGCCGCAGGCGTTCGCGCTCACCGCGATCGTCATCACGCTCGGCATCACCGCGTTCCTGCTCGCGATGGCCTACCGCTCCTGGCAGCTCAATGGGCACGACGAGGTCCAAGACGATCTCGAGGATCGGCTCATCGCCGATCGGGCCGTGCGCGAGCGGATTGCGGCGCGCCGCCTCGACGACGACGGCACGCCCGTTGAGGCCGATGCGCCGCTCGCCCGCGACGAGACCGGTGGCGACGACGCGATCGGCGCGCCCCACGAGGAACGCAGCGAGTCCGAGGAGCGTGCGACGTGAACCCCACCTGGATGGTCCCGCTGCCGGTCCTCGTCCCGCTGTTTTCGGCCGGGGCGGCGCTCGCGCTCGGCCGCCACCCGCGCATCGCCCGTGCCATCGCGCTCGCGGCGCTGTCGATCTCGCTCGCCGTCGCGCTGATCCTCATCATCGTCGTCGATTCGCACGCCCTCGCGCTCGACATCGGCTCCTGGGCGGCGCCCGTCGGCATCACGCTCGTCGTCGACCGATTCTCCGCGCTCATGCTGACGGTCTCGGTCGCGGTCACGCTCGCCGTGCTCGTCTATTCCACCGCGCAGGGCGTCGCCGACGAGGACGAAGGCGCCCCCGTCGCCGTGTTCTACCCGACGTTCCTCGTCCTGTCTGCGGGCGTCTCCAACGCGTTCCTCACCGGGGACCTGTTCAACCTGTATGTCGGCTTCGAGATCCTGCTCGCCGCCTCGTTCGTGCTCATCACGCTCGGCGGTTCGCGCGATCGCATCCGCTCCGGCACGATCTACGTCGTCGTCTCACTCGTCTCCTCGGTCCTGTTCCTGCTGTCGATTGCGCTTATTTACGCCGCCGTCGGGACCGTGTCGTTCGCGCATCTGGCCGAGCGCCTCGCCGATCTCGACCCGTCGCTGCGCACGATCCTGCACCTCATGCTGCTCGCGGCATTTGGGATTAAGGCGGCCGTCTTCCCGCTGTCGGCCTGGCTGCCGGACTCCTATCCGACGGCGCCCGCGCCGGTGACGGCCGTGTTCGCGGGCCTACTCACCAAGGTCGGCGTGTACGCGATGATCCGCACGGAGACGCTGCTGTTCCCGGGCGGCGACCTCGACACGCTGCTCGCGTGGGTCGCGCTCGCGACGATGATCGTCGGGATCCTTGGCGCCGTCGCCCAAAACGACCTCAAACGTATGCTCTCGTTTACGCTCGTGAGCCATATTGGCTTCATGGTGTGGGGCATCTCGACGAACAGCCAGGCAGGCCTGTCCGCAGCGGTGTTCTACGTCGTCCACCACATTACGGTCCAGACCTCGCTGTTCCTCGTCGCGGGCCTCGTCGAACGCTATGGGGGCACGACGTCGCTCATCCGCCTCGGCTCGCTCGCGAGCGCTATCCCGTTCGTCGCGGCGCTCTACCTCATCCCCGCGCTGAACCTCGCAGGCATCCCGCCGCTGACGGGCTTCATCGGCAAGGTGGGCCTGCTCGAGGCGGCCGCAGCGAGCGGCACCGCGCTCGACTACGCCCTCATCGCTGGCGCGCTCATCACGTCGATCCTCACGCTGTACGCCGTCGTGAAGGCGTGGAATATGGCGTTTTGGCAAAAGGCTGACGAGCCCATGCCCGAAACGCGCCTGCCGGCCTCGATGGTGGGCGCCGCGACGTCCCTCGTCGTGCTTGCCATCGGCCTGACCCTGGGGGGCGGTCGCGTCGTCGGCTATACCGATGCCGCCGCAGAAAACCTCCGCAACCCGCGCTACTACGTGCAGGCGGTCCTGCCCGATGGCCTGCGCGGCCAGGGCACGTCGGATTCGACGACGGAGACGACGCCGCGCGAGGAAGAACACGGGGTGGACAGTGAGTAGGCGTCT
Source organism: Bowdeniella nasicola (assembly GCF_001907295.1). GTDB lineage: Bacteria > Actinomycetota > Actinomycetes > Actinomycetales > Actinomycetaceae > Bowdeniella > Bowdeniella nasicola. The sequence goes on from NZ_MQVR01000054.1 coordinate 11,847, forward strand.
ACGGGGCCGGGGCCCGACGTCGCTGGGCATGATCATCTGGCTCACGCTCGTGTGGGTGCTGCTGTGGGGCGAGGCGTCGATAGGTAATGTCCTGAACGGCGTCCTGCTCGCGCTGCTCATCTCCTATCTGACGCCGCTGCCGCGCCTCGCGGCGCGCTATCAGGTGCGGCCGCTCGCGGTCGTCGTGCTCGTCGCGCGGTTCCTATTCGACGTTGTGACGGCCTCGATCTCGGTCGCGTGGCTCGTGGTGACGTTTCAGCAGCCGCGCAGCGCCGTCGTGCGGATTCAAACGCGCAGCCACAACGACCTCTACCTCGCCGCGACGGCGGGATTGACGACGCTCGTGCCCGGCTCGGTCGCGATCGAGGCGCTGAAGTTCTCCGGCCTGCTCTACGTCCACGTGCTCGACGTCGATCCGGAAAGCCCGCGCCGCAGCCTCGATGAGTTCCGCCTCGCCGTGCTCGCGCAAGAAGAGCGGCTGTTGCGCGCTTTTGCGTCCGACGATGAGCTACTCGACGCCGGCTATGACCTCGGCTGGCGCTGCCAGGGGCCGGAGTACTATCGCGAGGATGCGCTCGCCGCGCGCATGGAACAGGAGGCCAACTGATGATTGCTGCCCTGCACATTGCGAGCTTCGCGCTCATCGTGATCGCGGTGGTCGTCGTCCTCATCCGTCTGGCGCGCGGGCCCTCGATGCTCGACCGCGCGATTTCGATGGACGTCATCTCGTCGGCAATGATCGCGGCCGTCGCGATCTATTCCGCGATGACGGGCCGCCTCGACCTCATCCCCGCGCTCGTCGCGCTCAGCCTCGTCGGGTTCCTCGGGACGACGGCGATCGCGCGGTTTGCGGTGATCGACAATCCCGAGGAGGCGCGCATCATCGAAGAGCGCCTCGCCGAACTCGGCGACGATGACGATCCCGTGCACGACGTCGACAACCCGAAGGAGACGCCATGAGTCTGCTCGGTGCGATCTTGCTGTTTGCCGGTTCGTTCTTCATCCTCGTCGCGGCCGTCGGGCTGCTGCATTTCGACGACCTCTTCAAGCGCATGCACGCCGCGGCGAAACCGCAGACGTTCGGCACGATGCTGCTCATGGCCGGGCTCGCGCTCAGTTTGCGGGGGCCCGCGACGATCTGGGCGCTCGCGCTCGTCTTCGCGTTCATGCTCGTCACGAGCCCGATTTCCGCGCATCTCGCGTCGCGCGCCGGCTTCCGGACAGGTCATGCGCCGACGCGCACGCTCCTCGTCGATGACTACCGGCGCGATAAGCGACGCGCAGCCCAGCGCGCGATGCGGCATGATTGAGCTATGGATATCGGTTGGAAGATCGTTTCAGCAGGCTCGATGGCAATCGCCGGCATGGTCGCCTCCAAGGCGGTCGACGTCGGCTGGAAGGCCGTGACCGGCCACAACCCGCCCGAAGATCCGGAGGATCCAGGCGTCAAGCTCGCCGAGGTGCTGGCGTTCGCGCTCATCTCCGGTGCGCTCATGGGGCTTGCTCGCCAGCTCGCCCTGACCGGTGCCTCGCGCTGGTACGGCGGAAACCGCGAAGTCGAGGCGTAATTACGCTATAATAGTCGCCTTCACGTGTTGGAGGTGACATGAATCTGCGTCGATTAACCCTGACTGCGGCCGCGCTTGCCCTCATGTCTGCACCCGCGATCGCGGCCCCAACTGACTGCGACTACACCTGGTCGCGTGATGGCGTCGACATCACGTCGGAGATGACGTGCTCGGACGCCGAAGCGAACCTGCCCGAGCCGAACCAGCTCGCGAGCGCCGAGCCCTGCGAGTTCGTGATCTCCTCGCGCAGCTATCTCGTCGGCGATGCCATCGCCGCCCGCACGGATGCGGGTGCGAGCCTCGGCGAGATCCGCACCGAAATCTCGCCTGAGCACACCGCACGCGTGACCGTGCGCGTCGCGCAAGAAACCACGGGCGCCACGCTGACGCTGCGCGCCACTGGCGCGGCGTTCGTCGCCGATTCCGCGACGGCCTTCATCACGCCCGCCGAGGACGGCGAGAAAGCGGCCGTCGGCATCGGGCATGTCGAGTTCGACGACGACGGCGCGCTCATCTTGCCGATCGCCGAACTGCCCGCGGGCTCCTCGCTCTCCTTTGAGGTCGAACTGGCGGGCGACAAGCCCGGCGTGAACGCCGAACTGCGCGGCGCCATGCCGGAATGCTCGACGACGCCGCCGCCCGCGCTCACCGAATACTCGCCGTGGGCCGATACCGAGCGCAGCTGCGAGAAGGGCACGATGCTCCAGGAGCGCGCCGCGACCGTGCGCGAGCAGATCTGGAATGCTGAGCAGGCGCGCTGGGAGCCGGGACCGGCCACGTCGTCGACCGTCACGCGCGTGCGCGACCTGTCGGCGGCCGAGATCGTGCAGTGCCCCGTCACCGAACAGAAGTCCGTGACCGACTGGCGTGATATTCGCCATGACTGCGCCACCGGGAACGTCGAGCAGCAGCGCACCCATACGACGACGCGGCCCAAATGGGATCCCGTCGAACGCACCTGGGCGCCCGGCGAGAGCCACAAGAGCGAGACGCGCTACCGGCCGATGACCTCGGCGGAGGTTGCGCAGTGCACGCTCGTGCCGCAGCGGCTGACGCTCGCGGATCTGCTCAGCTGGGGAAGCTAGTTATACTGGGATGACGTAGACAGGGGAGCGCCGCCGGGCGCTGAGAGTGCGAACGCAGACCCTACGAACCTGATCCGGATCATGCCGGCGAAGGGAGTCGCAATCTCCGGGTCCAGCCATGCGCGGGCCTCACCCCTCCAGTACCGCTAGGAGGATCCATGCGAGCAGCAAGGCTCACCATCATTGCCCTTTCCCTCGGGCTCGTCGCCTGCTCCGGGGGCGAAAAAGCCCCGGAAGAAAAGGCGCCCGAATCACTCGTCGTGCTCTCGCACGACTCCTTCGATTTCCCCGACGAACTCCTTTCTGAGTTCAAGGAAAAAACGGGCGTCGAGGTCAAGATTCAGCAGGTCGGTGATGGCGGCGAGCTCGCGAACCGGCTCGTGCTGACCAAGGATGCGCCGCTCGGCGACGTCGTCTACGGCCTCGACAACACCGTCTCCTATCGCCTGGCCGGCCAGAAGATCATCGGCGAGACGAGTGTCGCGTCGCCCAATAAGGACCTCGATTTCGCGGGCGAGCCCGGCCTCATTCCGATCGATCAGGGAGACGTCTGCATCAACGCCGACAAGAAGTGGTTCAGCGAGAACAACGTCGAGATCCCGAAGACATTTGAGGATCTGCTCAAGCCCGAATACTCGGACAAGCTCGTCGCGATGAACCCCGCGTCGTCGACCCCGGGCATGGCCTTCATGCTCGCGACGATCGAGCATTTCGGCGAAGACGGCTGGGTCGATTACTGGAAGAAGCTCAAGGCGAACGGGCTGAAGGTTACGAACGGCTGGTCGGATGCGTTCAGCGTCGACTACTCCGCCGGTGAGGGCAAGGGGCCGTTCCCGATGATGGTCTCCTATGGCTCGTCGCCCGCGTACTCGGTGAATGAGGAGAAGACGGAGTCGAGCACCGTCGCGCTGTCGGAGACCTGCTACCGCCAGGTCGAATATGCGGGCGTGATCGCGGGGACGAAGAATGAGAAGGCGGCGTCGTCGTTCATCGAGTTCCTCCTCACGCCGAAGGTGCAGGAGGCGATCAGCAAGGTGACGTACATGCACCCGACCAACCCGGAGGCGAAGGCGCCGGAGGACCTGACGAAGTTCGGGCCGCTCGCGGACACGGTCACGACGGTGCCCGCGGAGAAGATCGCCCAGAACGCCGAGACCTGGCTGCGCACGTGGCAGAGCGACGTTATCGGGTAGTTCTCGCCGTCGCGGCTGGCCTGCCGCTGGTCTTCCTTGCGCTGTTTTTCGCCTGGCCAGCCGCAACACTCGTGGCGCGCGGATTCACCTCGGAGGCCGGGTCATGGGACCTGTCGGCCTTCCAGGAGGTGTCCGCGCGCCCGCGCACGTGGCGGATCATCGGGCTGACGCTCGGCATGGCGACGGCGGGCACGGCCGTCTCGGTCCTGCTCGGCATCCCCGGCGCGTATGCGCTCTACCGCTGCCGGTTTCCCGGCTACCTGCTCGCGCGCGCGATCGTCGCCGTGCCGTTCGTGCTGCCGACGGTCGTCGTCGGCGTCGCATTTCGCTCCCTGCTCGCGCCCGGCGGATGGCTCGATTTCCTGCAGCTCGATGGCACGGTTACCGCCGTCGTTGCCGCGATGGTGTTCTTCAACTACTCGCTCGTCGTGCGCAATGTCGGGATGCTGTGGGCGCGGCTCGACCCGCGGCAGGTGCAGGCCGCGCGGGCGCTCGGGGCGACGCCGCTGCGCGCCTTTGCCACCGTGACGCTGCCGAGCCTCATGCCGGCCATCGCGTCGGCGGCCTCCGTCGTCTTCCTGTTTTGCGCGACGGCCTTCGGCATCGTGCTCATTCTCGGTGGCGTCGAGCTCGCGACGATCGAATCCGAGATCTATCTGCTCACGACGACGTTCCTTGACCTGCGGGCGGCGGCGGTGCTGTCGATCGTCCAGCTCGTCGTTATCGCCGTCTCGCTCGCGGTGGCCGGGCAGGCCCGCAAGCGCAGCGAGCGCGCGCTGAACCTGCGGCCCGATCCCTTCGCGCATACGCCCGGGCGCGCGGATGTGCCGGCGCTCGCGATCACCGCGGTCGTCATCGTCGGTCTCATCGTGATGCCCGTTGCGCAGCTGCTGTGGCGCTCGCTGCACCGCGCGGGGGAGTTCACGCTCGCGAACTATCGCGACCTCGCCGACGCCGGTGCGACGCGCGCCGTGCGCGTCTCGGCCGTGCAGGCGGCGGGCACGTCCATCCTCGTGGCGCTGCTCGCCGCGGCGATCGCGCTCGTCGTCGGAGTCGCTGTCGCGCTCGTCGTCACGCGTCGGCCCCGCACCCGCGCCCGGCGGCGCGCGCTCGCCATCCTCGATGCGACGTTCATGCTGCCGCTCGGCGTGTCCGCCGTGACGGTCGGCTTTGGTTTTCTCATTACGATGAACCGCCCGCCGCTCGATCTTCGTAGCTCGTTTTGGCTCGTGCCGCTCGCGCAGGCGGTCGTCGCCGTGCCGCTCGTCGTGCGGATCCTCTCGCCCGTGCTGCGGGCGATTTCGCCGCGGCAGCGGGAGGTGGCCGCGACGCTTGGTGCATCGCCACTGCGGGTGCTCGCCACGATCGATGGCGCCCACCTTCTGCGCGCTGGCGGGGTGGCGGCCGGATTCGCGCTTGCGGTCTCGCTCGGGGAGTTCGGTGCGACGTCATTTCTTGCGAGGCCGGAATCACCGACGCTGCCCGTCGTGATCTATCGGCTCATTTCCCGCCCGGGCGCCGTCGACCAGGGCATGGCGATGGCGGCATCGGTCGTGCTGGCCGCACTCGCCGCGACAATCATGGTGCTCGTCGAGCGGACACGGCCGGCACAGGCAGGAGGATTCGCATGATGGAGATTCAGGACCTCACGGTCAGCTACGGCAGCTATCGCGCCGTTCGGTCGGTCTCGCTCACGGTCGACCAGGGGGAGATCGTCGCGCTGCTGGGACCGTCGGGCTCCGGTAAATCGACCCTCCTGCGGGCGATCGCGGGCTTGGAGACCCCGACGTCGGGCACGATGAGCTGGAACGGCGAGGACGTCATCTCCGTGCCGGTGCATCGGCGCGGCTTTGGGCTGATGTTCCAAGACGGGCAGCTATTCGCCCACCGCAGCGTCGGTGGCAACGTGGCCTACGGGCTCGCGTCGCGTCCGAAGACGGAGCGCGCTCGCCGCGTCGCCGAGATGCTCGAGCTCGTCAGGCTGGGGGAGATGGCCGATCGCGCCGTCACGTCGCTATCGGGTGGGCAGGCTCAGCGCGTCGCACTCGCACGTGCGCTGGCGCCCAATCCGTCGGTCATGCTGCTGGATGAACCGCTGTCCTCGCTCGACCGCGCGATGCGTGAGCGCCTCGCCTCCGATATCCGTACGATCCTGAAAGCCTCCGGTTCGACCGCTATTTACGTCACGCACGACCAGGATGAGGCGTTCACCGTCGCCGACCGCATCGCCGTGCTCATCGATGGTGAGATCGCGCGGATCGGTACTCCCGCGGAGGTCTGGCGCGACCCGCAGCGGGCCGATGTTGCCGAGTTCCTCGGGTACGGCCCATTGCTCACGACGGATGAGGGCGTGCGTGCGCTTGCTCCCGATGCCTTGACGATCGGGGATGAGTCGGCGTCCGGTCTGCCGGTTGAGGTCGACGTGCGTGACGTGCGTGTGCGCCGCGGATATACGGATCTCGTCGTTACGCTGGAAGGGCACGACGCCCGGGCGCGCATTCATCGCACGGACGTCGATCCCGATGAACTCATGGGTGCGCGACTGTCGGCGGTGCTCGACCTCGCGGCGAGCCCGTTGCTGCGCGAGGAGAAGTGATGCGACTGCGGTGGCTTTTGGCGGCACTGCTGACGGTCGGGCTAACCGGGCTCTTCAGAGTTGAGTGTGGGCGCGCCGATCGGGCAGGGGTGTTGGGGATAAGCATCGAGGTCCCTGATGATGAGTGGACTTTAACCCCCCG
>NZ_MQVR01000055.1 GCF_001907295.1 Bowdeniella nasicola
GTCACGAACTTCTGCAGGGTACTTACTCGGTGCAGGCATGTTCCTATCCTCTCGGTTAGATCAAACCCTCCACCACACCCGGGGCGATCCAGTTCACTGGTGGAACCACCAACGGCTGAATGGAAGTCTCGGCTACCGCACCCCAACAGAGGTCGAGCAGGTCTACGATCAGACCAGAGAGCCAACCAGGGCCCTCACATAATCATCGGAACGAAACCCAGGACGGTTCAAGAGCGGTGGCGCGGCAGTTTTTCGTTGCGGGCTGCCCCGCTATTAACCGTGAGGACGATAATCGATGAGTGAAGCACAACCGGGGATGGGCGCCTTTCCGATCGAGGGCGGCTACGTCTTTCGCGTCTGGGCGCCCAATGCCGACGCCGTACACGTCGTCGGCGATTTTAACGACTGGAATGAGTCCGCGAACGCGCTAGCCGATGAAGGCAACGGCCACTTCTACGGCGAGGTGCCGGGCGCGCAGACCGGTCAGGAATACCAGTTCATCATCACCAACGGCGAGAACTCGTTCTACCGCATCGACCCGCGCGCCGCGCGCGTGACGAACTCCGTCGGAAACGGCGTGCTCTATAACCACGCCGACTTCGACTGGCAGGACGACGACGCGTTCGACACCCCGCGCGCGCACCAGCTCGTCATCTACGAAACGCACATTGGCTCCTTCTTCCCCGCCGATGATTCCGGCGCGGACCTGAACGACCTCACCGGCAAACTCGGCTACCTGCGCGAGCTCGGCGTCAACGCGATCGAGCTCATGCCGCTCATGGAGTTCGCGGGCGATATCTCCTGGGGCTACAACCCCGCCCACATGTTCACCGTCGAATCCAGCTACGGCGGGCCCGACGCGCTGAAGACCTTCGTGCGCGAGGCGCACAAGAACGGCATCGCCGTCATCGTCGACGTCGTCTACAACCACTTCGGCCCCTCGGACCTGTCCATCTGGCAGTTCGACGGCTGGAGCGAAAACGACAAGGGCGGCATCTACTTCTACCAGGACTGGCGCTCGGCCACGCCCTGGGGCGATACCCGGCCCGACTACGGCCGGCGCGAGGTACGTGACTTCATCCTCGATAACGCCCGCATGTGGCTACGCGACTACCACATGGACGGGCTGCGGCTCGACATGACGCCCTACATGCGCGCCGGCAACGGCTTCGGCGACGATATCGAAGAGGGCTGGACGATGATGGGCGACGTGGCGCGGCTCGTGCGCTCGGAGTTCCCCGGCCGGCTCGCGATCGCCGAGGACCTGCACAACGACGCCGCCGTCACCGATCCGGCCGAAGGCGGCGGCGCGATGCACGCCCAGTGGGATAGCGAGTTCGTCCACCCCGTGCGGGCGGCCCTGACCACGCCCGACGATGGCGCGCGCTCCATCGATGCGCTCGCGGCAGCCATCACGCACGAATACCACCACCCCTTCGATCGCGTCATCTACACCGAATCGCACGACGAGGTCGCCAACGGTTCGGCGCGCGTGCCAAGCGAGGTCGATGAGGCCGATCCGACGGGCTGGGCCGCGCAAAAGCGCGCGACCCTGGGGGCGATCCTCACGCTGACCGCCCCCGGCATCCCGATGCTCTTCCAGGGCCAGGAGTTCCTCGAGGGCGAATGGTTCCGCGACACCGTGCCGCTGGACTGGGAGCAGGCCTGGGAGCTGCGCGACCTGACGCAAATGTTCCGCGACGTCATCTCACTGCGGCGCAACCTCTACGGCGAATCCATGGCGCTGCAGGGCTCGCAGACGAACATCATCATCGCCGATAACGAGGCGAAGGTGCTGGCCTTCACGCGCGGCACGATCGACGGCGTGGCGGCGCTCATCGCGGCGAACTTCTCCGCCGACGCCAAGCAAGTGCCGATCGATCTGCCGGGCAACTGGCGCGTCGTCTTTAACTCCGACGCGAGCCGCTACAGCCAGCTCTTTGGCAATCACGAAACGCCGGGCCTCGGCGAGGGCGGCGCGAACCAGCTGGATATCGCGCCCTACTCGGCCGTTATCTATCTCAACAACTAGACGCTCGCGAGGCGGGCGTTAGTGAGCTCGTTGCCGTAGTGGTCGCGGATCGCGATCTTGCGCTCCAGGTCCGCGATCACGGCGGGGGCGAAATCGACGTCGTAAAGCTGCTGGCAAGAGCCGAGCCCGCCGGGCGAGAAGACGTTGACCTCCATGAGCTTATCGCCGACGATGTCGAGCCCGACGAGGAACATCCCGTCGGCTTGGAGTTTGGGGCGCACGAGCTCGACGAGGTGCAGCATCTCCTCGGTGACCTTCACGGCCTGGGCCTTACCACCGCTCGACATGTTCGAACGCACATCCGAGCTGGAGGGCACCCGTCGGAAGGCCGCATAGGCATCGCCCACCTTCAGCGGCTGACCGTTCATGACGAACATGCGCACGTCGCCGTCCTTCGCCTCGGGCAGGTATTCCTGGGCGACGACGTAGCCGTCGCGCGAAATGGCCTCCACGATCTGGGCGAGGTTGGGCGATTCCTTGGTATTGACGAGGAAGACGCCCGAGCCGCCCGAGCCCTGCAGCGGCTTGAGCACCGCGCGGCCGCCGAGCTCGTCGACGAAATCGCGGATGCGCTCCTCATTGCGTGAGATCAGCGTGCGCGGGCGTACCGCCTCCGGGAAGTGTTGGAAGTAGGCCTTGGAGAGCGCCCCGGCGAGCGAAGTCGGATCGTTGACGACGAGGACGCCCGAAGACGCAATGAGGATGCGGCAAGAATGGTCGGGCGTTAGCTCTCGAGCGTCATGACGAGGCTCGCGAGGTCGGCGTCGGCGGCCGCGGTGAGGCGCTCGGCCATGAAGGGCTCCGTGACGTAGCGTGGGGTCGGGCGCGCGGGCGCGAGGATACCGCGCTCGGCGAGGTCACGCACGAGCGGCAGGTCCTGCAGCGCGAACTTGCCGAGCCACAGGTGTCCGAGGTTACCGTCCTCGCGCACGTGGGCTAGCAGGTCGACGAGGCCGCGCAGGTAGATGGCGTCCTTGGTAAAGCCGCCGCCGCGGTAGACGCGCATGACGGTGGTGTAGGCGCTCGCGGGCGTGAACTCGGCTGCGGTCAGGGCGTTGAAGGCCTCGCGGAAGCTGGCGCCGGCGAGCATCGCGTCGACGGCGAGCATCGCGTCGACGGTGAGCACGCGCGCCGCGAGCTGCCGCAGCCGCGAGCGAGTGAGGCCGCCGCAGGCGATCTCCGCGAGCAAGGCCAGGCCCTCCCAGGGTTTCGTCGTAGCGGGCCAGGCCCGCGGCGAGCAGCTTGATCGGCTGGTGGGCGCCGTTGACCTGCGTGACGAGGTGCGTGCCGACCTCGTGCTGCAGCAGCGCGTTCGCGCGCTCGCGAGCAATGTGCGCCGACTGGCTGATCATGAGCGTATCGCCGGCGACGAGGACGCCGACGACGTCGTCGCGCACCTCGGAGTTCATCGCGATGTCGCCGTCCTGCTCGCGGTAATAATCGAACTCTGCGAGCGCGAGCTCCCGAAATTCCTCGGCTTCGACGCTATCGGCGCGCGGCGCCTCTGGCGGCACGTCGGAAAGGAGGCGCGCAGCATCTCGATCTGCAGGCGCACATCGCGGGCCTTGGCACGCAGCAGTGAACCGAGCGATGGATCGGCGACGGCGTCAAAGGCGATGAAATTGAGCATCGCGTCGAGCACGTCCGGATCGGCGTCGAGGTCGCGGTAGGAAAACTCGGGCTCATCGACCTCGCCGGCGAGGAAGGGTTCGCGGATCTCCTCGGCGTTGTCGGGCGTGACATCGAGCAGAAAACGCATCGAGGAGGACAGCAGCGCGAGGGCGTGATCGACGGCGAGGTCGCCGGCGGCAAGCCCCGTCGCGGCGCCGCCCGGGCAATCGGTAGAAACCTGCGCGTCCTCCTCGCTCACGGCGCCTCCAGCTTGTCGAGCGCCGCGAGCGTGGCGGGCACCGTCTCGCGCAGGGCCGCGTTCAGCGCTCGCAGGTGCTCCTCGTCGGGAATGCCGTTCCACTCGTCCATGAACGTCTTTTTGAACTCGAGCGCGAGGACGGTGCCCGTCTCGGGGTAGTTCTCGTGCACCCACTGCGCGAGGTTGCCACCGAAAAAGCGTACGTTCTCGCGCACATCGAGCGTGCCCCACGGCACGCGCTGGGCCTGCAGCGCGCCCATAAATGCGGTGACGATGCCGCCGAAGCGCTCGGAGTTGAGCGAGCCGGTGCCGACGTTGACCTCGGGGTTATCGGCCTCGGGGGCGACGACGGTCTGCCCGAAGGTGAGCGGCAGGTGCTTAGCCAGGCCGACGTGCAGCACGTCCCAGGGCACCGCCGAGCCCGGCGCGGATCATCATCGCCATCGAGGCGCCGAACAGGATCTGGCCGATGACGAGATTGGTCAGCCGCCGCCCGAGCTTGCCGGCGCGCAACTGACCAAGCGGGGAAAGGTTCGCGAGCTCGGCCATCCTCTCCGGTGTAGGCGCGGCGCGATTTTCCGCAACGCACCACCCGAGCCGGTAAGCTCAAGGCGTGCATCTCAAAACGCTGACGCTGCGCGGCTTTAAGTCGTTCGCGTCTGCGACGACCCTGAAATTCGAGCCGGGCATCACGTGCGTCGTCGGGCCGAACGGGTCCGGCAAATCTAACGTCGTCGACGCCCTCGCCTGGGTCATGGGCGAGCAGGGCGCCAAGGCGCTGCGCGGCGGGAATATGGCCGACGTCGTCTTCGCGGGAACGAGCTCGCGGCCGGCGCTCGGGCGCGCCGAAGTTTCGCTCACGATTGATAACACCGACGGGGCGCTGCCGATCGACTACTCCGAGGTGACGATCTCGCGCACGCTGTTTCGCTCCGGCGGCTCGGAGTATGCGATCAACGGCACGGCGTGCCGGCTGCTGGACATCCAAGAGCTGCTCTCCGATACCGGCATGGGGCGCCAGATGCACGTCATCGTCGGGCAGGGGCAGCTCGACGCCGTGCTGCACGCCACGCCCGAGGAGCGGCGGGGCTTCATCGAAGAGGCCGCCGGCGTGCTCAAGCATCGGCGGCGCAAAGACAAGGCGCTGCGCAAACTCGAAACGATGGCCGGCAACCTCAACCGGCTAGAAGACCTGACGGCCGAGATTCGTCGCCAGCTTGGGCCACTCGCGCGGCAGGCCGACGTGGCGCGGCGCGCGCAGGTCATTCAGGCCGAACTGCGGGATGCAAAATCGCGGCTGTACGCCGATGACTATGCCCAGCTCGGAGCGCAGCTGGCCGCGGAGTCCGTCGGCGAGCGGGAACTGGCCGAAGAGCGGGCGGCGGCGCAGGCTGAGGTGACGCGACTGCGCACGTGGCTCGCCGACATGGAGGCCAGCGCGGCCGACGTGGCGCCTCGCGTGCGCACGGCCGCGGACACCGTCGTCGCGCTGTCAACGCTGCGCGAACGGCTCGGGTCCATCCACACGCTCGCGCGCGAGCGGGCCCGGTTCTTGGACGCCCCGCCGCCGACGCATGGCGGCCCGGACCCCGACGAGCTCGACCGCCAGGCGGCCAGTGCCCGCGCGGCCGAGACGGAACTGCACGGCGAGCAGGCCACGGCCGAGCAAGCGCTCGCGGTGGCCAGCACCGGGCGGGTGGCCGCCGAGGCTGCAGAGCGGGAGGCCGAGCACCGGCTCGCCGCCGTCCACCGCGGGGTCGCGGACCGGCGCGAGGGCCTGGCGCGCCTCGCCGGGCAGGTCGCGGCGCGCGAATCGCGGATCGAGGCCGCGCGCGCCGAGCAGGGGCGGCTTACCGAGTCCCTCGAGGCGGCCAAGCAGCGCGCCGCGCAGGCCGAGACGCAGTACACCGCGCTGGAACGTGAGATCGCAGCGCAGGGCGAAAGCGGCGGCGACCTCGAGCAGGCCCATGCCGCGGCGCTCGCGGCAGCGGAGGCGGCCGACAAGCACGCCAAGGAACTCGCCGACGCCGAACGCGCCGAGCGGTCCGCCGCCCAGGTCGCCCGCGCGCAGCTGGAGACGCTCGCGCTATCGCTCGGCCGCAAGGACGGCACCGCCCAGCTCGCCGCCGACGGCTTCGCCGACGCCCTCATCGAGCAGGCCATCACCGTCGCCGAGCCGTGGCGCGCCGCCATCGCCGCGGCGCTCGGGGAATTCGCCGATGCGGCGCTCGCGAGCGACCGCGACGCCACCCTGGCGGCGCTGGCACATGCGCGACAGGCCGGTGCGGGGCGGGTGCGCGTCGTTCACGGTTCCGGCGCGGCAGGAACCCCGGGTGGCGCCGACGCGGCAACAGATGCGGATACTGCACAGGAGCTGACGGCGGCCGTTAGCGCCGACGGCGTGCAGGCAGCCCTCGACGTCGTCGAGGTGAAGGACGCCGCCCACCGCGGCGCAATCGTGGCGCTGCTGGCTGATACGGTCCTCGTCGCGGAGCTGGCCGATGCCGCAGCGGTCGCCGCCGCGCACCCCCAGTTGCGGGTCGTCACCGCCGCGGGCGATGTCCTGCACGGGGCGCGCGCCACCGGCGGCGGCGAGGTCACCGGTTCACCCATCGAACTCCAAGGGCGCCACGACGAGGCCGCCGCCGCGCTCGCAGCGGCCGACGAAGCCGCGACGCGCCTGAAGTCCGAACGCGAGCAGGCCGATGCCGCGGCCGAGGCGGCCCGGCGCGAGGTCGCCGCCACCCTGTCTGCCGTGCGGAGCGCGGACGCGCAGGCCGCCCAAGCCAACCAGAAACTCGCCCAGCTCGCCGCGACGCTGCGCTCGGCGCAGGCCGAAGTGGAACGCTCCGGGCCCGCGATCGCCCGCCTCGATGAGGAACTTCAGGCCCACGACGCCGAGCTCGCCGAACTGCGCGAGCGCCTCGTCGTCGCCGAAAAAGAGCCCCAGGATGCCGAAGCGGATCTGGCCGCGGCGCAGACCGCCCGCGATGGTGCGGCGCAATCCGCCACCGACGCCCGGCGGGCCGAAACCGACGCTCGCCTCCAACTGCGCACCGTGCAGGAGCGCATCGCGGCGCTCGCGGGCCGCGCGAAACAGCTCGAGGAGGCCGCCGAGGCCGAGCGCACGACGCGTCGCCGCGCCGAGGAGCGCTACCGCCGCCGGGAAGCCGCCGCCCACGTCGCCGATCAGGTGCGCGCCGACGCCGACGCGGCCCTGCAGGCGATCGCGATCTCACTCAATCGGGCGCAGGCCGAGCGCGCCGACGCCGAAGCAGCCCAGGCCGAATACCACCGCGAGCTTGCGGGCGTGCGCGCGAGCATCGACGCCGCCACGACGCGGCTGACCGAACTCACCGACGCCGCACACCGCGAGGAGCTCGCGCGCGCCGAACTCACCATGCGCCTGGAATCGCTCGCGGAACGCATCCGCGAGGAACTCGCCGTCGACGCCGACACCCTCGTCGAGGAATTCGGCCCGCACCTGCCGATCGTCGAACTCGCGACGGACAAGGACGGCGAGGAGGTGCGCGTCGAAAAGCCCTACGTGCGTGAGCAGCAGGAAAAGCGTTTCAAACGCGCCGAGCGGGACGTCGCGCGCCTCGGCAAGATCAACCCGCTTGCCCTGGAGGAGCATGCGGCGCTGAACGAGCGCCACGAGTTCCTCACCAGCCAGGTCGCGGACATCAAGAAGTCGCGCGCCGACCTGCTGCGCATCGTCGCCGAAATCGACGAGCGCGTCGAGCGCGTCTTCACCGAGGCATACGCCGACACCGCGCGCGAGTTCGAGGGCGTCTTCGACCGGCTGTTCCCGGGCGGCGAGGGGCGTCTCGTCCTGACGGACCCCGACGACATGCTCACGACCGGCATCGAGGTCGAGGCGCGGCCCGCGGGCAAGAAGGTCAAACGCCTGTCGCTGCTGTCCGGCGGGGAGCGCTCGCTCACGGCGATTGCGCTACTCGTCGCGATCTTTAAGGCGCGCCCGTCGCCGTTTTACGTCATGGACGAGGTCGAAGCGGCGCTCGATGATCGCAACCTCGACCGCCTGCTTTCCATCTTCACCGAGTTGCAGCACGACTCCCAGCTCATCGTCATCACGCACCAAAAGCGGACGATGGAGGTCGCCGACGCGCTCTACGGCGTCTCGATGCGCGACGGCGTGTCGGCCGTCATCTCCCAGCGCCTGTAGCAGCGTTTGGGTGAGGCGCCCTCGTCGGCGACAATGGAGGCATGACTGGCCAAGATTACGCCCTCATTGCCGGACTCGTTGTCATCCTTATTCTCGGTCTTATCGCGTTCGTGGTGGGCGTGCGCCGCTCGCGCTCGACGCAGCTGCCGCCCGATGAGACCAGCCCGTTCCCGGGCGGAAAGGGCGCCGATACCCGGGAGCGTGATGCCCCGCCGCTCGGCACGACGACGCCGACGCTGGAGCGCCCGGAGGCCGCCGGCACCCGCTTCCAGCGCTTAAAGGCCCGCCTGTCGCGCTCCGGCGCGCTCGGCAACACGCTGCTCGCGATCCTCTCGCGCGGCGACCTGCGCGAGGAGGACTGGGAGGAGATCGAAGAGACGCTCCTCATGGCTGACCTCGGCCTTGGCCCGACGACCGAACTCATGGACCACCTGCGCACCGAGGCGAAGGTCCTTGGCACGACCGATCCGGAACGCATCCGCGAGGTGCTGCGCGCCGAACTGCTGCGGCTCGTCGACCCGACGATGGACCGCAGCTTGCACGTTCAGGAGGTCGTCGGCGACGACGGCGACAAGCACCCGGCATCGATCCTCGTCGTCGGCGTCAACGGCGCCGGTAAGACGACGACGGTCGGCAAGCTCGCGCGCGTGCTCGTCGCCGAAGACCATTCCGTCGTCCTCGGCGCGGCCGACACCTTCCGCGCCGCCGCCGTCGAACAGCTGGCCACGTGGGGCGAGCGCGTCGGCGTGCCCGTCGTGAAAAGCGACAAGGAGGGCGCCGACCCGGCCTCGGTCGCCTTCGAGGCCGTGCGGCAGGCCGCCGCCGATCAGGCTGACGTCGTCCTCGTCGATACCGCCGGCCGCCTGCAAAATAAGTCCCACCTCATGGACGAACTCGGCAAGATCAAGCGCGTCATGGGCCGCGCCGCCCCCGTGCGCGAGGTGCTGCTCGTACTCGACGCGACCACCGGCCAAAACGGCATGCGCCAGGCGCAGGTCTTCTCCGATGCCGTCGACGTCACCGGCATCGTGCTGACCAAACTTGACGGCTCCGCCAAGGGCGGCATCGTCGTCGCCGTGCAGCGCGAGCTCGGCGTGCCCGTGAAGTTCGTCGGGCTCGGCGAAGGTGCCGACGACCTCGCACCGTTCGACCCCGAGGGCTTCGTCGACGCGATCCTGGCCTGACCAAGGCCTTAGACTGTTGGGCAGATTAGCCCACCGACCGCAACTAGAGGACTCTACGTGTTCGCAACCCTGTCCGACCGGATTACCGACTCCTTTAAAAACCTCAAAGGCAAGGGGCGGCTGACCGACGCCGATATTGATACGACGATCGGCGAGATCCGCCGCGCGCTGCTCGACGCCGACGTCGCGCTGCCGGCGGTGCGGGCGTTCACCTCGCAGGTGCGCGAAAAGGCGCGTGGGGCGGAGCTGTCCGCGGCGCTGAACCCTGGCCAGCAGATCATCAAGATCGTCAACGACGAGCTCATCCAGATCCTCGGTGGGTCCACGCGCGAGCTGCATTTTGCCAAGAGTGGCCCGACGGTCATCATGCTCGCGGGCCTGCAGGGCGCCGGTAAGACGACGCTCGCCGGCAAGCTCGGTAAGTGGTTGCGTGAGGCGGGGCATACACCGCTGCTCGTGGCCTCCGACCTGCAGCGCCCGAACGCCGTGATGCAGCTGCAGGTGATTGGCGAGCAGGCCGGCGTGCCCGTGTGGGCGCCCGAGCCCGGTAACGGCGTCGGCAACCCGGTCGAGGTCGCGCGCTCGGGCCTCGCGACCGCCAAGTCGCGGCTGCATGACGTCGTCATCGTCGACACCGCAGGACGTCTCGGCGTCGACGAAGAGATGATGCAGCAGGCGATCGATATTCGCGACGCCGTCAACCCCGACGAGATCCTCTTCGTGCTCGACGCGATGATCGGCCAGGACGCCGTCCACACCGCCGAAGCATTCCGCGACGGCGTCGGCTTCACCGGCGTCGTCCTGTCCAAGCTCGACGGCGATGCGCGCGGCGGTGCGGCGCTGTCGGTGCGGACCGTCACCGGCGTGCCCGTGCTGTTTGCGTCGACGGGCGAAAAGCTCGGCGATTTCGAGCGCTTCCACGCCGACCGCATGGCGTCGCGCATCCTCGACATGGGCGACGTTCTCACCCTCATCGAACAGGCCGAGAAGGCCTTCGACGAGGGCGAGGTCGAGAAGATGGCCGAAAAGCTCGGGCGAGGCGAATTCACGCTCGACGACTTCCTCAAGCAGCTCGGCCAGCTGCGGCGCATGGGCTCGATGAAGAAAATGCTCGGGATGCTCCCCGGCATGGGCCAGCTGCGCGACCAGCTCGATAACTTCGATGACCGCGAGGTCGACCGCATCGAGGCCATCGTACGCTCGATGACGCCCGCCGAGCGCGCCAACGTCAAGATCCTCAACGGCTCGCGGCGCTCGCGCATTGCGCGCGGTTCGGGCACGACGGTGACCGAGGTCAACGGGCTCGTCGAACGCTTCTTGCAGGCCAAGACGATGATGGAGTCGATGGCGCGCGGTGGCCCAAGCATGGGTGGCGTGCCCGGCATGGGAGGCATGCCCGGGATGGGCAACATGCCTGGCATGGGCAAGAAGGCGCGCGGACGCCAGGCGCCGCAAAAGAAGCGCCCCAAGGGCAAGTCCGGCAACCCGGCTAAGCGCGCGCGGCAGGAGGCCGAGATGGAGCGCAAGCTGCGGGCCAAGGCCGAAGAGGCCGCGAAGCCGAAGGCAAAGGGCTCGAGCTTCGGGCTCGGCAAGCAGACCGCGCAGGCGTCGCAGTTCGAGGTGCCCGAGGGCCTCGAGAAGTTCCTCAAGAAATAGGCCGGCCGTGGCGCGCGTCGTGGCTCTCGCGGGCCGGGTGGTGCTCAACAGCGGCGAACACGTCGATCGGGCGTGGCTCGTCGACGGGCGACTGAGCCTCGCGGATCCGTTCGACGATCCGAGCGACGCGGCAGCTGGCGTCGTGCAGGAGCTAGTCGGCTGGTTCTACCCGGGCCTCGTCGATGTCCACTGCCACATCGGGCTCGGTGACGCGGGCCCCGTCGACGAAGAGACCGCGCTCGCGCAGGGACGGGCGGACCTTGCCGCGGGCACGCTGCTCGTGCGCGACTGCGGCGTGCAGGCCGATACGCACTGGCTCGATCGGCACACCGACGTCCCCGTCATCGTGCGCGCCGGGCAGCATATCGCGCGGCCGAAACGCTATCTGCGCAACCTCGCCGTCGAGCTCGATGATCCGTCACAGCTGCCGGAAGAGGTCGCGCGGCAGGCGCGCGCGGGCGATGGCTGGGTGAAGATCGTCGCCGACTGGATCGATCGCTCCGCGGGAGCAGACGCCGTCGTCGCACCCCTGTGGGATCCGGCCGTCCTTGCCGACGCGATCGCCGCGGCGCATGAGGCCGGCGCGCGCGTCACCGCCCACACGTTTTCGACCGAGGCAATCGGAGCGCTGCTCGACGCCGGCATTGACTGCCTCGAACACGGCTCGGGCATGCAAGACGAACACATCGCCGAAGCAGCCCGTCGCGCCATCCCCGTGACGCCGACGCTCGTGCAGTCGGATAACTTCGCCGACTTCGCCGACGCGGGCGGCGCGAGGTTCCCCGCCTATGCGGCGCAGATGCGCTGGCTGCACGAGCGACGCTTTGCGCTGCTGCGGCGCTTCCTCGACGCCGGGGTGCAGATCCTTGCGGGGTCGTACGCCGGCGGGAGCCTCGCGCACGGCACACTGCCGCGCGAGCTCGGGCTGTGGGTCGATGCGGGGCTGGATGCGCATGCGGCGCTCGAGTTTGCGTCGTGGCGGGCGCGGGCGTATCTCGCGTCGGGGCCGGGCAGCGCCGGCGAGCGCGCCGGGCGCACCGGGCTGGTGGACGGCGAGCTGGCCGACGTCGTGCACTATGCCGACGACCCGGCCGACCTGCTCGCCGCGGGCGCGCTTTCGCCGATGACAGTGATCCGCACAGGCGAGGTCGTCACGCCCTAGGCGCGCGAGGCAGCGGCTTTCTCTCGGTTCGCGGTGGCGGATTCTGGCGAGTTCCCGGTGGTTTATTCTGCGGGTATTCCGGTGGCACGCTCGGTGGACGTTTCCTTGGCGGGCGCGAATCTTCCGGTTCGGAAGTCCTGGTGCGAGTTTTTCGTGGGCGGTCCGGCTTTGGCTCCGCGGGCGAGTAGTGATCTCTGGACGCTGATCGGTTCCGCCGGGACGCGGCGAGCTCCGCGCAGCGTTAGGGTGGCGACATGACGGATGAGGCACTCGCGAGCTTCAGCGCGGTGACGCGCCACTGGTTCGGCGCGGTGTTTCGCGAGCCGACGCCCGCCCAGGCCGGGGCGTGGGAGGCGATCGCGCGCGGCGAGGATACGCTCGTCGTCGCCCCGACGGGCTCCGGCAAGACGCTCGCCGCATTCCTGTTTGCGCTCGACCGCACGCTGCTGCCGGGCGCTGCCGAGGGGACATCGGCGCGGGCTGGCGCAGGTGCTGGCGCGGAGGCGAGGGAGGGCTCGGAGGGGTCGCCCGGCGGGGTGCAGGTCATCTATCTATCGCCGCTGAAGGCGCTCGGCACCGATATTGAGCGCAACCTGCGCTCGCCGCTCGTCGGGATCGCCCGCGCTGCCAGTCATCACGGCCAGGCGACACGCGAGGTGCGCGTCGGCATTCGTACCGGGGATACGACGCCGGCCGAACGGCGTCGGCAGCTTTCCGATCCGCCGGACATTCTTATCACGACGCCCGAGTCGCTCTACCTGCTGCTGACGAGCAGTGCGCGCGAGGGGCTGCGCGACGTGCATACGGTCATCGTCGACGAAATTCATGCGGTGGCCGGCACGAAACGCGGCTCGCACCTGGCCGTCTCGCTCGCGCGGCTCGACGCGATCCAGCGCGGGCCAGCGCCGCAGCGCATCGGGCTGTCGGCGACCGTGCGGCCCGTCGATACCGTGGCGCGGTTTTTGGGCGGGGCGCGGCCGGTCACCGTCGTCGATCCTGCGTCGCCGCGCGCCATCGACCTCACCGTGCGCGGGTCCGTGCCCGATATGACGGACCTCGCCGGTGGACCTGCGCTTGCGGACGCCGGGCAGTCGGCTGCGGGCGCCGGGGTGCCGAGCGTCGGGCAGCTCGTCGACCCGCGGCTCGCGTCGGCCACCGTGGGCGAGAAGAGCGCGAGTGAGGGTGCAGGTGCGGACGAAAGTGAGAGTGCGGGTGAGGATGCAGTCGCAGGTGCATCGGAGGCGGAGGCGCGGCCGGGGTCGATCTGGCCCTACCTCGAGGCGCACATCGCCGAGCTCATCGGCCAGCACCGCTCCACCATCGTCTTTACCAACTCGCGCGGGCAGGCCGAGCGGCTCACCGCGCGCCTGAACGAACTTGCCGAGGCACCCATCGCGCGGGCACACCACGGGTCCGTGTCCAAGGAGCAGCGCGCCCAGATTGAGGATGCGCTCAAGGCCGGTGAGCTCACGTGCGTCGTCGCGACGAGTTCGCTCGAGCTCGGCATCGACATGGGCGACGTCGACCTCGTCATCCAGGTCACGACGCCGCCGTCGGTCGCGTCGGGCCTGCAGCGCGTCGGGCGTGCCGGGCATCAGGTCGGCCAGACCTCGCGCGGCGTGTTCTTCCCGACGCATCGCGCCGACGTCGTCGCGTCAGCCGTCGTCGTGCAACGCATGCGTGACGGCCAGCTGGAGGAGTTGCGGACCCCGGCAAATCCGCTCGATATTTTGGCGCAGCAGACGGTCGCGGCCGCCGCGATGGAGGACCTCGACGTCGACGCCTGGTTTGCGCTGCTGCGCACCACGGCGCCGTTTGCGAACCTGCCGCGCGCGCTGTTTGAGGCGACGCTTGACATGCTCGCCGGGCGCTACCCGTCCGATGAGTTCGCCGAGCTGCGGCCGCGCATCGTGTGGGACCGCGCCGCCGGGGTACTGAGCGGGCGGCCCGGGGCGCAGCGCCTGGCCGTCACCAGCGGCGGCACGATTCCCGACCGCGGGCTGTTTCCCGTTTACCTCGCCGGTGGCGACGACGATGGGGAGAAACGGCGCGCGCCGCTGCGGGTCGGCGAGCTGGACGAGGAAATGGTCTACGAATCGCGCACCGGGGACGTTATTGCACTCGGTGCGTCGAGCTGGCGCATCACCGAAATCACGCACGACCGCGTCTCCGTCATTCCCGCGCCCGGTCTGCCCAGCAAGGTGCCGTTCTGGCACGGCGAGGGCGGCGGGCGGCCGGCGGAGCTCGGGGAGGCGATCGGCGAGTTTGTGCGGACCGTTGGTGAGCGCGGGAGTGGCAGCCGGGGCGGCGTCAGCGATGATCTGGACAACGACGCGCGCGCGAACCTCACCGACTATCTCGCCGAGCAGCGCGCCGCGACCGGGACGCTGCCGAGCGATCGTACCCTCGTCGTCGAACGGTTTGAGGACGAACTGGGCGATTGGCGCGTCGTGCTGCTCTCGCCATACGGCCTGAAAGTGCATGCGCCGTGGGCGCTCGCGATCGGGGAGCGCATCGAGGAGGCATACGGCACGGCGGGCGACGTGCAGGCGAGCGACGACGGGATTGTGCTGCGGCTGCCGCGTACCGATGCGCCGCCGGAGATTGCGCCGCTCATCAGTTTTGAGCCAGGCGAGATCGAGGACGTTGTCGTGCGCCGGCTCGGCGCGTCCGCGCTGTTTGCCGCGCGGTTCCGCGAGTGCGCGGCGCGCGCCCTGCTGCTGCCGCGGCGCTATCCGGGCAAGCGTTCACCGTTGTGGCAGCAGCGTCGGCGTAGCGCGCAGTTGCTCGACGTCGCGCGCGGATATCCCGATTTTCCGATCATTTTTGAGACGCTGCGCGAATGCCTGGCCGACGTGTACGACGTGGCGGCGCTGGCGCGGCTGCTCGCGCGGATCGCGGCGCGCGAGGTGGCCGTCGTCGAGGTGGAGACGGCGTCGGCCTCGCCGTTTGCGCAGTCGCTGCTGTTTAGTTACGTCGGGCAATTCTTGTACGAGGGCGATCAGCCGCTCGCCGAGCGCAAGGCGGCGGTGCTGGCACTCGACCAGGGGCTGCTCGACGAACTGCTCGGGCGCGCGCGGCTGCGGGAGCTCTTTGACGCCGACGTCATCGTCGCGGTCGAGGCGGACCTGCAGCGCCTCAGTACCAAGCGGCGGCTCGCGGGCGGGGCGGAGGCCGTCGCCGACCTGCTGCGCCTCCTCGGACCGCTGTCCGCAGACGAGCTCGCCGCGCGGCTTCAGGGCCCGGACGGGAGCGGCGCAGACGCCGACGATGCAACTGCTGCGGCGACCGCGGCCGCGTGGGCCGACGAGCTCGTGGCGCAATCCCGCGCCGTGCTTGTGCGGCTCGCGGACAGCGAGGTGTACGTCGCGATCGAAGACGCCGCGCGCACCCGCGACGTTTACGGCGTCGTCCTGCCGCCGGGCGTTCCGCGCACGTTCCTCGAGCCCGTCGCCGAGCCGCTGCGCGATGTCGTCGCCCGTTATGCCCGCACCCACGCGCCGTTCACGCTCAAGGGAGCGGCGGCGGACCTCGCGCTCGCACCGGGCGTCATCGAGCATGCCCTCGTTGCCTTGAAGGACGCGGGCCGCGTCACCGACGGCGAATTCACGCCCGGCATCGACGGCGTCGAGTGGGTGGACACGAGGGTGCTCGCGCAGATCCGGCGCCGCTGCCTGGCAGTCCTGCGCAGCGAGGTCGAACCCGTCGACCAGCGCGCCTATGCGCGTTTCCTGCCGGCCTTTCACCACCTCGAGGCACCGCTTACCGGCACCGACGGGCTGCTGACCGCCATCGACCAGCTCGCCGGCGTCGCGCTGCCGGCCTCGGCATGGGAGTCGCTCGTGTTGCCGCCGCGCGTCGCCGATTATGCCCCGCACCTGCTCGACGCGGCCCTGGCCACCGGCGAGGTCATCGTCACCGGCGCCGGGCGGCTCGGCGCCGACGACGGCTGGATCGCCTTCCACCTCGCCGAGGCGGCGGACCTCACGCTCGCCGAGCCCACCGAGGAGCCGGCCGGGCTCGCCGCACGCATCTGCGACGTGCTGGCCGGCGGCGGCGGATTCCGCCACGGCGAAATCCTGCAGGCCCTTGCCGACGCGGGGGAGCGGGCCAGCGGTGAGGACGTCACGGACGCGCTGTGGGAGCTGTTCTTTAGCGGGCACGTGACGAACGATTCACTCGCCGCGCTGCGTTCGCGTCTGCGACGCGGGGGCACCCACCGCGCGAAGTCCGCCCCGCCGTCGCGGCGCAGCAGCCTGCGCCGGGGTGCGGGCCGACTGCGGCCGCCGCGGCTGGCACGGGGGAGTTTGTCGACGACGAACGTCGCGGGCAGCCTCGCCGTCGCTGTCGAGCAGGCCGCGGGGCGCTGGTCGCTTGTCCGCCGGGGCGAGCTCGAGGCCCACATCCGGGCGAGCGCGACGGCCGAGCTCATGCTCGACCGCCACGGCGTCGTCACCCGCGGCTCGCTGCTGCGCGAGGACGTGCCGGGCGGGTTCGCGGCGCTCTATCGGGTGCTTGCGACGCTTGAGGACGCCGGCAGCGTCCGCCGCGGCCACTTCATCGCACACCTCGGCGGCGCCCAGTTCGCCCACGCGGCAACCGTCGACCTGCTACGCGACGCCGCCCGCGCCGACGGGACCGCCAACGACGCGGAGGCCGCCCGCGAGACGGCCGACAGCGGCGCGCCGCCCATCAGGACGCTCGCCCTCGCCGCCTCGGATCCCGCGAACGCCTACGGTGCGGCGCTCGCCTGGCCGGAGCCCGTTTCCGTCGACGACGAGGCCCCGCGCCACCGTCCCGCCCGCCGCGCGGGTGGCGTCGTCATCCTGCATGGCGGCGACCTACTCGCCTATATCGAGCGCGGCGGCAGATCGCTCCTGATTTTCACCGACGACGCCTCCGCGTTCGCCGATCTCGGCCCCGCGATCGCGCGCGTTGTCGCGGCCGGGGCCCTGGCCCGCGTGACGATCGAGTCGGTCGCCGGCGTGCCCATACTCTCCCGCCACCCGCTCGCCGCAGCAGTCAAGGACTCGCTCACCGCGGCGGGCTTCACCGCGACACCGAAGGGGATGCGCCTGCGCGCCTGACATGCCCGAGGGAGATACCGTCTTGCAGACCGCCGCCCGTCTGCACCACGTGCTCGCTGGCCAGCACCTTGTGCGTTCCGAATTCCGCGTACCGCAACTCGCGACGACGGACCTCGCCGGTTGGCACGTGCGCGAGGCGATCCCCGTCGGCAAGCACCTGCTGATCCGCCTGCGCGCACCCGAATCACTCCCGTCGGGCACCGCCCGGCCGACTCGCGACTTCACGCTACATTCGCACCTCATGATGGACGGCATGTGGCGGTTTTCCGACGTTACACGCCCCGCGCCCCGTAGTTTCCGCATCCGCGCGCTGCTCGAGACCGCGACCTCCCGCGCCTACGCCGAGGACGTCCAGGCTTTCGCACTCATCCCCACCGCCGCAGAGGGCGAACTCGTCGGCCACCTTGGACCCGACCTGCTCCACCCGAACTTTTCCGACGCCGACGTCACGATGGCGCTTACGAACCTGCGCTGCCACCCGGCGCGCGCCGTCTCGTCGGCCCTCATGGATCAGCGCAACCTCGCCGGAATCGGCAACATCTACCGCAACGAGACGCTGTTCGTTTCGGGCCTGCCGCACACGGTCCGCGTCGGCGACCTGCCGGACGACGTCCTCCTCGACGTCATCCGCACCGCGCACTGGCTGCTTGACCTCAACAGGTTCCGCCTACCGCGTTCGACGACAGGCCTCGCGCCGTGCGCGGGGGACTCGATGTGGGTCTACTCGCGCGGGGGACGCCCCTGTCGGAGGTGCGGCACTGCCATCCGCAGCGGCGAAATCGACGACGCCATCCTCGCCCTTGACGACGATAACGTGCCCACGGCGCGCGACGGTCGCCCGCAGAAAATGCGCTTCATCTGGTGGTGCCCCAGCTGCCAGCGCGAGCGGCGCTAGAGCGCGCCGCTCGCTGAACTCTGTCGTTGTGGCGGGGTCATGGTGGGTCTGTCCGATGAACGGTGTGTAGGGTCCGGCGGTTTTCATTAGTGGGTGGTCCTCTCGAACCGTCCGGCGAAGGTGATCGGATGCGCGTTCAGCGCGGGCTTCCACCTCATCGCCCAGCGTGCCCGGCCTCCGCCGCTGGGGTCAAGCGACCGCGTGACGAGATACAGGCACTTGATCGCCGCGGCCTCGTTCGGGAAGTGCCCGCGAGCCCGGACCGCCCTGCGGTATCTCGC
>NZ_MQVR01000056.1 GCF_001907295.1 Bowdeniella nasicola
GTGAGTTGTAGAAGATGAACTCGAGGATCACGCGGTGACCGCCCTGCTGTCCAGCACGACCACCCCGCTACACCACTATGAGGGACTCAACTCAGATCACCTTTCCTGGTTAGCGGCTCGATATAATCAAAACGTGATCATGCGTCGCATCGTTTCTCCCGTTCTTGCCTCCAACTGCTATGTCCTTTTCGATGAGGACTCCCGCCGAGCCGTGGTGGTTGATCCGGGCGGTCATACCGCGGATTCCGTGCACAGCTGGCTGACCGAAAATGAGGCGAGCGTTGCGGCAGTCGTCCTCACCCACGGCCATCCGGATCATTTTTGGGATGCCGCTCAGGTCGCGGGCGATGCGCCGGTCATCATCCCCGGCCCGGACCGCTACCGCTTGGAGGCGCCGAGTTTCGCGATGCCGCCCGAGCTCGATTTCCGTCAGCTCACCGGCTACGACTGGCAGCGGCCGGCCACCATCGAGGATCTGGACCCGAGCCTCCTTCAGGGGGAGGGCGCCGAGGTTGCCGACGGGCTCAAGATGCGCGCCCTGCCGGCTCCGGGGCATTCCGAGGGCTCGACGGTGCTGTTCGTTATGGCGAGCCTCGATCATGACCTCGCCTCCTATGTCACGACGCGGCCCACTAAGGCTGACGATTCTCCCCATCTCGTCATGCTGGCCGGCGACGTGCTGTTCGCCGGGTCCATGGGGCGCACGGATCTGCCCGGAGGCGATGACGAAGAAATGAAATCCTCGCTGCGCACCCTGAAGACCGTCGTGAATCCCGAGACGATCGTCCTGCCGGGTCATGGCCCGGCGACGGTAATGGCGCACGAGAACGCGACTAACCCGTTCTTGCAATTCCGCAGCTAAGCGCAAGTGATTCGAAGCGAGCCACACCGCGTGAAACAATAAGGGCATGGTTCGCTCTTCACTTTCCGGTTTCCCCGAACTCCTACCAGCCGAACGCTTCGCCGAGCTGTCGATCCTCGACACGCTGCGCCATACGTTCGAGCTTCACGGGTTCTCGCCGCTGGAAACCCGGGCCGTTGAAACCTTAGACACGCTGGCGAAGAAGGGCGAAACCTCGAAAGAGGTTTATTCCCTGTCGCGGGTCAATGCCCAAGCGGGGGATAAGGTGGACTCTCTCGGGCTGCACTTCGACCTCACGGTGCCCTTCGCCCGCTACGTGGTGGAAAACTCGGGTCACCTCGTCTTTCCCTTCAAGCGGTATCAGATCCAGAAGGTCTGGCGCGGGGAGCGCCCGCAAGAGGGCCGCTTCCGGGAGTTCACGCAGGCCGATATCGACGTCGTTGGACAAGACACGCTGCCCTTCCACTACGAGGTCGAGCTTCCGCTCGTCATGGCCGAAGCCCTCGCTCAGCTCAACGTCGGCCAGTTCCTCGTCCAGGTCAACAACCGCAAGGTGTGCGAAGGCTTCTACCGCGGTCTTGGCATCGAGGACGTTGCGGGAACGCTGCGCACGATCGACAAGCTCGACAAGATCGGCGCCGAGAACGTCGCGCGCGTTCTCGTCGAGGAAATCGGGACCACCAGTGAGCAGGCCGAGGCGGCGCTGCGCCTCGCCGAGATCGCCGGCGATGACGCTGCCGCGATCGTCGACCAGGTGCGTTCGCTCGGGGTGACCCACCACCTGCTGACCGAGGGGCTCGGCGAATTGCACGACCTGCTGGCCGAGGCACAGTCACGCAGGCCGGGCGCGGTGCGCGCCGTGCTGAAGATCGCGCGCGGCCTCGATTACTACACGGGTAGCGTCTACGAAACGCTGCTCGTCGACCACGAGGACCTCGGCTCGGTCGGCGGCGGCGGCCGCTACGACTCGCTTGCGACCAGCGGCAAGAAGACCTATCCGGGCGTCGGCGTGTCGATTGGGGTGACGCGACTGCTTTCCCGGCTGCTGCGCGACGCCGAAGTCTCCCGCCCGGTCGCCACGACGGTGCTCGTCGCCGTCGCGAATGAAGAAGATCGGCACCGCTCCAACGTCATCGCGCAGGCGCTGCGCGAGCGGGGAATCCCCGCCGATGTCGCCCCAAGCGCGGCGAAGTTCGGCAAGCAGATCCGCTACGCGGACCGGCTTGGCATCCCATTCGTGTGGTTCCCGGGCGATAATCAAGTCAAGGACATCCGTAGTGGTGAGCAGCTCGCCGCAGATCCCATCACGTGGGCCCCGCCCGCGGATGACCTGTATCCGCGCACGACGTTTACCCAAGGAGTGCAGTCTTCATGACGCAACCGTCGCACGATCGGGTAGCACCAGCCCGCCATGTCGGTGATGCCCTAGCTCGCGTTCGCGACGGGTTTTCCGGTCTCCAGTTCCCCTTCGCGCTATCCGATACGACGAGCGGCAAGGACGCCGCCAAGCGGGCCATCACGCAGCTCGATGACTACCTCATGCCGCGCTATGCCGCGCTCGAGGCGCCGCTGCTCGCCATTGTCGGCGGGTCGACGGGCGCCGGAAAATCAACGCTCGTCAACTCGCTGCTCGGCACCAACGTGTCGCATACGTCGGCGATCCGTCCGACGACGCGGCGCCCGGTGCTGATCCATCACCCCGATGACACGCAGTGGTTCGAAGACGATCGGATCCTGCCGGGCCTTGCCCGGGTGCGCCGGGGGATCGATGAGGAGATGACGCCCATCGAACAGGGCGATTCGACGGAGGTCGAGGTGCGGGCGACGCGTCGCGTGCCGCCGGGCCTCGCGCTGCTCGATGCGCCCGATATCGATTCGGTCGAAGAGCGCAACCGCACGCTCGCGCGCCAGCTGCTCGCCGCGGCCGACCTGTGGATCTTCACGACGACGGCCGCGCGCTATGCCGATGCAGCGCCGTGGGAGTTTTTGAGCGAGGCCGCCCGACGCAAGGTCGTCGTCGCCGTCGTGCTCAACCGGGTGCCGTCGGGCGCGGCCTATGAGGTCCGCTCCGACCTGACACGACGCCTGAACGAAGCCGGGTTGAACCGCGCGCCGGTCTTTACGATCGGGGAGCAAAATATCGCCGAGACCGGGCGGATCCCGGTCGAATCGATCGAGCCGATCGTCGGCTGGCTCAAGGGCCTTTCCGATGATGCCGCGAGCCGTGCGATGGTGGCGCGCACCACGCTGTCGGGTGCGCTCGACGAACTCGTGCGGGTCGGCGCTGACGCGATCGATGCCTCGCGCGACACGATCTCGTTTTATACCGACCTCGCCCGCCGCGTCGACGACTCCTACGCCGATGCGCACTCCCGCATCACCGAAGCGACGAAGGACGGCTCCATGCTGCGCGGCGAGGTCCTCGCGCGCTGGCAGGAGTTCGTCGGGACCGGCGACTTCATCCGCGGCATCGAATCCGCGGTCGGCCGCATGCGCGACCGGCTCGGCGCGTTCTTTAAGGGCAAGCCAGCGCCCGAGGCCGAGGTCGAAGAAGCGATCGAGACCGGGCTGTTCACGCTGCTGTCCGCCGAGGCGACTCGCGCGGGCAGCGAAGTCGACTATGCCTGGCAGCGCGAGGCCGCAGCCCGCGACCTGCTCCACCGCGCGCACGCCCAGCTCCCGACGAACGAGGCGCTGAACGACCGTGCGGCGCAGACCGTGCGCGCCTGGCAAAAGGATGTCCTCGACATGGTGCGCAGCGAAGGCAAGGACCGCCGATTCACCGCGCGCATGATGTCGCTCGGCGTCAACACGCTCGGTATCGCGCTCATGCTCGTGATCCTCGCGTCCACCGGCGGCGTCATCACCGGCATGGAGGTCGCGGCCGCGGGCGGTACGGCCGTCGTCGGGCAAAAACTTTTGGAAGCCGTCTTCGGCGACGATGCCGTACGACGCATGGCGAAAAATGCGCGCAAGAACCTCGAAGAGCGTTCGGGTGAACTGCTCGCCTGGCACGCCGAGGCCTACCGCGACCAGCTGACCGGTCTCGGATTGAACCCGGCCGCCCCCGATGAATTGCACGATGCGCTCATCGACCTTACTCGCGCCCGCAAAGCAGAAGGACTGATCTCCTGATGGCCACCATTGCCGAACAACTGGCCCACCTGTCGCGGGCCCTGGATTTGGCGGACGGTCGGTTCAACCCCACCGTGATCGAGGCGGGCCGTTCGGTCATCTCGAGCGTGGGCGAGCGCGTCACGTTCACGACCCCGACGACGGTCGCGGCGCTGTTCGGCGCGACGGGATCGGGCAAGTCCTCGCTCATCAACGCGCTGACCGACACCGAGCATGCACGCGTCGCGCACACGCGCCCGACGACGCGCAACCCGCTCGCGATCGCGCGCGAACTCGATCCCGATAACGTCGCGCTGCTGAACTGGCTCGAGGTCGACCAGCGGGCGTTGTCAAAGACACTGAGCGAAGACCTCGTCCTCGTCGATTTGCCTGACGTCGACTCCGTCGAACGCCACCACCGCGAACTGAGCGAGAAGATGGCGAAGGTCGTCGACGTCCTCGTGTGGGTGCTCGATCCGCAAAAATACGCCGACGCGGTCCTGCACCACGAGTTCCTCGCCCCGCTCGCGCGGCACGCCGAGGTCACGCTCGTCGTGCTGAACCAGATCGACCGCGTCGACCAGGCCGAGCTGCCGTCGGTGATGCGAGATGTGAAACGCCTACTCGCTGCCGATGGCTTGAAGAACGTCACCGTGACCGCGACGTCCGCCGTCACCGGGCAGGGCGTGAAGGAATTGCGCGCGCAGCTGGAGCAGATCGCGCACCGCCAGGAAGCGATGCGCGTGAAATCTCGCGCCGAGATCGAGCACATCGCGAGCCAACTCATGTCCGAATCCGGCCGCGGCGAGCTCACCCTCGCCGACCGGGAACCCGTCGTCAAGGCAGCCGCGAAGGCCGCGGGCATGGATGCACTGTCCTCCGCGGTCGCGAAGTCCTACCGTCGGCGCGCGTCGATGAAAGCCGGCTGGCCGTTCATCCGCTGGGTCAACCGGCTGCGTCCCGATCCGCTCCCGCGGCTGCATCTTGCGACCGGCGGCGGAAACATCGAACGCGCCGAGATCACGCCGACGACGTCCCTGCCCGAACCGTCGCCCGTCCAGGCGGCGCAGGTGCGCGCCACCGCGCACGACTTCGTCCTCGCCTCCGGAAAGGGCCTGCCCGAACAGTGGCGCAGCGAGCTCGTCGCGGATAACCAGGCGCGGATTCCGGCCCTGACGGACTCCCTCGATGAGGCGCTCGCCCGGATCGAGCTACCGGTACAGCCTGCGCGCTGGTGGACCATCGCGGGCATCATGCAGCTCCTCGCCTCGGCCGCGGTCCTCGTCGGTGGCGGGTGGCTGGCTGCGATGGCGCTCGGGGCCTATTTGCAGTTTGAGATCGCCGCGCCGACGTGGCGCGGATTCCCCATCCCGACGCTGATCCTGCTCGCGGGTCTCGCCGCCGGGATCCTCACCGCGATCATCGGCCGATGGGCGGCCGCCGTCGGTGCGAGGCGCCGAGCGGCGAGGACGCGCGCCCTCATCATGAAGGCCGTCGATGCTCGGGTCGAACGCCAGCTCATCGCGCCGGTGAAGGAACAGCTCGATGATTACGAGCTCTTCGTCGACTCGGCGCGACGCGCCCGCGATCGCCGCTAGAAGTTCTTGCGGCGGTAGCCCTTGCGGCTGGGCTTATCCCAGCGGCCGGCGTCCTCGCGACGCTTTTTGCCGCGGTAGCCGCTCTGGCTGAAGCCGCCGGAGCGGTTGCCCCGTCCGCTGTGCTTCGGGCCGCGGTCCGGTCGGATCTTCAGGGCTCGGCCCTGGACCTGGGCGCGGCCGATCGTCCGCAGGGTTTCGTTGTCGAGGTCGACGAAGATATCAACGAGGGAGAAGGTCGGGAAGATATCGATCTTGCCGACATCGCTGCCCTTGAGGCCGCCCTCGCCCGTGATGGCGCCGACGAGCGCGCCCGGGATGACGTTGTCCTTGTGGCCGACCTCGACGCGGTAGCGGGTGCCGCTGCCGTCGGAGCGCACGCGCCCCTGGCCGCGGCCTTTGCCCGAGCGGGGATCGTCGAAGTCGGTGCTTGCCACCTCGTCGTCGTCCGTGTTCGGGCCGGTGTCCTGCACTGCGAGCGCGAGGAGCGCGGCCGCGAGGTCGGTCGTGTCGATGCCGGAGTCGGCGATGGCCTCGCGGTAGAGCTCGAGGCGGCCGGCCTCGATGCGTGCGGGCACCCCGGCGAGGAGCTGGCCCACGCGGTGGGCGGAGACGTCCTTCGGGCTGGGGATGCGGATCTCGGCGAGATCGGAGCCGGTGAGGCGCTCGATCTGGCGCAGGCGATGCTTTTCCTTCGGCGTGAAGAACGTCAGGGCGCGGCCGGAGCGTCCGGCGCGGCCGGTGCGACCAATGCGGTGGACGTAGGCTTCGCCCTCGCGCGGCACGTCGAAGTTGACGACGAGGCCAATGCGCTCGACGTCCAGGCCACGGGCGGCTACGTCGGTCGCGATGATCACGTTCAGGGAGCCGCCGCGGAGGCGCTCGACGAGACGTTCGCGCTCCTTTTGCGGCACATCGGAGGACAGGGCCGCCGCGGCAATGCCTCGCGACGTGAGATCTGCGGTGACGTCCTCCGCGGTCGCGCGGGTGCGGACGAAGACGATCGCCGCGTCAGCGCTGGAGGTCGCAAGGACGCGGAAAAGGGCGCCGTTTTTGTGGCGGAAGGGGACAACGGCGTACTGCTGCTCTACCGTATCGACGGTCGAGGCCTGGCGCGTCACCTCGACGCGGACGGGATCGGTCAGGTGCTGCTTGCTCACCTTCGTGATCGCGGCGGGCATCGTCGCAGAAAACAGCGCCGTCGTGCGTTCCTTGGGACAGTTGCTCGCGATCACTTCGACGTCCTCGGCAAAGCCCATGCGCAGCATCTCGTCGGCCTCATCGAGGACGAGGACGCGGACGTGCGACAGGTCGAGGGCGCCCTTTTCGATCAGGTCCATGATGCGGCCCGGGGTGCCGACGACGACCTGGGCGCCGCGCTTGAGCGCCCGCATCTGGGGCTGGTAGGCGCTGCCGCCATAGACGGCGACGATGTCGATATCGGGCAGCGCGCCGGCGAACGTCGTGATCGCATCGGAACCCTGGAGCGCGAGTTCGCGCGTCGGGCACAGTACGAGGGCCTGGACTTCCTTGGCTTGCGGATCGATTCCGGCAAGCAGCGGCAGTCCAAACGCGGCGGTCTTGCCGGTGCCGGTCTGGGCGATACCGACGACATCGCGGCCGGCGAGCAGTGGCGGAATTGCTTCGCGTTGAATATCGGTCGGGGCGGTAAATCCGAGGTCGGTGACCGTCTGAAGGAGTTCAGCAGGCAAGCCAAGGTCAGCGAAAGTTGTCATGTATGTGTCATCCCATCGATGCTAAGCGGCTGTCGGGATTAGCGGACCCGACCAGGGGCACCGATGGCCAAAACAAGAAAGGCTCGTGGCGCGCGCTCAGAACAGTTCACCCGCAGGACTCTCCTTTACGGGGCTTTCACACCCTATCGGACTAGCGGCGGGGCGTCGTAGAGTCGATGGAGTCGGGCCCAGTGAGCTTAGGCACACGGGTCGCGGTATAGGTCGACAGGGCGGCAAGCGCAGCCATGAAAAGCAGACCGGGGACGAACGGGTTACCTTGGGCCTGATGGTCGCCGACGATATAGGGGATCATCTGGAAGAAGCCGACGACGCCGATCGCGAGGGCTGCGCCGATGCCGTCCACGATCTGCAAGGACGCGGAGATCTGGCCGTGTTCGCTCTTCGGGGTCGAGCCGAGCGCGACGACGCTCATCGCGGGCAGGGTGAGGCCGACGCCGGCGCCGGCGAGGAGCCACGCGAAGGCGGTGAGGATCGGGGGAGCCCAGGGGAAGGCCGAGATCGCGGCGATCGCGATGCCGATCGTCGACAGGATGCCGCCCATGATCGGCAGCCGGTGCCGCTTTTGGGGATCGGCGATCTTGCCCTGCACGTAGGAGCCGAGGGCCCAGGAGATGCCGCCGATGGTGAGGACAATG
Source organism: Bowdeniella nasicola (assembly GCF_001907295.1). Taxonomy (GTDB): domain Bacteria; phylum Actinomycetota; class Actinomycetes; order Actinomycetales; family Actinomycetaceae; genus Bowdeniella; species Bowdeniella nasicola. Next base: position 7,964 of record NZ_MQVR01000056.1, read on the forward strand.
CCGGCGGTCTTTTTTGTCCAGTCGTGGATTTCGACGAGCATGAGCGGCAAGAAGGCCTCGGTGGCGACGATGGGCGCGTTGATCCACATTCGGGTGGCGATCGCGGCGCCGACCTCATTGCGGCGCGCGCTGAGCGTGCCGACGGGTAGCAGCTGCTTTAAGAGGTAGAACACGAGCGCCGCTAGCACGACGAAGATCACACCGGCGACGATGGAGCGCTGGGAGACGACGATCTGCATGAGCGCGGCGCCACCGCCGGCACCGGTCGCGATGAGGACGAGACGGTAGGCGTTCTTGTCCTTCCAGATGCTCTCGTGCTTGCGCGGTAGGGGCTTGAGGATCGGGATCATCGCGAGGACCGCGATCAACAGGATCGGAACGACCGCAAGGAAGACGACGCGCCAGGAGTAGCGCTCGGCGACCCAGCCGGCGAAGAACGGGCCGAACATCGACGGCACGACCCAGGCGGCGGCGAAGATCGCGAAAAACTTTGGCTGCTTATTGGCCGGCACGTGGCTGCCGACCATGGCGTACAGAGCGACCATGAGCATGCCGGTGCCCAGGCCCATGATGGCGCGGCCGATAGCCACGACCTCCATGTGGCGGGCGATGCCGGCGACGACGAGCCCGAGGGCCGCGAGCGAGCATCCGGTGATCGTCGGGATATACGGTCCGCGGGCATCGACCCACTTACCACCGATCGTCGTCGATATGACATGCGTCGCCAACGGAGCCCCCATCGTGAGGGCATAGAGCGCATAGCCGTTGAGCTCATCCGCGACGGCGGGCATCACGGTTGTGAGGGCTAAGGCCTGAAATGCGCCGACCGTAATCAGCGTGACGGACAGCCACAAGAGCCTCGTCAAAAAGGCATCACTCGTGGTTGCGCTGCTATCGTCCATCACTTGCCGATTGTCGCCCGGGTGAGCGGTAGACTCAAGTTCGCGACCGCCCGTTTCGCGGATCGCGTTTCCGTCAAGAGGAAGGATGCTTCATGCTCCGCACACATCGCGCAGGCGACCTGCGCGAGGACCATATCGACCAGTCAGTCACCCTGACCGGGTGGGTCGACCGCCGCCGCGACCACGGTGGCGTCGCCTTCATTGACCTGCGAGATGCCTCCGGCATCTGCCAGGTCGTCGTGCGCGAAGACGTCGCCCATCAGCTGCGCAGCGAATACGTGTTGCAGGTGACCGGCACGGTCAGCCGCCGGCCCGAAGGCAACGAAAACGATGCCCTGCCCACGGGCGCGATCGAAGTGATCGCCGACGACGTCGAGGTCCTCAATTCCTGTGCGCCGCTGCCCTTCCAGGTTTCCGACCACGCGGAAGACGCGGGCCAGGTCGGGGAAGAAGCCCGCCTGAAGTACCGCTACGTCGACCTGCGCACCTCCCGCGCCCAGCACGCGATCCGGTTGCGCTCCGAGGTCAGCCGCGCCGCCCGCGAGGTCCTACACGGCCACGATTTCGTCGAAATCGAAACCCCGACGCTCACGCGCTCGACGCCGGAAGGCGCACGTGACTTCATCGTCCCCGCGCGCCTTTCGCCCGGGTCTTGGTACGCGCTGCCGCAGTCGCCCCAGCTGTTTAAGCAGCTCCTCATGGTCGGCGGCATGGAGCGCTACTACCAGATCGCGCGCTGCTACCGCGACGAGGACTTCCGCGCCGACCGCCAGCCCGAATTCACCCAGCTCGACGTCGAGATGAGCTTCGTCGAACAGGACGATGTCATCAGCGTTGCCGAGGACATCCTGCGGGCTATCTGGCGCCTTGTCGATCACGAGATCGAAGGCCCGATCCGCCGCATGACCTATGCGGCGGCGATGGAAAAGTACGGCACGGACAAGCCGGACCTGCGCTTCGGACTCGAACTGGTCGAACTGACCGAATACTTCAAGGACACGCCCTTCCGCGTCTTCCAGAACCCGTACGTCGGCGCCGTCGTCATGCCCGGTGGCGCCTCCCAGCCGCGCCGCCAGTTCGACGCCTGGCAGGAATGGGCTAAGCAGCGCGGTGCGCGCGGCCTCGCCTACGTCTCCGTCCAGGAAGACGGGACGCTCACCGGCCCGGTCGCCAAGAACATCTCCGATACCGAACGCGAAGGCCTCGCGGCCGCGTGTGGCGCCCAGCCGGGAGATGCGATCTTCTTCGCCGCCGGCGGCGTCGACGCTTCCCGCGCCCTGCTCGGTGCAGCGCGCCTCGAGATCGGCAGGCGCTGCGAGCTCATCGACGAGGACGACTGGTCGTTCGTGTGGGTCGTGGACGCGCCGCTGTTCAAGCCGGCCGGCCAGGACAACGACGTCGACCTCGGCCACTCGGCGTGGACGGCCGTCCACCACGCGTTCACGTCCCCGAACCCGGAGTGGATCGACCGCTTCGAAGAAGACCCGGGCAACGCCCTGGCTTACGCCTACGACATCGTGTGCAACGGTAACGAGATCGGCGGCGGCTCGATCCGTATCCACCGACGCGATGTCCAAGAGCGGGTCTTTAAGGTCATGGGGATTGGCGAGGAGGAAGCCCAGGAGAAATTCGGTTTCCTGCTTGATGCATTCAAGTTTGGTGCGCCCCCGCACGGCGGCATCGCCTTCGGCTGGGACCGCATCGTCATGCTCCTAGCTAAGGAATCCTCCATCCGCGAGGTCATCGCGTTCCCGAAGTCCGGTGGCGGTTACGATCCGCTGACCGGTGCCCCGGCCCCCATCACCTCTGAGCAGCGAAAGGAGGCGGGCGTCGACGCCGAGCCAGAGGACGAGGACGCGTCGTGAGATCCACGCTTGCGGAGGCGGCACGGCATTGGCCGATGATCGCCGCCTCCGCAGGGCGCTACCTCAACCACGACGTCTTTACCTCGCCTGGCAACGACCCGTCGTACATCCTCACGAGCGCCGATCCGAGAATCAACGCCGTGGTTGTCGGTCCGGCCTCGGCAGACCTCCTCACCGAGTATCTGCCCGAACACACGGGTTTCGTCATGGCCCAGGCGCGTGGTGATCACGCCGACGACCCGGTCCTTACCGGCCGCGGTTACTCGATCATCGGGGACTGGTGGTGGATGGCCTGTCGTAGGCCGATTCCGCCGCAGCCGGGCGATGATCGGGTGCGCGAACTGCACCTGCCGGCCGACGAGATCGCGGCGCTGCAGGCACGCTGCTATCCCGACACCCACGTGCGGGCGGGCGACCCGTCCTACCGGTGGTGGGGGTATGAGGCGGCCGACGGCGCCCTCGCCGGGATCGTCGCCACGACCGACGTACGCCCCGATGCGCCGAAGACCGCCGGGATGCATGTCTCGGCGCTCGGCGTCGATCCTGACTACCGTCGGCAGGGCATCGCCGCCGCGATGATGAGCGCGGTCACGAAGCACGGATTGCGCCAGGGACCGGTTGTGCACTGTGGCGTATGGAAGCGTAACGAGCCCGCATTGCGGGTCTACCGACGCCTCGGCTTTGCCGAGGAACACGAGGTACGAGGCTGGCAGCGGGACTAGACTGGCCCTATGGCTCGTTATCTCGATATTCATCCCGTCGACCCGCAGCCGCGGCTCATCAACCAGGTAGCCGAGACGCTCGCGGTCGGCGGAGTGATCGCGTATCCGACCGACTCAGGCTATGCCCTCGGGTGTTCGTTGGCCAATAAAGATGGGCTCGATCGGATCCGCCAGATCCGCCAATTGAATAAAAGGCACCACTTCACCCTGGTGTGCTCGGACTTCGCGCAGCTGGGCCCGCTCGTGATCGTCGACAATCCGGCGTTTCGGATGATCAAGCAGCTCACGCCCGGCCCGTTCACGTTCATTTTGAAAGGCACCAAGCAGGTGCCGCGAATGACTCTGAACCCGAAGAAACACACCGTCGGCGCACGCATCCCCGACCACAAGATCACCCAGGCGATCGTGCAGGCGCACGGGGCACCACTGCTGAGCTCGACGCTGATTCCGCCCGGTGAGGAGGAACCGATGAGCGAGGGCTGGGAGATCCAGGACCGCTACGGTCATCTCCTCGATGTCGTGGTCGAAGGCCCCGTAACATTGCCGGAACCCACGACGGTCGTTGACCTCACCAGCGGGGAGGCCGAAATCCGGCGCCAGGGCGCCGGACAGCTATAGCGAGACAGAATCTATTACCCTTAGGGCGTGACCTTGAACCACCCAGCATTGATCGAAGACCCGGCCGATTCCGAGGGCTTCCCGATTCCGGAGCCGCTATCTGGACACGGGCCCGCACGCGTCATTGCGATGTGTAACCAAAAGGGCGGCGTCGGTAAGACGACCACGACGATCAATCTGGGCGCGGCCCTCGCCGAATACGGGCGCAGGGTCCTCATCGTCGATTTCGATCCGCAAGGCGCTGCGAGTGCCGGGCTCGGTATCAACGCTCATGAGCTGGATGAGACGATCTACACGCACCTCATGGCCGCGGAGCCCGACGTTCGGCCGATCATCCACCACACGGGCACCGAAGGCCTCGACATCGTGCCGGCCAACATCGACCTGTCGGCGGCAGAGGTCCAACTCGTCAACGAGGTCGCCCGCGAGCAGGCCCTCATGCGCGTGCTGTATCCCGTCATGGACGAATACGACGTCATCATCATCGACTGCCAGCCCTCGCTCGGCCTGCTCACCGTGAACGCCCTGACGGCCGCCCACGGCGTGCTCATCCCGCTGGAAGCCGAGTTCTTCGCCCTGCGTGGCGTCGCGCTGCTGGTTGAGACCATCGAGAAGGTCCGCAACCGGCTGAACCCCAAGCTCAAGGTCGACGGCATTGTCGCGACGATGGTCGATATGCGCACGCTGCACGCTCGCGAAGTGATCGAGCGCGTCGAGGAAGCCTTCGGTGACCGCCTGTTCGATACGAAGATCACGCGGACTGTGAAGTTCCCCGACGCCTCCGTCGCGACGGAGCCCATCACTAGCTACGCCCCGAAACACCCCGGCGCGCAGCTCTACCGGCGCCTCGCCCGCGAGCTCATCGCGCGGGGCGCGGCCGCCTAACGTCATGACGGCGCCCGCCGCGCCGGATGGGGGATTCTCGGTCGACCTCGAGGTCTTTTCTGGCCCCTTCGACCTGTTGCTCCAACTCATCGCGAAGCATCAGCTCGATGTCACCGAGGTCGCGCTCGCGCAGGTCACCGATGAGTTCATCGCGTACGCGTTTTCCGGCGAAGAGGACTGGGACCTGTCGCAAGCGAGCCAGTTCCTCGTCATTGCGGCGACGCTGCTCGACCTGAAGGCCCTGCGCCTGCTACCACGCTCGGGGGACGCCGACGAGGAAGACCTCGAACTCTTCGAAGCTCGCGACCTGCTGTTCGCTCGGCTGCTGCAATACCGCGCCTTTAAGGAGGTAGCGGCAGAGTTCGAAGAGCGGCTGGCGGACGCGGGGCGGAGCACCGCCCGCAGCGTCGAAATGGAACCCCAGTTCGCGCAGCTGTTGCCCGAACTTATCTGGTCTATCGGTCCGAACGAGCTCGCCGTGCTTGCCGCCGCTGCGTTCGCGCGCGATACCTCCGAGCCGACCGTCACCGTCGATCACCTCCACCATCCGGTCGTGCCGGTCCCGCAGCAGGCGGCGATCATCGTCGAAGCCCTGAAACGCCAAGGGCGACAGACGTTCAAGGAGCTCGTCGCCGACGCGGCGAATCCGGCCGTCGTCGTCTCTCGCTTCTTAGCGCTCCTCGAGCTCTATCGCGATGAGATCGTCGACTTTGACCAGCCCGCACCGGGCGACGAGCTCGCGATCGTGTACCTCGGCAGTGCCGATACCGTCCCGGTCCTGACCGATGAATACGATGACGAAAGGCCAAGCGATGAGAACTGATGACCTCGCGCCGCGCGATCACCTGCCGGCGCTCGAAGCGATCCTCATGGTCGCCGAACAGCCGATGAGCGAGGAGAGCCTCGCCGGGGCGATCGGAGTCTCGGGCGCACAGATCAGCGAACTCTTGGCCGAACTCGCCGCCGACTATGAGGGCGCGACGGGCCGGCCGCGCGGCTTCCGACTACTCTCGCGCGCCGGTGGCTGGCGGCTGTATTCCGCGCCCGAATACCACCAGATCGTCTCCCAGGTCGTCCTTGCCGGGCAGACCTCGCGCCTGACGCAGGCGGCGCTCGAGACGCTCGCCGTCATCGCCTACCGCCAGCCCGTCACGCGCGGGCGGATCAGCGCGATCCGCGGCGTGAACGTCGACTCCGTCGTGCGCACGCTGCTCGCCCGCGGCCTCATCGAAGAAGCGGGCAGCGAAGACTCCGGCGCGATGCGCTATCAGACGACGACGTTCTTCTTAGAGAAGATGGGGTTAAATAGCGTGGAGGACCTGCCGCCGCTCGCACCCTATCTGCCCGACGGCGACACCGAAGCATTAAAAGAGGAATGGTAGCGATGAGCGACGAAGGCGAACGCCTACAAAAAGTTTTGGCAAATGCCGGGGTGGCCTCCCGCCGGGAGTGCGAAAAGCTCATCACTTCCGGACGCGTGAAGGTCAACGGCGAGGTCGTGCGCCAGCTCGGCACGCGCGCGAAGCCCGAGGACGTGTTGCACGTCGATAACATGCGCATCTTCACCGATAACGATACCCACCTGACGGTCGCGTTCCACAAGCCCGAGGGAGTCGTCTCCACGATGGATGACCCGGAAGGCCGTCCCGCGCTCGGCGACTATGTCGGCCACTACGGCCAGCGGCTCTACCACGTCGGCCGCCTCGACATCGCGACCGAAGGGCTGCTGCTGCTCACGAATGACGGCGAACTCGCGCACCGCCTCACGCACCCGTCCTATGAGGTGCCAAAGACGTACGTTGCGACCGTGCGCGGCAAAATGAACCGCGGCATCCCGCGCCAAATGCGTCAGGGCATCGAGCTAGACGACGGCCTCGCGAAGGCCGATTCCTTCACGCTCATGGAGGCCCGCGATGAGATGAGCCTCGTCCAGCTGACAATCCACATGGGCCGCAACCGCATCGTGCGCCGCATGCTCGAGGCCGCCGGCTACCCGGTCGTGCGCCTCGTGCGCACCTCGATCGGGCCGATCGAACTCGGCGAGATGCGCCCCGGCAAGTCGCGGCCGCTGAACTCCAAAGAATTATCCGAACTCATGCACGCGGTGGGGATGTAGGACCCATGACGGCTCGCATCGTCGGCGCCGGGCTCCTCGGCGCCTCCCTCGGGCTCGCCCTTCGCTCGCTCGGGCACGACGTCATCCTCGACGACGTCTCGCCGCTGTCGCTCTCACTCGCCTGCGGCCTTGGGGCCGGGGAGCTGACCCGGGCCGGCGACAACGATGGCGAGGTCGATCTCGTCGTCATCGCGACGCCTCCGGACGTCACCGCCGAGGTGATCATCCGCGAACTCGCCGCCTACCCCGATGCGATCGTCACCGACGTCGCGAGCGTCAAAGGCCGGGTCATTGACGCGATCCTTGCCGCCCAGCCCGACGGTCTCGAGCGCTTCGTCGGTTCGCACCCGATGGCCGGCAAAGAGCGCTCCGGGGCGCCGAATGCCGATGGCGACCTGTTTACCGGACGGCCGTGGGTCGTCGTCCCGACCGCACATTCGACGCGCGCGGCGATCGATCTCGTCATGACCCTCGCGGTCGATGTCGGCGCGATGCCGGTCCTCATGGAGCCGGCCGAGCACGACCAGGCGGTCGCGGCCGTCAGCCACGTCCCGCAGATCATCAGCTCGCTACTCGCCGCCCAGCTGACGGACGTACCCGATCACCAGCTGACGCTCGCAGGCCAGGGGCTGCGCGATACGACACGCGTCGCGAAATCGGATCCGATGCTGTGGTCGAGCATCCTGTCTGCCAATGCGGCGCCGGTCCTGGCGCATCTGCGGGACGTCAAGACCTCCCTCGATAAGGTCTTAGCGGATCTCGAGGAATGCTGCGAGGAGCTCTACCCGCCGGCCGCGATCGCGGGGCTTGCGGCACTGATCGAGTCGGGCAGCGCGGGCGTCGCGCGGATTCCGGGTAAACACGGGGGAGCACAGCGCAACTACGCCGAGATCGTCGTCTACGTGCCCGACCGTCCCGGCGAGCTCGCGCGCCTGTTTGCGGATATCGGGCGCGGTGAGATCAATATCGAAGACGTCCGACTCGAACACGCCACTGGCGCGAAGGTCGGGCTCGCGACCATCTCCGTGGAGCCCGCCGTCGGGGAGTTTTTGGCCAATCACCTAGAAGAGTTGGACTGGAGCGTGGTGAGATGACAGGCATTGTGATCGCGATCGACGGCCCGTCGGGCGTCGGCAAATCGACCATTTCGAAGCGGCTCGCTCGCACGTATGCGCTCGGCTACCTCGATACCGGCGCGATGTACCGCGCCGCAACGATTCACGTTCGAAACTTCGGGATCGACCTGCTCGATCACGACGCCGTCGCTCGGGCGGTTGAGCGCATGCCGCTGGAGATGATCCTGGACCCGGCGCACCCGCGCGTGCTGCTTGAAGGCAGCGAAGTTGGCGCCGGACTCTATACCGCCGACGTCTCACGGATCGTGTCTGCCGTCGCGACCAACCTCAAGGTGCGGGCGCTGATGAAGGACTGGCAGCGCCGCCTGATCGACGCCGAACGCGCGGGCGGCTACTCCGAGGGCCGGGGCGTGGTCGCCGAGGGCCGCGACATCACGACGGTCGTCGCCCCCGATGCCGACGTGCGGATCTTGCTGACCGCGTCCGAAGAGGCACGCCTGCAGCGCCGCGCCCGCCAGCGGCACGGCAAGGACGACGCCAACACCCTCGCCGCGACGCGCGATGAGGTACTGCGCCGCGACGCCGATGATTCGACCGTCTCCAACTTTCTTTCTGCCGCCGATGGCGTCGTCACGGTCGACTCCTCGGACCTCACCCCGGACGAGACGTTCGTCGCCCTGTGCGGCCTCGTCGATGCCGCCCGCAAGGAACGGCGCGGTGAGTAGCGCCCGGGGCCAGAAGGTCACCGAAGCCGATATCCGCCGGTGGGGGCCGCGCTGGTCACGCCACGTCGGCCGCTTCCTCGACCACGTCTACTGGAACACGACCGTCGTTGGCGCCGAGCACGTCCCGACCGACACGCGTGCGATCGTTGCCGCGAACCACGTCGGCATCATGGACGGCCCCGTCGTGCACGGGGCGCTACCGCGTGGCTCGCATTTCATCGTCAAGCAGGAGTTCTTCGACTCCGCGCTCGGCTTCCTCATGACCTATTCGGGCCAGATCCCGGTCGATCGGTCCTCGGGCTCTGCGGCCCTGCGCGTCGCCCTGGCGCTGCTGGAGGAAGACCGCCTCGTCGGCATTTTCCCGGAGGGCACCCGCGGCCGGGGCGATATCTCGACCATGCACGCCGGCGTCGCCTGGCTCGCGCTGCGCTCGGGCGCTCCGATCGTCCCGACGGCCGTGCTCGGCACGCGACGTCCGGGCGATAAGCGCTCCCACGTGCCCCGGCCCAGAACCAAGCTTTACGTCGAGTTCGGTACCCCGATGACGGTTGACGTCGCCGACCTCAAGGGGCGCGCCGCCACCGCCGAGGCCATGAGTCAGATCGCCGACGCCATGTCCCGCCACATCCGGGAAGCCTCCGCACGAACCGGGATTGCGCTGCCGGACATGTAATGCCGTATCCCCCAAATGGGGGATACCTTAATCAACCTCGGCCGCACCCAGAGCGTGGATGTGCAAGCCGGCTCGGATTCCTAGCCTGTCAGGTATGACAGCAATCGAGCTGAAAAACATCAGGAAAACCTAAGGCCCCAAGGTGGCCGTCGACGATATCTCACTGACTGTTAGTCCGAGCCAGATCTTTGGCATCATCGGGCCCAACGGCGCCGGAAAGACGACGACGGTGGAGTGCATCTCGGGCCTGCGCACGCCGGATTCGGGCACCGTCCGGGTCTTCGGCCTCAATCCCGCCACGCAGCACCGTCAAGTCAGCAGGCTGCTCGGGGTTCAACTGCAAGAAAGCGCGCTGCCCGATCGGCTCACCGTGATCGAAGCGCTGAATCTATACGCCTCGTTCTATCCCCATCCGCGCTCGAGTACCGAACTTCTCGACATGTTCGATCTCGCGCCCCACCGCAGCACGCCCTACGCCAAGCTCTCGGGCGGCCTTGCGCAGCGATTGTCGATTGCGCTCGCTCTTATCGGCAATCCCAAAGTCGCGATCCGTCACCGTCCTGCTCGTCACCCAAGTTGAGTCCCTCATAGTGGTGTAGCGGGGTGGTCGTGCTGGACAGCAGGGCGGTCACCGCGTGATCCTCGAGTTCATCTTCTACAACTCACT
>NZ_MQVR01000057.1 GCF_001907295.1 Bowdeniella nasicola
GTGAGTTGTAGAAGATGAACTCGAGGATCACGCGGTGACCGCCCTGCTGTCCAGCACGACCACCCCGCTACACCACTATGAGGGACTCAACTGACTGCGGCCCACACGACGGTCGCGGGAGCGATCCCCGAAAAGATTTCCCTCGAGGGTAAGCCGAGCGCGGTCGCGCCACTGGCGTGGTCCTCGGCTAACGTCGTCCTCGCCTACCTCGCCCTGGCAGACCACGAGCCACTAGTCGCGCCGCAAAACGTTCAGTAAAACGCCCGCATTTGGTTCAATAGATAGGCCGCATTTAGTTCGATAGCGTGGTGGTCGGCGGCTCGTTTGGCCCTCATTCTCGCGGTGGGGAGCGGTTTTTCTCAGTACCGACCTACGACCGATGTTCGGCACGGCCGTGACCCCGATAATGGATGCATGAGCTTCCTGTTTGATGTCGTGGTGGACTTCGTGTCAGACATGTTTGTCTCGAAGCCAACGCAGCGGGAGCGTCGGATGCGAAAGCTGACCGCCTGCGCCGAGCCCATCCCCGTTTCTCAGCTGCCAGCGCTGACGTATGACGACGGGTCCGTCGGCGCGCTCCAACCGGGATCGATTGCGTGGGCGAAACTGCCGGGGATCGAACCCGTTCTCGTGCTTGCGCACACTGCCGAGGATGCGTGTGTCGCGCGCCTAGTGGAAGTCGCGACGCCCGGCGCAGTCAAGCTCAGCCATGCGGCGCGGTGGGAACTGTTGAAGAACCGCAACGCGGTCGACCTCAACAGTCTCTATACGCTCCCCATGAGCCAGCTGTACAGCGAAGGTAAGCGGATTCGTCGCTCCGATTTCGGACGGGTCGTCACGGCCCTCGGTCAGCGCGAGGATGGGTAGCAGATCGGTTAGTTCGCAGTTTTCGCCGCGTGCTGGCGCAGTTCGCTGATCGTCACGAAGCGGTAGCCCTTCGCCTTCAGCGAGGTGATGAACGCGTCGATCTCACTCATGAGGGCATCCGTTGGGTCACGGCGCCCATCGTGGGCGAGCACAATCATTCCCGGGGATGCGCTTGCTTCATTGCGTGCTCGAACGTCGGCGGCATGCGCGCCGGGGAAGTGGTGGGACCACAATACGGCGTCGAGACCGAGGTCGGCATAAACCCTCAGTGAGGGGGAGTCCAGGCGGCCATATGGTGGGCGGCCGAGGGTCGGTTCGGGCGCGCCGGCAGCGATGATTGCCTCGCGGGTATCGCGCAGGCGCTTGGACAGGTCGGAAAACTCTTGGTTGAGATAGTCGACATGCTGCCACTCGTGGATCCCGATCTCGTGGCCCTCGGCCGCTTCCCGTGCGATGAGTTCGGGATGTTTTTTCGCGGCCTCGCCGATGACGAAGAACGTCGCCTTCGCATCGTGTTTGGCGAGGATGTCAAGGACCGTGGGGGTCCAGCGCGGATCGGGCCCGTCGTCAAAAGTGAGGGCGACGAGTTTCTCGCTCGTTGCGACCCGGAAAACGGTGTTGACCTGCAGGCTTGTCGTCACGTCCTCGGAGCGGGGCGCAACGCGCTCACTAGGGGAGAGCTTGTGGGGGATGAGGTAGCCGATCCCGACACCGACCGCCAGGGTGAGCGCGACAGCAAGTGCGATGAGTAATCGTCGAATCGTGCGGTGTCCGGCCCCTACCATGCCTGTCAGCTTAGCGTGCAAGGATATCCGCATGGCTGCCGTCTTACGCGCGCTCGCACACGGGGCGTTGAGCGTCCTCGACTTCTTCGTCGACGGGGTGGACTGGCCGCGCCGCCGGTCAAAAGCGCTCGCCGAACTCCAGCCCACCACCACGACGGTCGCGCGCGATGAGTTACCGACACTAACCCCCGAATCAGAGCACGTCCTCGCGTTCGTTCCCGGGCTCATCGCGTGGGCGAAACTCCCCGAGCCGGAACCCGTCATCGTGCTCGCGACCCGGCCCGGCATTAGCTATCTTGGCCGTCTCGTCGACCCCCTCACCCCGTATTCGTTGCCGTTGCCGAGTGCGAAGCGGGCCCGCAAACTCAAGGGGCGCATCGCGCTGGATTTACAAGAGTTTTATTCAATCCCTGTTGCCGGCGTGACCTCGGCGATCGGGCAACAGCCGTACCTGTTTTTCGAAGGCAAGAGGATCTCGAAGGAGGATTTTGCGCTCATCGCACCCGCCCTCGGACAGGGGTGAGCAGCACTGCCTGGCGGCACAACGTGTTGAGCGGGCAGGTCACCTCCGCCAAGATCGGGCCATGACAGCGCACGCGTTCTACCGCCACCTGGGCGGCACGAGATTCGAATCGACCGAGCACGCTGAAGGGGCCTGGAACCCTGAGCAGCAGCACATGGCGGCGGCGTGCGGCCTGCTCGCCCAGGAACTCGAACGCTACGTCGCCGACACGGACGGCGACCGGCTGCCCCTGCGGTTCGCGCGCCTCGCCTTCGACATCATGGGGCAGCTGCACTCGGGCGAATTCGACGTGCTGGTCGAAACGATCCGGCCCGGCAAAACGATCGAACTCATCGAAGCGGCCATGGTGAAAGACGACCGCCGCCTCCTCGTACTGCGAGCGTGGCGGCTCGCGGTCTCCGACTCCGCCGAGATGGAAGGCTACGAGGACCTCGACATCCCGGGCCCCACGGAGTGCGAGCCGTATCCCGAGATGACGAAATGGCCGGGCGGATTCATCCGCTCGACGACCTACCGCCAGTCGGCGCGCTCCCGCCCCGGCAACGGCGTCGTGTGGATGACGACGGACGTCGACGTGTGCGAAGGCCGCGAGACCTCAACCTTCGCGCGCCTTATGGGCATGGCCGACACGACCAACGGCGTCATGCCGCGCGGGAACAAGGACGAGTGGATGTTCCCCAACGTCGATCTTACCGTCTACCTCTACCGCGAGCCCGCGGGCCAGTGGATCGGATTCGACGTCCAGCAGTCGATCGGACCCGACGGAATCGGGGTCACCTCGACAGTGTTGCACGACAAGTCCGGACCCTTCGGGCGGGCCGAGCAAATCTTGACCGTCCGGGATATGAGATCGTAACTTTTCCGTCATATTCGGGACATTTGGAGGGTTAGTCTGGCAGCTGTGAGCACTCCTATTGTGCGCGTCGCCGGCCTCCATAAAACCTATGGCCGTGGCGATGCCCAAGTCCACGCACTGCGAGGTATCGACCTCGAAATCCCGCGCGGTGAGCTCACCGCGATCATGGGTCCTTCTGGTTCCGGAAAATCCACGCTGATGCACTGCGTCGTCGGCCTCGAAAAAGCGTCCCAGGGGCGCGTCGAAATCGACGACAAGGTCGTCACCGACATGTCCCAACGCCAACTCACGCGCCTACGCCGCGATTCGATCGGCTTCATCTTCCAGGCATACAACCTCGTCCCGACCCTCAGCGCGGAAGAGAATATTTGCCTGCCGGCACGGATCGCGCGCCGACCGATCGACCGCGCGCGCTTCGAGGCGATCGTTCAGACGATGGGGCTGGCCGACCGGCTCGACCATCGGCCCGCGGAACTGTCGGGTGGCCAGCAACAGCGCGTCGCCTGCGCACGTGCTCTGCTCACGGGACCCGACGTCGTTTTCGCCGACGAACCCACCGGCAACCTCGACTCCAGCGCGAGCGAGCAACTCCTCAGCTTCATTCGCGCGAGCGTCGACGACTTCGAGCAGACCGTCGTCATGGTGACCCACGAGCCCGACGCCGCCGCCTACGCCGACCGCGTCATCTTCCTCGCCGACGGCACGATCCGCTCCGAGCTGGTCTCGCCCACCCGCGACACCGTGCTCGACGCCCTGCGAGAGCTCTAGGCCGCTATGGGAACCGTGATGTGGCGCGACATCCGCGCCCACGCCAACCGCTTCCTACTGACCGCGCTCGCCGTCATTCTCGGCGTCGCGTTCCTCGCCGGCACGCTCGGGTTGCGCGACGTGCTGCGCTCAACGCTCTCCTCGCTCATCGACGGGATCATCACCGACGGGCTCATCGTCTCCGGCCCGCTCATCGCCGAGACTGACATCGGGCAGATGCACGCCCCGATCGACCCCGCGCTCGCCACGACAATCGAGGGACTTGCCGGCGTGCAGTCCGTCCGCGCCGACTATTCGGGCCAACTCGTCGTCCTCGACAAGGAGGGAGTGCCCGCGAACCTCGCGCAGGCGCCCGCCGTCGGACTGCCCTATTCGGAGCTGGAATCATCCCTCATCAAGGGCCGCAAGCCGCATGCCGCAGATGAGGTTGTATTAGAAGAATCGACCGCCTACCGCGCGAAACTCGACGTCGGCGACCGCGTCACCGTCATCGTCGGCAGCGCCCCCAAACCCATGGTCGTTAGCGGCATCACCCGCTATAAGACGACGATGGCGGGCGCGTCCGTCGCGATGCTGCAAAAGGACGAGGGCATCAAGGTCTTCGGACACGACGGCAAAGCCGAGACCCTCACCGTGACGCTCGCCGACGGCGCCGACGACAACGCCGTAGCGGACGCGATTCGCAGCGAGCTCGGCTCCGACGTCGAGGTCCGGATCGCCTCCGATGTGCGCGACGAACAGAAAAAGACGTTTGAAGAGTTCCTCACCCTGCTCAACACGCTCATCATCGTGTTCGTGACGATCGCCCTCGCGATCGGGACGTTCATCATCGCGAACACGTTCCATATGTCGGTGCGCCAGCGCCAACGCCAGTTTGCGCTCCTGCGGGCGATTGGGGCCGCACCCGGGCACGTCTTCGCGATCGTCATCGTCCAGGCGCTCGTCATCGGGCTCATCGGCTCGGCCCTCGGCGTCCTGCTCGGGCAGGGGCTGCTCGTCGTCATCCGCGCGGAAATCGAGAAAATCGGCATGCCGCTCGCGGGCGACTTCACGCTCACGCCCGCCACCGCGACGACCGCACTCATCATCGGCATGGTCGTCACGATCGCCTCCGCCGTCGTGCCCGCCCGCCGCGCCGCACTCGTCGCTCCCATCGAAGCGATGCGCGAAACCTCCGGTGCGACCGAACCGCCGCTGCGCCTGCGCGCGGTGATCGGCGTCGTCATGCTCGCCACCGGGGTCCCGCTCGTCATCGCGGGCACCACCCGCAGCCTCGGGAGCTGGTCGCTCGGCGCCGGCGCCGCCCTCACCGTCCTCGGCCTCTTTGTCCTCGCGCCCGCGCTCATCGCCCCGGCAGTCGCAGCCCTCGGCGCGCCGCTGCGCCGCGCGAGCAGCATCTCGGGCACGCTCGCCTCCCGCTCGCTCGCGGGCGCCGCGCGCAAGACCGCGACGACGGCCTCGGCGCTCATCGTTGGAGTCGCCCTCGTCGCCGGGGGCGCGACCCTCGCCTCCTCAATCAAGGCGAGCCTCGCCTCCGCCTACGACGACATCGCCGAATTCGACCTCATGGTCCAGCCGATCGTCACGGCCTCGGACGTGACCCAAGCCGCCAGCCGGATCGCCGACGCTCCCGGCGTCGAATCGGTCCTTGGCGCGGTGCGCTACGGCTACGCGCGGATCGAGCTCGGCAGCGAGCGGACCGACGGCCAGATCGCGGCGCTCCCGCCCGCGGTCTTGCCGCCCCTCGGCGTTTCCGCCACGAGCGGCGACCTCGCCACCTATGGGCCGGGCACGGCGATCCTCGGTGAGGACTACGCCAAGGACCACGGCCTTTCCGTCGGCCAAAACATCACGCTCGCGGGGCAATCCGGCATGCGTGAGGTGAGCGTCGCCGCGATCGTGAAAACCGAGATGATGGAAGTCCAGGTCGCCGTCACCGACGAGGACTTTGCCGCGATCGGCACGCTCGAACCACTCGTCGGCCCGACCCTCGTCGCGATCGAGCAGGGCGCTGACGTCGCCACCGTCAAGAAGGACCTCACCGCGGCCCTGTCAGACCTGCACATCTACCGGGTCCTCGACCGCGCAGACATGGTCGACGCGGGCTCCACGCAGATCGATATGGCGCTCACAGTCCTGTACGCCCTGCTCGGCCTCTCGATCATCATCGCGGTCCTCGGCGTCATCAACACGCTGTCGCTGTCGGTCGCCGACCGCGTCCGCGAGATCGGCCTCCTGCAGGCCGTCGGCCTGTCTCGCGGCGGCGTGCGCGCGGTGCTCCTGCACGAATCGATCCTCACGACGATCATCGGTGCGGTCCTCGGCATCGCGCTCGGCGTCCCGCTCGCCATCGCCGTCTACATCTACATGTCCGACGGTGGCACGCTCGCGGTCACGGTCCCGTGGTGGAGCCTCGCGATTCTGCTTGTCGCCGCGTTCATCATCGGCATCCTCGCCTCGCTCATCCCCGGTCAGCGCGCCGCCCGCGTCGATATCCTCGACGCGATTCGCGCCGACTAATTTGAGACACTAGGGCCATGACTGATCGATCTACCAAGCCCAGCATTCTCGTTGTTTGCACCGGAAATATCTGCCGCTCGGCCATGGCCGACGTGATCCTCACGGACCGCGCCGCGAAGCGTGGCCTCGATGTGGTGATCGATTCGGCCGGTATTAGCGACGAGGAAGCGGGCAATCCGATCGACGATCGTGCCCAGCGCGTCCTGCGCGACGCCGGCTACGAGATCCCGTGGCATGCCGCCCGCCAGGTGAAAAGCGGCGAGCTCGCCGACTACGACCTCGTGCTCGCTATGACTGACCGTCACCGCGCAGCGCTGTATCGAATCGCCGAGCGCGACGGCGTCGGCGCCGACAATATCCGGATGTGGCGCGAATTTGATCCGAGCCTGCCCGAGGGCACGCCCGTCGGCACCGACCTCGACGTGCCCGACCCGTGGTACGGCGGACACGAGGACTTCCTCGACACGCTCGAGGTCGTCGAAGGCGCCGCGGACAACGTCCTTGATGCCGTGACGGACGCTCGCTAGAGGAAGCTCCCGATCTCCTCGAGTGCCGCCGCGCCGGTCGGTTCGCCGCCGAGCATCTCGATCTCGACGATCGGGGCGCTCACGGCCTGGCTCAACTGCTCGATATAGCCCGCTTCGGCCGCGCGGCGCTCATCCCAGCGGTCGCCAAGGCCCGCGGGCGTGCGCCGGTTGACGGCGAGCGCGCCGACGGAGATCCCGAGGCATTTCAGCGAGTTCGCGAAATCGATCGTCTCGAGCACAGGCATGCGTTCGGCGGTCAGCGCGAGGATAAAGCTCGTCGCGGATGTGTCGGACAGGATCTCGCGGAAGCGCGTGAACAGCGTGCGGCGCCGATCCAGCACCGCACGAATGTCATTGTCGTTGCGGTTAGCCGTCTTCTTGTGGCCAAGTGCTTCGGCGGATTCGGCGAGCTTCGCGGACTTTTCGCGCCGGTTAAGCAGCGCATCGGTATAGACCGCCATCATGTCGGGCAGGTGCATGAGCCGCTCGGTGTGGCCCGTCGGCGCGGTATCGAAGACGATGAGGTCGTAGTCCTCGCCGCGGTGATTGACGGTGAGCTTGGCGATGCGCTCCATGAGCGCGGACTCGTGCATGCCGGGCGCCTGGCGCACCATCGCGAGGTAGTTATCGACCTGACGCTGCAGATCCTCGGAGACGAATTTGCGCATCGTCTCGCCGACGGTCTTTAGGTGCTGCTCGGTGATCTCGGCGGGATCGAGTTCGACGCCGTGCAGGAAGCCGCCCGCACCTTCCCAGAGCGTGACCGGGCTCGGGCCGACGGCGCGGTCCCACAGATGGCCGAGGTTGTGGGCCGGGTCGGTGGAAACGACGAGGACGCGGCCGCCGTCGCGCGCGCGGGCGAGGGCGGTGGCGGAGGCAAGGGTGGTCTTTCCGACGCCGCCCTTGCCGGAAAAGAACAGGACGGCGTGGTCGCGGGCGAGATCGCGGATCGCGGGCATGGTGCTCCTAGCAGCAGCAGCTGAAGTGGTCGAAGGGGGAGTCCTCGAGGCCGAGGCGGGTGTGCCACTCGTGGAAGTCCTCGCGCAGGTAGGGCCACAGTTCGGCAGTCTCATAGGCCATCGGGTTGGGGATGCCGAGCGCTTCGCCGAGGACGACGAGCATGAAAAAGTCGTCCTCCTCGCGGGCCGCGCGCGCCATCGTCGAGCGGTAGGCGGCGTAGTAGTACTCGTTCAGCCCAGCCTTGAACGCGCGCCAGCGCTCTTTCAGGCTCTTCGCTTCGGTCCGCAGGGATCCGGCGGGGATGCGTTCCTCGCCGTCGATGAACACCGCGTCGTGGCGGGAGGGGGTCGTGGGCTCGGACATGAGACTCCTAGGGGGTGAGCGGCCGGCCGCGAGGCGACCGGCCGCTCAGTTACCGGGGGATTTAGATGTCGTGTCCGACCGGTTCGGGCGCACGCACTTCCGCGTCCGGGTCGCCCGCCGCGCGGGCCCCGACCATCGCGCGCACCGATTCGAGGGTGACGACGAGGGCGCAGACGAGGATGATGATATCGAGGACGAGGAGCAGCCAGTTGCCGTCCTTGTAGAACGTGCCCAGCTGCACCACGAGGGCGAGCACCGACATCGCGAGCACGATCGTGAACGGGATCAGCGCGTACAGTGCTGGGCGGCGCTTGCGTAGCAGGATCACGGTGATGATCGCGAGCGAGAGCGAGGCCATGAGCTGGTTCGTCGTGCCGAACAGCGGCCAGATGATCATGCCGCCTTCACCGTCGGCGCCGGCGACGAACGACAGGCCGATGCAAACGACGAGGACGATGACCGTGGCTGAGACGCGACGCAGCTTCACTCCGATGAGCTCGCCCGCCTCCTGGACGACGAAGCGTTGCAGGCGCACTCCGGTGTCCATCGTGGTCGCGGCGAACAGGACGGCCATGGTCGCGAGCACGGTCGCGGACAGCGAATGCGGGACGTGCAGCGCGGCCTCCATAATGGCGCCGCCGCCGTCCACGAACGCGTTCACGCCGCCCTTACCGAACGCGGAGTAGACCTCGCGCCACTGGGCCAGCGACTGGAAGCCGGCCGTCGTCGCGATGATCGCGCCAAGGGCGAGCAGGCCTTCACCGACCGCGCCGAAGTAGCCGACGAAGCGGGCGTCGGTTTCCTTATTGAGCTGCTTGGAGCTCGTACCGGAGGCGACCATGCCGTGGAAGCCAGACAGCGCGCCGCACGCGATGGTGACAAACAGCAGCGGCACGATCGGCGGCGTGCCTTCCGGCACGGCGTCGTTGATCGCGGGCGCGACGACCGTCGGCATCGTGAACAGCACTGAGGCGTACAGCAGGCCGAGGCCGACGAACAGCTGCAGGCCGTTGATGTAGTCGCGCGGCTGGAGCAGCACCCACACGGGCAGCATCGAGGCGATGCCGGCGTACAGGAACAGCAGGACGATCCAAAACGCCTTGGCGGACAGGCCAAGAACGGTCTCGGGCAGAACGACGGGGACCTGGTCGCCGAGGATGATCAGACCATACAGCGCAACGACACCGACGATGGAGACGAGCGGCAGCGACCACTTCAGGCGGTAGATTGCCTGGCCGACGAGGACGGCGACGACGAGCGCGCCCCAGGTCGGGATAACGGCCGAGGGAGTACCGACGAGCAGCCCCGCAATCACGACCGCGAACGCGGCATTGACCATGAGCAGCAGCAGGAAGATGACGACGAGAAACAGGACGCGGCCGCGAGCACCGATATAGCGGCCCGAAAGCGAACCGATCGACTTGCCCTTGTTGCGCACCGACGCCCACAGGACCCCGAGGTCGTGCATGCCGGCGAAGAATACGGTGCCGAGCGTGACCCACAGGAAGGCGGGCAGCCAGCCCCAGATCACGGCGATGGCGGGACCGACGATCGGGGCGGCGCCCGCGACCGAGGTGAAGTGATGGCCCCACAAGACGAGCTTGTTCGTCGGGACGTGGTCGATGCCGTCTTGGAATTCGTGTGCGGGGGTGACAAACGATTCCTCGAGTTTCAGCACCTTCGTGCTGATGAACTTCGAATAGAAGAAGTATCCGAGCAGCATCATGCCGACGCCGATGAGGGCGAGGACGATTGAGTTCATAGGGGACTCCGTTTTTCCGGGCAGTGTGATGTATCCCCTAAGCTAGCCCATTGTGTGGCGCAGGCGACATTGCGCCCATCAGTTGTTGCCGAATTGTGTCCTAGGAGCTCGTTACCGGCGGTTTATCGGACCACGGGAAGACGATCCAGTCGTCGGTGCGTTTCCACGCGTAGTTCGGCGTGATGATCGAACGGGGCTTGTGGTAGATGACTGCGCTCTTGACCTCGACGCCCTCGAATTCGGAGAGCATGTCCATGACTTTGGCGAGCGTCTTGCCCGAATCAGCGACATCGTCGACGACGAGGATCTTCTTTCCAGGCAGATCCGAGGTGTCCATGATCGGGTCGAGCAGCAGTGGCTCGTCGAGCGTTTCGTTGACGTCGGTATAAAACTCGACGTTCATCGTGCCCATCGCTTTGACCCCGAGCGCGTAGGACACGGCGCCAGCGGGCAGCAGCCCACCGCGCGCGACCGCGACGACGAGGTCGGGACGCCAGTTGTCGTCCACGATCATTTGAGCGAGATCCCGGGCAGAATCCCCGAAACGCTCCCAGGTGAGAATTTCGCGAGTAATGTCGTCGTGGCTGGAGGCGCCGTCGTCAAAAGCAGTCATGGCCTAATTCTAGGGGCTTGGCGTCAACGTACGGAAGATCACCCAACTCGGACAAACGGTCAGCTTGAAAGTCCTAGAATGTTCCTGTTTGACTCAGTTCGGTCAATCCGTAACGACGACAGGACGCCGATGTCTTCACCGTTCCCACCTTCCGAATCCACCCCCTCGTCTGAACCGTTCAGCGAGATCGAGGCGCCCGAGCTGGCCGAAAAGCCGCTGGTGACGCCCGAGGAGAAACAAAACCCGAAGATCGTCAACCGCTCCTGGGTCATCTCCCTATTCGGCACGGCCGTTGGCGCGGGTGTGCTCTTCCTGCCGATCAACGCGGGTGCTGGCGGTGTCTGGCCGTTGCTCATCGTCACGTTGCTCATCGGCCCCATGACCTACTTCTCGCACCGAGCCCTGGCCCGGTTCGTCTGTGTCTCACCGCGCAAGGGCGAAGACATCACTCTCGTTGCCGCCGACTACTTCGGTGACGTGGCCGGCAAGGTCATCACCGTGCTCTACTTCTTCGCGATCTACCCAATCGTGCTGATCTACGGCGTGGGCATCACGAACACGCTCGACTCCCTCATCGTCAACCAGCTGGGTGGCCCGCAGATCCCGCGCGTGATCCTATCCGGCGTGGCAATCACGCTGCTCATGATCGTTATGCTCGTGGGCCAGCGGATCATGCTCATCGTCACGCAGGTGCTCGTCTACCCGCTCATCGCGCTGCTGTTCGGCATCTCGCTCTACCTCATCCCCTCGTGGTCGCTGTCCGGCCTCAAGTCGCCCACCGATTTCGGCGGCATGATGTTCGCGGTCTGGCTCGTCATCCCCGTGCTGGTGTTCGCGTTCAACCACTCGCCCGCGATCTCGCAGTTCTCGCTCGCGATGCAGCGCACACACGGCGAGGCCGCCGCGGAGAACGCGTCGAAGGTCCTCATCCGCACGGCTGCCCTGCTGGTCGGCTTCACGATGTTCTTCGTCTGGTCCTGCGTGCTGGCGCTCGGCAGCGACGGACTTGCCGCTGCCCGAGAGGCGAACCTGCCGGTGCTCTCGCACCTCGCGAACGTGCACGGCACGCCGATCATCGCCTACCTCGGCCCGGCCATCGCGATCGCCGCGATCGGCTCGTCCTTCTTCGGCCACTACCTCGGCGCGGCTGAGGGCGCGGCCGGTATCGTCCGCACCGTCGCCCCGAAGGCCACCGCCGCCATGGGCAACAAGAAGCTGTCGCTGTACATCGCCGCCTTCATGTTCCTCACGACGTGGGCCGCGGCCATCATCAACCCGTCGATCCTCGGCCTGATCGAGTCCCTGTCGGGCCCGGTCATCGCCTCGATCCTCTACCTCATGCCGATGTATGCGATCTACCAGGTCGACGCCCTGAAGCCCTACCGCAAGCAGGCGTCGAACATCTTCGTCATCATCGCCGGTATCGTGGCAGTCTCGGGCGTGGCGTTCTCGCTGTTCCGTTAACGATCCGCCCGCACAATCCGGGCAAGGCGGCGCGCGACTGGCGACAGTCGGGCGCCGCTTTTCGTAACCATTCGAAGGCTACGATGCAGGCCAAGTGTCGTCTCGATCGCGCGGAATTCCCCGGCCGCGACCTGGTCGCGGACCGTCAGCTCGGGCACGACCGCGAGCGAACCGTGGCGCACTGCCTGCAGGATCGCCGCAGCGCTGGAAACCTGGGGGAGGCGCGCGGGCAGGCGCACGTCCTCGCGCAAACACGCTTCGGCGAGCACTTCTCGCGTGCCCGAGCCTTCCTCGCGGATGACGAGCGGCAGTTCGATCAGTGCGCGCGCCGAGATCGGGCCCGCGGGCAGCTCGGGCGGGTCGACGGCACGGCAGATCAGGACGAGGTCATCGTCGGTGATCGTCCACGCCGACAGCTCGGTCGGGGGATAGGGGCCCTCGATAAAACCGACCTCGGCCTCGCCTGCTGTCACGAGCGCCTCAACGCGGCGGGAGTTCGTCACGGTCACCGAGATGTCGTGCGGTGAGCCCATGAGCGCGAGCCAGGCCGGCAACAGGTTTTCTGCGACGGTGAGGGACGCGGCGATCTGGACCCGCTCGGCCGGGGTAGCGTTGTTCGACGCGAGTGCGGCGAAACTATCGTCGGCGGCATCGAGGGCAAGCAGGGCGCGGCGCGCCGAGCGGGCCAGCCGGAACGCTGCCGGCCGGGGGGAAAATCCCGTGGTCGTGCGCACAATGAGCGGCTGCCCGCACTCGCGTTCGAGGTCGGCAAGGCGGGCGGAGATCAGCGGTTGGGAGACGCCGAGTTCGCGCGCAATTGCGGTAAGAGAGGGGGAGCTGTCGAGACATTCGAGGATCTCGAGATCGCGGCGAGAAAGCGTCGTCATAATAAAACCTTATAGCCCAGCGGCGTTTTCTGATCGACGGGAGCGCGCACCGCAGGAACAATGGCCGGGTGACGACTGAAGACCCCCGCACTGTCTCCGCCTCCCGCGGGCACCGCGCCCGCGTCTGGATCACCGGCTTCCCGAAGCTCCTGCCCGGCATCGCGATCGCGGCGCTCGCGGCCGGCATCGCCTATGCCGTGAACTTCGCCGTGCCGCTGCTGTCAGCCCTGCTGGTCGCGATCATCCTCGGCGTCATCTTGCGCAACACGGGAGTGATCCCCGCCGCGGCCGAGCCCGGCTTTGCCTTCGTCGGGCGCACCGTGTTGCGCCTCGGTGTCGTCCTGCTCGGCCTGCGCCTATCGATCCCGCAGGTGCTGGCGCTCGGCTGGGGCGTCATCGGCGTCATCATCGTGACCGTCGCCGCGACCTACGCCGTCGGCCTGCTGCTCGGCCGAGCGATGAAGATCTCGCATGCGACAACGGTCCTCACCGCCACCGGCACCGCGATCTGTGGCGCTGCCGCCGTCGCCGCCATGAGCTCCGTCGTCGGACGCGGCTCAAAGGACAACGACACCGACGAGGCCGCGGCCACTGCGATCGCATCCGTGACGCTCTTCGGCACCGTCGCGCTGCTCGCGCTCCCGCCGCTCGCCGCGCTGCTGTCGCTCGCTCCCACCGAGACAGGTGTGTGGGTCGGTGCCGCCGTGCACGAGGTCGGCCAGGTCGTCGCCGGCGCCGGAATCGCCGCCTCGAACGTCACGGATTCGGCCGCCGCGAGCACGCTCGTCGATACCGCCGTCGTCACGAAACTCGGCCGTGTCGCCATGTTGGCCCCGCTCGTCGCACTCGTCGGCGCGCTCGAAAACCGGCGCGCCGAGCGCAAGCGTGAGGAACAGATCGCGGCCGCCGAAGTCGATGACGTCGTCGCCGGAAGGCCAGTCGACCACACGCAGGTAGCCGATAAGCGCCCGCCGATCATGCCGTTGTTCGTTGCCGGCTTCCTCGTCATGGTCATCCTCCGCTCCGTGACGAACCTGCCGGGCGGTTTCCTCCACGCCGCCGACATCACCGCAACGATCTTGCTCACCTGCGCGATGGTAGCGATGGGCGCCGGCGTGCGACTGAAGAAGCTCGTCACCTCCGGTGCGAGGGCGCTCGGCCTAGGCGCGATCCTCGGCGTCCTTGCCGTGGTCATCTCGCTGCTCGGAGTTTTCGTCCTCGTCTAGGCGTTGCGGGTCATGACGTTACCGTCACCGGGGTGGGGATGAGAGAACGGGTCCCCGACCGGCACGATGGTGGTGTGTAAGTAACCGCCGTGCGGGAGGAGTCCCCGGAGATTTGTCGGCTATGGTGGGCAAACGGCGAAGACGCTCGACGGGGTCCTCGCCGGGATCGTTTCGGACGGGATCTTTCACGCCGATCTGCACCCGGGAAATGTTTTTCTTTCGACAACAGGCGAGATCGGGCTCATCGACTTCGGTTCGGTGGGCCGACTCGATTCGATCTCGCGATGTAACCTCGGCCTGCTGCTGTGGGCGATCGACTCCGGTGACCCGATGCTCGCCACCGACGCGCTCCTGGAACTCGCCGACGCCCCGGACGGGGTCGACGAGCGAGCGCTGCGTCGCAGCGTCGGATTGCTCATTACGCGCGCAACTCGCGGCCGCGATGCGCTCACTCGGGGGGCTCGAAGGCACGCTCATGATCCTCGACCCGGCCCTCGACCTCGTCGCCGCCGCACGAAAGTCTGGCCGCGCCGCGGCGCCCGAGCTCACGCCCGAACGAGCAAAGGAGGAACTCCTGACGCGAGCCGTCCGGTTCCTGCCGCTGCTCGAAAACCTGCCACATCGCCTCGATCAGATCAGCGCCGACCTCGAATCCGGGCGCTTCACTATCAACACGCGGATGGTGTCGGAAGCCTCGGATCGCCGATTCATTCGCGGGGTCGTCCAGCTCGGCGTCGGCTCGCTCTTAAGCTTTGCGGGATTCATCCTGGCGCTGCGCGCGGTCGCGCATGTCTTCCGCGATTCACTGCCCTGAGGAGGCGGCCCAAAGTCCCGATAAAAAGCGGTCCCGATCACATATCCTGGCCAATGTGATCACCATTGCTGCACCCCGTGAGCCAGCGCCGGAAACGCGGGTAGCGCTCGTACCCGAGACCGTAGCCGCGCTGACGCGAGCGGGACACTCCGTCATTATCGAAACCCACGCCGGGCTCGCCGCCGGGCACACCGACGCCGACTATGAGCGCGCCGGGGCCAGCGTCGTTCCCGGTATCGACCTTGCCGCGATCGACGTGCTCGCCCACGTCACCCCGCTGCCGCCCGAAGCGATTGCCCGGCTGCGGCGCGGAGCCGTGACAATCGGGCTCATGGCGCCGTTCACCGACGAACGCCTCGCCGCCCTGACCGAAGCGGGCGTCACCGCCCTCGCGTTCGAGAAAGTCCCGCGCACCTCGCGCGCCCAGGCGATGGACGTGCTGTCCTCGCAGGCGCTCGCGGCCGGTTACCGCTGCGTGCTCGAGGCCGCGATCCGGCTGCCGCGCTTCTTCCCGCTCGCGATGACCGCGGCCGGGACGGTGCCGCCGGCGAAGGTCGTCGTACTCGGCATCGGCGTCGCCGGACTGCAGGCGATCGCGACCGCCAAACGCCTCGGCGCGAACGTCGCCGCGAATGACATCCGGCCCTCCTCGGCCGAAGAGGCCCGCTCGGTGGGCGCGACGTTCATCGACGTCGGCCTCGATACCTCCGAGGGCACCGGCACGGGGGGCTATGCCCGCGCGCTCGGCGACGACTCCGCAGCCCGCCAGCAGGCGGCGCTCGCGCCCCATATCGCCGACGCCGACGTCCTCATCACGACCGCGGGCGTGCCGGGGCAGGCGGCACCGCGCCTCGCAACGGCTGAAATGGTCGCCGCAATGCGGCCTGGCAGCGTCGTCGTCGACATGCTCGCGGCCTCCGGCGGCAACGTCGAAGGCTCCTTGCCCGGCCAGGACGTCAAGGTCGCTTCCTCGCGCGGCGATGGCGAGATCACGATCGTCGGCCTGACCGTACCTGCGGCTGATCTGCCCGCCGACGCGTCGCGCCTGTATGCGAAGAACGTCCAGAACATGGTGAACCTGCTTGACACTGACGATGGCTTCGCGGTGATTTTCGACGACGACATCCTCGAAGGCGCCGCAATCACGCATGACGGGGCAAACCGCCTCGAACCCGCGCCGCAGCCCGCGCCGCAGGAGCCCGCGGCGGAAGCCGAGGCCCCGAGGGAAGGAGACGAGAAGTGATCACGATCCTCACGCTGTTCGTCCTCGCCGCCTTTGTCGGCGTCGAGGTGGTCTCGAAGGTGTCCTCGACGCTGCATACGCCGCTCATGAGTGGCGCGAACGCGATCCACGGCATCATTCTCGTCGGCGCGATCCTCGTGACCGCGCATTCGCCGAACATCGGGCTGACGATCCTCGGGTTTATCGCCGTGCTGCTCGCAACGATCAACCTCGTCGGCGGGTTCGTCATCACCGACCGCATGCTCGAGATGTTTAGCGCGAAGAACGCTCCCAAGCAGCCGAGCAGCGAAGGGGGCGCGAAGTGAAGCTCCTCAGCTACGACGTCGCTGCTCTCCTCTACCTCGTTGCCGCGGTCTGCTTCATCCTCGCGCTGAAGGGCCTGTCGAGCCCGCGCCACGCGCGGCGAGGCAACCTCATCGGCGCCTCCGGCGGCGCACTCGCCGTCGTCACCGCGCTGCTGTCCACCGACTTCCATGGCGCGAACCTGCCCGTCGTCCTCGTGGCGATCGTGCTCGGCTGCATCATCGCGGTGCCGTGGGCGCGCATGGTCAAGATGACTGACCTGCCCCAGCTTGTCGCGATCTTCAACGGCGTCGGCGGCGGCGCCGCGGCCGTCGTCGGGATCATGGAACTCACCGAGTGGGGCGGCGCGACCTCGCTGTTTGCCACGAGCGCGACGGCGTTCGCGATCCTCATCGGTTCGCTGTCGTTCGCGGGTTCGATGCTGACGTTCGCAAAGCTCCAGGGCATCATGACGGGCCGGCCGATCGTGCTGCCGTACGCCGCGATCATCATGCTCGGCACGATGGCGATCAGCGCCGCGCTCGCCGTTGTCACGGCGATGACCGGCAACGTGTGGTGGGGCCTCGGCCTGCTGCTCGCGGGCCTCGCCTCGGGTGTGCTTACGGTGCTTCCCGTCGGTGGCGCCGATGTCCCGATCGTCATCTCGCTGCTCAACGCGTTCACCGGCCTCGCCGTCGCTGCCTCCGGCTTCGCGATGCCGAACACGCTCATGCTCGTCGCCGGTACCCTCGTCGGTGCGTCCGGCTCGATCCTCACGATCGCGATGGCCAACGCCATGGGCCGCTCCGTGCTCGGGATCCTGTTCGGTGCGCTGAAGGGTGGCTCGACCGCGGGCTCGACGCAGGCTTCCGATCGTCCAGTCCGTCGCGCTCAGCCCGATGATGTGGCGATCGCCCTGGCCTACGCGTCCCGCGTCGTCGTCGTGCCCGGCTACGGCCTCGCCGTCGCCCAGGCACAGCACACGTGCGCAGAGCTCGTCACCGCCCTGCGCGAGCGGGGCGTCGACGCCGTCTACGGCATCCACCCCGTCGCCGGCCGCATGCCCGGCCACATGAACGTCCTGCTCGCCGAGGCGAATGTGCCCTACGAGCTGCTCATTGAGGCCGACGACATCAATGCTGCGATGCCGTCCACCGATGTCGTCCTCGTCGTCGGTGCCAACGACGTCGTTAACCCGGCCGCGCGCACCGATCCGTCGGCGCCTATCTACGGCATGCCGATCATCAACGCAGACCATGCAGGCCAGGTGTTCTTCCTCAAGCGTTCGATGCGCCCGGGCTTCGCGGGCATCGAAAACGAGCTGCTGTTCTCCGACAAGACGCAATTGCTCTTCGGCGACGCTAAGGAGTCCCTCGGCGCGGTTGTGGCCGCGCTCAAGGAGGTGTAGGTGTATGAGGTCATGACGTTGTCTACACGTTCGTGGACTCGGCTGGCCGGTGGCTGATCTGCACAGGCGGTATGAGGCCGATGATAGTTGTA
>NZ_MQVR01000058.1 GCF_001907295.1 Bowdeniella nasicola
AAACCCGCAAGCGGATAAGGATCCCGTTCGACTTGCATGTGTTAAGCACGCCGCCAGCGTTCGTCCTGAGCCAGGATCAAACTCTCCGCAAAAAAACCAATAAACTGGCCTTCACAGAAAAAATCCCAGCCAGCCACCCCAAAACAGGGCAGCCAACCAAACAAAACAACCCACACACCACAAAGGTGCGCGAGCCAAATGGCATCACAAAAACAAAATAATGACACACTGTTGAGTTATCAAGGAACCACCACACACATCCGCCGCAGACACAACCGTGTCTTCATTGAATGAGGTGGGATTTCGTTTCGGCTTCCTTTTCGGGGCCGGGTATCGAGCTTATCCTGGTCTTGGTGGCCGAGTCAAACTCGATTCTGTGTGATCTGGAGCAACCGTGTCGGCCGCTTTTCGATCTGTCCGGTTCACTTCTCGGATCTCTCCGTTCCGCAATCCGGCTCATTGAGCTTACGACCGCGATCGGCTTCGAGTCAAGCGGAGCGCGCCCCTATTTTTGATGCTCGTTTGCTGCGAGTTTCCGGGCAAAACGAAGCGGCGAGGCGATCGCAGCCAGGAGATGTGGCGCGGATCGCATCGCCGCTTTCGGGTGGGCTGTTAGTCGGCGGCTACGGCTACCGCGAGGTTGCGGCGGCCGCGGCGTACGAGGACTCGCCCGCCCGGCAGCAGATCATCTTGCCCGATGGCGGCGTCTTCGTCTTCGACCTTGGCGTTGTTCAGGTAGGCGCCGCCGGATGCCACGGTCCGGCGGGCCGCGTTGCGCCCCTTTTCCAGTCCGGAGGCAACCAGGACGTCGACGACGGTCGTCTCCCCTACCGTGAGTTCGGCGCACGGTAGCTGCGCGGTGGCATCGGCGAGCGTCTTGGCGTCAACGGCAGCGAGGTCGCCGCCTCCGAAGAGGGCTTCGGAGGCGGCCTCGACTTCCTTAGCGGCCTGCTCACCGTGGACGAGCGTCGTCACCTCGCGGGCGAGCGTGCGCTGGCCGAGGCGGGCCCGCGGGTTGGCTTCGGACTCGGCGATGATCCGTTCGATGTCTTCGCGCGGCAGCAGCGTGAAGATCTTCAGCAGCTTGGGGACCTCAATGTCATCGACGTTGATCCAAAACTGGAAGAAGTCGTACGGCGAGAACATCTCGGAGTCGAGCCAGATGGCCCCGCCCTCAGACTTGCCGAACTTCGTGCCGTCGGCCTTCGTGATGAGTGGGGTCGTTAGGGCATGGACGGTTGCGCCTTCGGACTTTCGCACGAAGTCGACGCCACCGATGATGTTGCCCCACTGGTCATTGCCACCAGCCTGCAGGGTGCAGCCGTAGCGCCGGTAGAGTTCTGCGTAATCGTTGGCCTGCAGGATCTGGTAGCTGAACTCGGTGAATGACAATCCCTCATCGCTGCGCAGGCGTGCGGCGACCGA
Source organism: Bowdeniella nasicola (assembly GCF_001907295.1). Lineage (GTDB taxonomy): Bacteria > Actinomycetota > Actinomycetes > Actinomycetales > Actinomycetaceae > Bowdeniella > Bowdeniella nasicola. The sequence continues at coordinate 1,426 of NZ_MQVR01000058.1, forward strand.
TTCTTTCGCGAGCATCGTGCCCATGCGGAAGTGCTTGCCGAGGTCACGCATGAGCGTGATCGCGGACATGTCCTTGGTCCAGTCGTAGTTGTTGACCATCGTCGCGGCGTTCTCTCCCTCAAAGGAGAGGAAGCGCGAGATCTGCACTTTCAGCTTGTCAGCCCAGTCGGCGACGACCTCCGTCGGGTTAAGCGTGCGCTCCCCGCTCATCCGCGGATCTCCGATAAGGCCCGTCGCGCCACCGACGAGTGCCAGCGGCTTGTGGCCAGCGTTTTGCAGGTGCTTCATCAGCATGAGGGCCACGAGGTGGCCGTGATGCAGCGACGCGGCGGACGGATCAAAGCCGGTATAGAAGGTCACGGGTCCTTCCTCGAGGGCTGCGGCTAGCGCATCCAGGTCAGTGTGCTGCGCGACGAACCCGCGCCACTGAAGCTCTTCGAGGAGAGTACTCATGGGTCGAAACCTTCCGTGTAAGACCGTTATCGATTGCGGCTTTAGCCTATCGCGCACGGCACGAAATCCGGCATCGCCGTCCGGAACCGTCGATACAATCCCGACATGACGGCGGTGATGATCTATCTGGGGGCGGTCTTCGCCGGCGGGCTTGCTGCGATCGCGTTGCGCCTGCCGCCTCTTATCGGCTTCCTCGCGGCCGGTTTCATCATCAATGCCAACGGGATCGAGAAGATCAGTGGGCTCGAGGTCGCCGCTGATCTAGGTGTCACGCTCATGCTGTTCGCCATCGGTTTGAAGCTCGACCTTAAGGCACTGCTGGGCAAGGAGGTGTGGCTGACCGCGACCGTCCATCTGCTCGGGACCGTGCTCGTGGGGACCGGCTTCATCTGGCTGCTGGCGACCTGGGGTATCGTGAACGTCTCCGGATTCGGCATCATGGGGGTCATCGCGCTGGCGCTGTCATTTTCGTCGACGGTGTTTGCGGTCAAGATCTTGCAGGACCGCGGCGATGAACAGTCCCTCTATGGGCGGATCACAATCGGTGTTCTCATCATGCAGGACATCTTCGCGGTCATCGTCATCTCGATTTCCCACGGCACCGCACCCCACCCGCTCGTTTTCGGCCTGGGCCTGCTCATCCCGCTCCTTGTGATTGTGCTGCGGCGGTTCACCCGCCTCGGCCACTGCTCGCGGGGCATCCCGGCGCCAATCAGCTGTCCGACTCGCTGTTTACCCTAAAGGAGCTCTTGCTCGTCGCGTTCTTCGTCAACATTGGGTTCGCGGGACTGCCGACGACGTACACGCTGATCGGCGGGCTCATGCTGCTTCTGCTGTTGCCGATTCAGGGCGCCGGTTATTGGGTGCTGCTCGCCGCCTCGGGGATGCGCCATCGCACAAGTCTGCTCACCGGTGCGCTCCTCACGAGCTACTCGGAGTTCGCGCTCATTGTCGCCGCCCTCGGGGTCGAGGACGGCTGGCTGGAACAAGAATGGCTGGTCAAGCTCGCCGTGGCGGTGGCTGCTAGCTTCGTTATCGCCGCCATCTTGAACCCGCGCAACACCTCGGCGCTGTCGAGCTTTGCTGCCCGGTTCCCGACCCGGCCGCCAGAAAAGCTCAACATCCACGACCGCCCGATCGAAATCGGGAACGTCACCGCGCTTGTCCTCGGGATGGGACGGGTAGGCTCCGCGGCTTATCAGCAGCTGACGATCGAACACGGCCTGGAGGTTCTTGGGGTCGAGCACGACCCGAAGCGCGTCGCGCTCTTAGAAAAGCTGGGAAACAACATCGTCGAGGGCGATGCCACGGATACGGACTTTTGGGATCGCGTGATTCGCAACGGGCTCATCGAGGTCATCGTGCTCGCAATGCCGGAGCATCACGCGAATATCGATGCGCTGATGGAGATCCGGCAGCGCAAGTTCACCGGTCGCGTCGCCGCTGTCGCGATGTACTACGAAGACGTGCGCGAGCTGCACGATCTCGGGATCGACGTCGTTGTTCACATGTATGCCGGTGCCGGCCGCGACCTGGCCGACCAGTCAATGGAGATCGAAAAACGCGCGCGCGACGACATATGATGCCGCAATGATGTTGCAGTGACACCACTCGTGGTGTCATACTGGCGATATGAGAATGTCAGACCACATTGACGCAGTGCGCTCAGCACTGCTTGCCTCCGTCTCCCTCGGGGACGACCAGACGCGCACCCTGGCCGAAGCCATCGCGCACACCTCGGAGCCTGGCCTGCGCCAGGTGACGCTGTCGCTGTACAACCAGCTGGCTGGCGATCTCTCCTCCCAGCTGCCCGATGCCGAGGTCGTCGTCCAAATGGTCGACGGCGAACCGAAACTCGTGGCCGAGCCCAAGAGCTCGGGGTTCACCCCGTCCGCGCAAGCGGAGATGGACGATGACCCGGTCCGCACGACGGTCCGGCTGCCCACCTACCTGAAGAACGATGTCGAGGCCGCCGCCAAGAGCGCGGGCATCTCGATCAACACGTGGATCGTGGACGCGATCCGCAGCGCTCTGCACCGCTCCAAGCTCGGCACCCCGCCGCAGAACCCGTCGCCATTTTCTAGCGGATCAATGTCCGGCTGGTACTCCTAACGAAAGGCCGCCTCATGTACACCGAACTTTTTTCTGACCAAGCCCACTCATCCCCCGTCACGCTCGTCATCGAGTCCCGCTATGTCGACCTCAAGGTCACGGCCGGCAGCGGCGTGCACGTGTCACTGACCGGACCAGACGAGGTCCACGAGCGCGCCTCGGCTCGCCTCGTCGACGGCTCGCTGCATATCGATGTTCCGGTCCTTGCGGACTCGTGGAAGAACTCCTGGCGCGGGGTGCCGCGCGACTTCAAGTCGACCATCGAGGTCTCGCTGCCCGCGGGCTCGTCCGTCGACGCGAAGCTCGATGTCGGCAGCGTGAAAACGACCGGCCCCCTCACCAGCGTCGACGTTAAGACGAACGCCGGCTCCGTGACGGTCGAGCAGGCCGAGCGCGTCTTCTTCAAGGGCGACGCCGCAAGCCTCAAGGTCGGGCGAGTCTCCTCGCTGGACGCCAAGTGCGATGCCGGCCAAATCAAGGCCGACCACGTCGCCGACGGCGTCGTCACGACCTCCGCCGGCCGCATCAGCATCGGCGAAGTCATCAACTCGCTCACCGCCAAGGCTGACGCCGGAGCAATCCGCGTGAAGTACGCCGGCCCCTGCGATATCGACGCGAAATCCTCGCTCGGCTCGATTCGCATCGCGGTCGCCAAGGGCATCCCGGTCTACGCCGACTGCCACGCCATCGCAGGATCCGTCCGCACCGACTTGAAGGAATCCGCCGAGCCCACGCCCGGCGCTCCGGTCGCACGGATCAAGGCCCGCACCGACCTCGGGTCGATCAAGCTCGAGCGCGCCGACGCGCGCCTCGACCACTAGTCGCAACACGAAAACGCCGCCCTCTCCCAGCAAGGAGGGGGCGGCGTTTTGAGCAATGAACGTTAGTGAAGCCGTTTCTTCAGCTCGGTCAGCTGCTCGGCTACGCGCTTCGGGGCGGTGCCGCCGTAGCCCGAGCGCGAGGCGACGCTCCCTTCGGCCGAGAGCACGTCGCGCACGGACGGATCCAGATGCTCGGAGATGCTCGCGAGCTCGTCGTCGCTCAACTTCCACAGCTCCTTGTCCTGCGCCTCGCACAACTTCACGCACTCCCCCGCGACGTCATGAGCGACACGGAACGGCACTGCCTTGCATACGAGCCACTCGGCGATGTCGGTCGCGAGCGCGAAGCCGCGCGGGGCGAGCTCGGCCATGCGGTCGGTGTTAAAGGTCAGCGTCACGACCATGCCGGTGAAGGCGGGCAGGAGCGTCGTTAGCTGGTCGACGGCATCGAAGACACCTTCCTTGTCCTCTTGCAGGTCGCGGTTGTACGCGAGCGGCAGCGCCTTCAAGGTAGCGAGCAGTCCAGTGTGGTTGCCGATGAGGCGGCCGGCCTTGCCGCGGGCGAGTTCGGCGATGTCGGGGTTTTTCTTCTGCGGCATGATCGACGAGCCGGTGGAGTAGGCATCGTGCAGCGTAATGAATGAGAACTCCTTCGTGTTCCAGATGATGATCTCTTCGGCGAGGCGGGACAGGTTGATGCCGATCATCGCGCAGATGAAGGAGAACTCGGCGACGACGTCGCGGGCGGCGGTGGCGTCGATCGAGTTGGGTTCGGAGTCAGTGAAGCCAAGGTCGGCGGCGACCTGGCGGGGGTCGAGGCCGAGGCTGGAACCCGCGAGCGCGCCAGCGCCATACGGACAGAGCTTCGCGCGCTCTTCCCACTGCGACAGGCGCTCCAGGTCGCGCACGAGCGGCCAGGCGTGGGCAAGGAGCTGGTGCGCGAGGAGGACGGGCTGGGCGTGTTGCAGGTGGGTGCACCCGGGCATGATGGCCTCGCCTGCGCCCTCGGCCTGGTCGATGAGCGCCCCGATCAGACCGGTGACCTGCTCGCGCAAGAGCTCGGACTGCTGGCGCAGGTAGAGCCGGATGAGGGTCGCGATCTGGTCGTTGCGGGATCGGCCGGCGCGCAGCTTGCCGCCGAGCTCGGGGCCGATGCGTTCGATGAGGAGGCGTTCGAGGGCCGTGTGGACGTCCTCGTCGCTCGCCTGAGGCACCGCCTCACCGGAGTCGACGTCGGCGGCGAGCTGATCGAGCCCGGCGATCATCGCCTCGTATTCTGCTTCGCTGAGGTGCCCGGCGGTGTGCAGGGCGCGGGCGTGGGCTTTGGAGCCGGCGATATCGACGGCGGCGAGGCGCCAGTCGAAGTGGGTGGAGTCCGACAGGGCGACGAGTTCGGGGGCGGGGCCGCCGGTAAACCGACCGCCCCATAGGCTGGTGTTTTGTGACATGGGGGTCCTTATTCGTCGAGCGGGGGCAGGCCGGCGAGGATGCGGGCGCAGATGTCGGCTGCCATGTCCGAGGAGCGCATGACGGTCAGCGTCGTGTCATCCCCCGCGACAGTGCCGAGAGCTTTCGCGCCGAGCGCGGCGTCGAGCGCGGATCCGAGGTATTGGGCGGCGCCGGGCGGGGTGTGCAGCACGAGGAGGTTCGCGCTGTGGTCGGCGGCGACGACGAGTTCGGCGGCCAGGCGCGCGAGCCGCACGACGGCCGTGGAGGTCTCGGGCGGGACGGGGATGTCGGTCGGCACGTCGTAGGTGAACGTGCCGTCGGGCCGGCGCAGCTTTTGGGCGCCGAGTTCGACGAGGTCGCGTGAGAGCGTCGCCTGGGTGGCGGAGATCCCGTGGCGGGCTAGGTGTTCGGCGAGCTCGGCCTGGCTTTTGACCGGGTGTTCGCGCAGGATGCGCACGACCGCGGCCTGGCGGGCGACTTTCGTCGCGGGAACGGATGGGACGGACATGCTGCTCCTATCGGTCGTAGGCAGTGTCGCGCCGGGCGGCGAGCTTTGTCGAGAGGCCAACGATCTCGATGAAGCCGCGCGAGGCGGACTGGTCGAAGCTATCGCCCTCGTCGTAGGTCGCGAGGTTGAAGTCGTAGAGCGAGGTGTGCGAGCGGCGCCCGGTCACGGTGACGCGGCCGCCGTGCAGGGTGAGCCGGATGTCGCCGGAGACGTAGAACTGCGTGTCGGCGATGAAGGCATCGAGGCTCGTCTTGAGCGGCGAGAACCACTGGCCGTCGTAGACGAGGTCCGTCCAGCGGTTTTCGATGGTCGGCTTGAAGCGGGCCTGTTCGCGCTCCAGGGTGAACCGCTCGAGCTCGCGGTGTGCGGTGAGGAGCGCGATCGCGCCGGGCGCCTCGTAGACCTCGCGGGATTTGATGCCGACGAGGCGGTCTTCGATGATGTCGATCCGGCCGATGCCCTGAGCGCCCGCGCGCCGGTTCATGATCTGGATGGCCTGCAGCGGGCTGACGGCCTCGCCGTCGATCGCGACGGGCGTGCCGCGTTCGAAGGTGATCGTCACTTCGTCGGCGACTGGCGGGAAGGACGGGTCGTCGGTATAGGCGTAGATGTCCTTGGTGGGCTCGTTCCACGGGTCCTCAAGGAAGCCCGTCTCGATGGCACGCCCCCACACGTTTTGGTCGATGGAGAACGGGTTGTTCTTCGTCGTCTCGATGGGGAGCTTGTGCTCTTCGGCGTATTCGATCGCGCGCTCGCGCGTGAGGGCGAGGTCGCGCACCGGGGACAGGCACGTGAGTTCGGGGGCGATGGAGGTGATGCCGACTTCGAAGCGCACCTGGTCGTTGCCCTTGCCCGTGCAGCCGTGGGCGACGGTACTGGCGCCGAATTCGCGGGCGGCTGCGACAAGGTGGCGGACGATGACGGGCCGGGACAGGGCCGAGACGAGCGGGTAGGCGCCCTGGTACATCGCGTTCGCGTGCAGGGCGGGCATGCAGTAGTCCTCGGCGAATTCATCGCGCGCGTCGGCGATATAGGCGGCCGAGGCACCGCAGGCGAGGGCACGCTGGCGGATGACCTCGAGGTCTTCGCCGCCCTGGCCGACGTCGACGGCGACGCAGACGACGTCACGCCCGGTGGCTTTCTTGATCCAGCCGATGGCGACGGAGGTGTCCAGGCCCCCGGAGTAGGCGAGGATGATCGGTTTATCGTCGTGGGTCGAATCGGAAATAGCGGACAGGGCTGGGGTCGGAATAGTCATGGGGATACCTTTGCGAAACAGAGTGCTGGATGGGAGGGGCGAGGACGCGGTTTATCGTCGTCGTCGCTCCAGCAGTTCGCGCAGGGCGGCGGTGAAGGCGGCGCGCTGCTCATCGGTGATGAGGTAGGAGGGAGCGAGCCGCAGGGTCTCGGGGTTGGGCGCGTTCGTGATGAAGCCTTCCGCGAGCAACTCCTTGTGCAGGGTTGCCGCGTCCGCCACGGCGACGCCGAGCAGCAGGCCCGAGCCGCGGACCTCTGCCACACCGTCGAGTTCGGCGAGCTCCCTCGCCCACGCGGCGCCGACCTCGGCGTTGTTGGCGATCAGGCCCTCCTCTTCGATGACATCGAGGACCGCGAGCGCCGCCGCGCAGGCGACGGGGTTGCCGCCGAAGGTCGTGCCGTGGTCTCCCCCGGCGAAGACGTCACCGGTGGCTCCGACGGCGAGCATGGCCCCGATCGGGAAACCGCCGCCGAGCGATTTTGCGAGCGTCACGATGTCGGGCGTGATGCCCGCGGAGGTGTGGGCGAAGAAGGAGCCGGTACGGCCCATGCCGGACTGGATCTCGTCGACGATGAGCAGGGCGCCTGCCCCCTGCGTGATCTCGCGCGCGGCCCGCAGGTAGGAATCGCTCAGCGCGACGACGCCGCGCTCGCCCTGGATCGGCTCGAGGATCACCGCCGCGGTCTGCTCGGTGACGGCTGCGCGCAACGCGTCGACGTCTTCCGGTTCGACGAAGACCACGGGCTCGATGAGCGGCGCGAACGGGGTGCGATACGCCTCCTTGTGGGTGACCGACAGCGTTCCCATGGTGCGGCCGTGGAAGCAACCGGACAGCGCGACGAAGCCGCCGCCGGGGCGGTGCTTGCGCGCGAGCTTGAGGGCGGCCTCGTTGGCTTCCGTCCCGGAGTTCGCGAAGAAGGCCTTCGCGCCCGGCAGGTAGCTCGCGAGTTTTTCGGCGAGCGCTAGCTGCGGCGGGGTCGTGAAGAAGTTGGAGACGTGGCCGAGCGTGCGCAGCTGGGTCGTCACGGCGTCGACGAGCGCGGGGTGGTTGTGGCCGAGGCAGGTGACGGCAATCCCACCGAGCAGGTCGAGGTAGTCGTTGCCCTCATCGTCGGTGACGATCGAGCCCTCGCCGCGCACGAGGTTCAGCAGCGGGGTTCCGAAGACCTGCTGAAAGTCGGTCGCGTAATGCTCCTGCCAGGTCATGGGGCCTCCTTTGCGGGAGCGTCGATGCGGGTGCCCACGCCGACGTCGGTGAAGATCTCCAGCAGCAGCGAGTGCGCCTTGCGACCGTCGACGATGTGGGCTTCGCGCACGCCGGATTCGATAGCGAACAGGCAGGCCTCGAGCTTCGGGATCATGCCCGCGCTCATCGTCGGCAGGAGCTCGTTCAGTTCATCCAGGCTCATGTGCGGGATGATGGAGTCCTTGTCCTGGAAGTTGCGGTAGACGCCCTCGACATCGGTGAGGACGACGAGTTTGCGGGCATTGAGGGCGCCCGCGATCGCGGCGGCCGCGGTATCGGCGTTGACGTTGAGGAGCTGGTTGCCTTCGGTCGGCGCGACCGAGGAGATGACGGGGATGCGGCCGGCGTCGATGACGTCCTGGACGGCGCTCGGCTCGACGTGGACGACGTCGCCCACGAGGCCGATATCGACGTTCGTGCCATCGATGACGGGCTGGTGCACGCGAGCGGTGAGGAAGGTCGCGTCCTCGCCGGACAGGCCCACGGCGTAGGGGCGGTCCTTGTTGATGAGGGAGACGATCTCGCGCTGGACGACGCCGGTGAGGACCATGCGCACGACTTCCATGACCTCCGGGGTCGTGACGCGCAAGCCTTTTTTGAATTCGGAGTCGATGCCGAGCCGGTTGAGCATTGCGTTGATCTGGGGGCCGCCGCCGTGCACGACGACGGGTTTGAGGCCGACCTGGCGCAAGAAGGTCACGTCTTTGGCGAATGCGGCCTTGAGGGTCTCATCGCTCATCGCGTGGCCGCCGTATTTCACGACGACGATCTCGCCTTCGAACTCCTGCAGCCAGGGCAGGGCCTCGAGGAGGACTTCGGACTTGTCGACCGCTGTGAGGTCATCGATTCGGCTACGCATGATCATTCCTAAGTGCTGTACGCGCTATTTTCTTCGACGTAGTCGTGGGTCAGGTCATTTGTCCACACCGTGACACACGCCTCGCCTGCGGCGAGGTCGATGTCGACCGTGACGTCGTGCGCGGACAAGTCCACCGAGGAGGCACCGTCTTGCGGGGCGCCGCCGGCGAAGATCGGCGTGCCGTTCATCGCGACCGAGACCGCCTCCCGGTCGTAGGGACACTCGTCTTCGGGCAGGGTCCCGAGGGCCGACAGAATCCGCCCCCAGTTCGGGTCGCCGCCGAAGATCGCGGCCTTGAACAGGTTCGAGCTCGTCACCGTCCGTGCCGCCGCCTCAGCTGCAGCTTCGCTCGCCGCTCCCGAGACGGTCACGGCGATCGTGTGGGAGGCGCCTTCGGCATCGGCGAGCATCTGCTTCGTCAGCGACGTGCACACTTCGGTGACGGCCGCGGTGAGGTCGGCCTCGGAGGCGCTCACGCCGGAGGCACCGTTCGCGAGCAGGATGACGGTGTCGTTGGTGGACTGGCAGCCATCGGAGTCCATCCGGTTAAAGGAGACCGCCACGCCCGCCTGCAGCGCGCGCTGCGCGACCTCGACGGAGACGGCCGCGTCCGTGGTGATAACGGCGAGCATCGTCGCCATCGCGGGATTGAGCATTCCCGCGCCCTTCGACATCCCGCCGACGGTGAAGCCGGCAGTCGACACCTGGGCGGTCTTCGGCACGGTATCGGTCGTCATGATCGCGACCGCCGCGTCCTCACCCCCAGAGTCCGACAGCGCATAGGCGGCTTGCGCGATCCCGGCGGTGACGATGTCCATCAGGAGGAACGCGCCGATGAGACCGGTCGAGCACACCATGACCTCACCCGGCTCGCAGCCGACCTGGGCGGCGGTCTGCTCCGCCATGGCGTAAGCATCGTCCATGCCGCGCTCACCGGTACACGCGTTCGCTCCCCCGGAGTTCAGCACGACGGCCTTCGCGCGGCCGCCCTCCGCGACCTCACGCGTCAGGTAGACGGGCGCCGCGCAAAACCGGTTCGGGGTCGTCACGGCGGCCGCAACGAATTCGGGCCCGGTGTTCACGACAAGCGCGAGGTCCGGCTTTCCGGAGTCCTTGATGCCCGCGGTAATTCCGGAGGCGGTAAAGCCGGCCGGTGCTGTCACGCTCATGGGGTGCCATCCGTGGGCAGGCCCATGGTCTCGGGTAGACCGAGCGCGAGGTTCATCGACTGGATGAGTCCGCCCGCGGTGCCCTTGGCCAGGTTGTCGATGGCGCACTGGGCGATGAGCTGGCCGGAATGCTCGTCCTTGGTCACCTGGACGGTCGCGATATTCGCGCCTTGTACCGCCTGGGTCGTCGGCCAGACGCCCTCGGGCAGCAGGTGAATGAACGGCTCGTCGGCGTAGACAGCCTCCCACACCTCGCGCAGCTCGGCGGCCGAGGCGGTGGTCGGCACCGTGACCGAGGCGAGGATGCCGCGGTTCATGGGAACGAGGATCGGCGTGAAGACGACGACGGGGTTCGCTACCCCTGCGCGGCGGAGGTTTTGTTCGATCTCCGGGATGTGCCGGTGCGTGCCACCGACAGCGTAGGGCGCGGCGTTGGACTGGGCGGCGAGTGCCATGAGGTGGGGCTTGAGCGCCTTGCCCGCGCCCGAATACCCCACGGCGAGAGTCGCGACGAGCTGAGAGAAGTCGACCTTGTCCCCCAGCAGCGCCCCGGGCTGAGTCGCGAGCGTCACCGCGGTGACGTTGCAGCCGGGCACCGCGACGCGCGAGGCGCCCGCGAGGATCTCGCGCTGCGCTGCGGCGCGCTCTTCGCCGGCATGCAGGAGTTCGGGCAGGCCGTAGGGCCACGTGCCGGAATGCTCCGAGCCGTAGTAGGCCTGCCAATCCTGAGCGCTCTCGAGACGGTGGTCTGCGCCCGCATCGAAGACGCGGACCGTATCGGGCAGCTGGGCCGCGATCTCACCGGACGCCCCGTGTGGCAGCGCGAGGATCGCGACATCGACGTCCGCGAGGGCGGCGACGTCGGTTTTTTCGATCGCGCGATCGGCGAGCACACGCAGATGGGGATGGTGTTCGCCGAGCAGGCTGCCCGCGGACGAGTTCGCCATGAGGTGCGTGATCGTCACGCCATCATGGGCGGAGAGGAGCCGGAGGGCTTCGCCACCGGCTGCGCCGGAAGCGCCGACGACCGCAACTGTCAGCGTCATAGTGCATAACAATACGAGGCTATGAAAACATTTCCAGTTTGCTGTATCGCCCAGTGGGACAGATTCAGCCCCAGTCGCCCGCTCCGTCGAAGGTCCTCAGGTAGCTGTCCTAGGACGGATCGAGGGTGAAGATCTCCGGGCTCAGGTGCACGACGGACCCGTCAGTCAACTCGAGCCGGTAGTAGGAGTAGCGGTCCTGGCGCTGAACCGTGATGAGTTCGATGCGCATCCACCACAGGTAGAACAGCCCTACCCAAAACCCGGCGGCGGTCGCGGTGGTGCTGACAGCGGCGAGCACAACGGTGAGGCGTGACCTCAGTGACGCGCGCTGCCGCCCGTGAACGTAGGGTACGAGCCTACTGCTGCAGCTCTTCCTGCTCGGTCAGCTGGCTCGCGATTTCGCTCGCCCATTCCTTGATCTTGTCCCACTCCCGGTAGTCCCCTTCGGGCGCGTTACCGAGGCGGGCGACCGTGCGCTCACGCAGTGACAGGGCACCAAGATCGAGGCGCCCCTTGAACACCTCGTGATCGATCGGGTTGATCGACAGCAGGACCGGTCCCACGCGGCGCGGGTCCTGGACGTTTCCCTTGGGCACGCCGGCAAGACCGCACGAGAACGTCCACAGCGGGATCTCGCGCAGTTCGGTACGGAAACGCTGCACGAAATTGCGGGCGGATTCCATCCACTGGGTCATGTACACGGCCGAACCGAGGACAACGGCGTCGATGCCTTCGAGATCTCGCACGTCGGCAGGCTCGACACGTCGCGACTCATGGCCCGCCGTCCGTAGCTCTTCGACAATGGCGTCGCCGATCTCTGCGGTGGCGCCGTGCTGCGATGCGATGACAACGAGTACCTTCATGACTCCAGTGTCCCTTGCTGTTGAAATACGTTTCGGTGACCTACGTCCTTAGCTTAGTTCAGCGGGCCCACCCTGCGCAGTGTGGCGGCCACCCCGTAGGGGGAGCTCGACCTCTTGCCACAGATGCGCACCCTCGGCATACCCGCGATGGCGTATTCGCCGATCGAGCAGGGCCGGCTGTTTGATGGCGAGGGTGGGCGCAGGCTTGCCGAGATTGCCCGCAAGGTCGGCTACTCCCCCGCCGCGCTCGCGCTCGCGTGGGTGATGCGCGACGGCAACACCGTCGCGATTCCGAAGGCGGGAACGGTTGAGCACATGAAGGACAACCTCGCGGCGTTGGACGTCGAATTGACCGAGGACCTCCTCGCCGAGCTCAACGCCGCATTCCCCGCGCCCGCAGAGCCAGTCCCCCTCGAGACGCTCTAACTGGAAGAGCCTCCCCAGCTGAACTAACGCTGGGGAGGCTCTTTCGTGAGTGGTTACGCGCGGAGCTCGGCTCCAATGCGCGCCTTGGCGGACTTGATCACGCGGTTACGCACCGCGTTGATGTCTTCCGCGCTGAGCGTCCGGTCCTGCGCGCGGATGCGCAAGGCGACCGCGATCGAGTAGTGACCCTCGGGGATACCGGCACCGCGGTAGATGTCGAAGGTACGCACCTGTTCGGCCAGTTCCTTTGCTGCCTGGCGCACGACCTGCTCAACCTCGACGGCGGTTACGGAGTCCTTCACGACGAATGCGAAGTCTTCCTTGGCCGGCGGATAGGTCGAGACGTGCGCGACCTGGTGTGCGCCTTCCGGAACCGCAGCGAGCAGCGCATCGACATCGAGTTCGAACGCGCACGTGCGAGCCGGCAGGCCCAGTTCGGAGCACACCTCCGGGTGGAGTTCTCCGGCGTGCCCGATGACCTCGCCGCCGGCGCGCAGCTCGGCGCAGCGGCCCGGGTGGTACGGCTGGTAGGTCGCCTTGACGATCTCGAGCTCGACGCCGACGGTCGAACCGATGATGGTCGCGAACTCGATCGAATCCGCCCAGTCGTAGGAGCGCTCCGCTCCCAGGGCCGCGCCCTCGGAGACGGGCCCAGACAGCACGCCAGCGACATGCCAGGGCTGATGCGGCACTACGGCAGCGATCGCATTCAGGTCGGCGTCGCTGGGACGCTCCCCGACTGCGGGCAGCGGGGTCTCCCCCTTGTCTTTGGGGATCACGACGGCGCCGAGCTCCATAATGGCAACCCGCTCGAGCCCGCGCGAAACATTGCGAACTGCCGCTTCCAGCAGTGTGGAGAGCAACGTGTTCCTCAGGTACGGGGCATCATCGGCGAGCGGGTTCGCGAGCTTCAGCCGGTTGTTGCGGAGATCGTCTTCGGTCAGGCCGAGGCGATCGGCCCCCGTGAACGGGAAGGTGAGAACCTCCACGAGACCGTGTTCTGCGAGCGCCCGCGCAATAGCGCGGCGGGCTGACTGTTTCCCGGACAGTCCGGAACCGACCGGTGCAGTCGGCACGATGGAGGGGATCTCGTCATAGCCGACGATGCGGGCGACTTCTTCCACGAGGTCCGCGCCGCCGGTGAGGTCGGGCCGCCAGGTGGCAGGCGTGACCTGCCAGTGCTCCCCGCGCTCGACCGTGCAGCCGATGTCTTCCAGGACCTGGGCGATCCTGTCGTCGTTGAGCTCGAGTCCCGCGAGGCCAGCGACCTGGGCCGGATCGAAGCTGATCGGCTTCGGAGCGGTGGTGTTGTTGAGGTCGAAGACCGCACTGTCGGCGGTACCGCCCCCGAACTCGACGAGGAGGTCGACCACCCGCTGCGCCGCGACAGGCGGGAGCGTCGGGTCAACGCCCCGCTCGAAGCGCTTAGCGGCTTCGCTCGGGATCTTGTGGCGGCGTGCGGTACGCGCAACGCTCACCTGGTCGAAGTGTGCGGCCTCGATCAATAGGTCGGTCGTGGTCTCGGAGACCTCGGTGTCGGCTCCGCCCATTACTCCTGCGAGGCCGAGCACGCGCTGGCCTTCGCTGTCCGTGATGAGAAGGTCTTCTGGGTTGAGCTTGCGCGTGATGTCATCGAGGGTCTCGAAGGATTCCCCTGCCTTCGCGCGGCGCACGACGATGGGACCGTTCATCTTGTCCAGGTCGTAGGCGTGCAGCGGCTGGCCCAGATCGAGCATCACGTAGTTCGTGATGTCCACGGCGAGGCTGATCGGGCGCATCCCGGCAGCGATCAGGCGATCCTGCATCCACTTCGGGCTCGGTTTGGTCGGGTCCACGCCGCGCACGATGCGGGTGACGAACCGGTCGCAGCCGACGGCCCCATGAATCGGGGCATCGTCCTGAACACGAACCTCGTAGCCTTCAGCAGTAGTTTCGGGTGCCGTGATCTGCAGGGCCGGGTCGGTGAACGCGGCGCCCGTCGAGTGCGCATACTCGCGGGCGACGCCGCGCATGGAGAAGCAGTAGCCGCGGTCGGGCGTGACGTTGATTTCGAGGAGCTCGCCGCCGAGCCCCAGCAGCTCGAGTGCGGAGGTACCGGGCGCCGGGATGTCATCGAAGCGCTCGTTGAGGACGATGATGCCGTCGTGGTCTTCGCCGAGGCCGAGTTCCTTGTCGGAGCAGATCATGCCATCGGACCAGTGGCCGTAGGTTTTGCGGGCTCCGATCTCGAAGCCGCCGGGCAGCGTGGTGCCGGGCAGGGAGACGACGACGTAGTCCCCTACTCCGAAGTTGTGGGCGCCGCAAATGATGTCGCGGGAGGCGAGTTCGCTCGGCTCCTTGCCGGTGCCGGGAGCGTCGTTGTGCTCGCCAACATCGACGCGGCAGTAGTTGACGGTCTTGCCGTTCTTGTGGGTTTCCTTATCGCAGGTCAGCACCTTGCCGACCACGAGCGGGCCCGAAACTGACGGCGGATGAATCTCCTCCTCTTCAAGACCTACGGCGACGAGTGCGGCAGCGAGTTCTTCGGCACTCGTGCCCGCGGGGACATCGACGTGCTCGCGCAGCCATTCAATCGGTACGTATGGCATGTCTTAGATTCCCCTTGCGTGCGAAGTCGGGCCGAACTGGGTGGAAAAGCGCATATCGCCTTCCACCATGTCGCGCATATCGTCGATCTCGTGGCGCAGCATGACGCCGCGCTCGATCCCCATGCCGAAGGCGAAGCCCGTGTATTCCTCGGGATCGATGCCGCAGGCACGCAGTACGTTGGGGTTGACCATGCCGCAGCCACCCCATTCGATCCATCCGGCGCCGCCCTTCTTCTGTGGGAACCACAGATCGAGCTCCGCGCTCGGTTCGGTGAACGGGAAATAGGACGGGCGCAGCCGGGTGTGCGCTTCTTCGCCGAACATCCACTTCGCAAAGTGATCGAGGGTCCCCTTGAGGTGTGCCATCGTCAGGCCCTTGTCGACCGCGAGCCCCTCCACCTGGTGAAATACCGGCGCGTGCGTCGCGTCGAGCTGATCGGAACGGAACACCTTGCCGGGGCACGCGATGTACAGCGGCGGTTCATTATCGAGCAGCGTGCGCGCCTGCACCGGCGAGGTGTGGGTGCGCATCACGAGGTGGGAGCCGGGCTCATCGATGAAGAACGTGTCCTGCATCTGGCGCGCCGGGTGGTCGGGCCCGAAGTTCAACGCATCGAAGTTGTACCACTCGTGCTCAACCTCGGGGCCTTCGGCGATCTGCCAGCCCATCGAGGCAAAGAAGTCTGAGATGTCGTCCATGAGCAGACCGATCGGGTGACGAGCACCGTGCGCGAGGCGCCGCGCGGGGATCGTCACGTCGACGCTCTCCTCCTGCAGCACGCGCTCAGCTTCCTGCGCCTTCAGTTCACTCTCGCGGTCCGCGATCGCCTTGTTAACGCGACCGCGCGCCTGGCCCATCCGCTTACCGGCAGCAGCGCGGTCCGACGGGTCAAGCGACTTGATCTGGCGGTTCGCGCCGGCGAGCGGTGACGCATCAGCGGCGTGAGCGAGTCGGACGGCTTTCAGGGCCTCGAGAGAATCAGCTCCGTCGATAGCTGCCAGCGCCTCCGTGACCGCAGCCTCGACACCCGCTTCATCCAGCGGGCTCAGAGTCGTATCAGACATGATGACCTTTCATGGGTTCCACCGTGCATTTTAGCCCGCCTCACTGACCTGTTTCGGGACCGTCCACCTATTCGACCGGAAGCGTCATCATCGCTGTTGTCTACCCTTGCCACGTAAGATAGAGTAGGATTCAACATGACCGGTTCCGCTGCCCGCTTTGGCGGGAGCCCAGGGCCGGTCTTTGTTGTCTCGAAAGGCGATCTCGCGAGTGAACAATGCGAAGCAGTTCAAGACCTACCCCGAGCAGGTCAAGCTGCTTCGTGCGCGCGGGATGCAAGTCGACGATGCGGCACGAGCCGAGCAACTGCTCGCTCGACTCAATTGCTCCCGTTTGTCGGCTCTTCCGGTTTCAGAGTGCGTGACGCGGTCTCTGACTGCCGGGTGTTGGTGATGAATGAGGGGCGGGCCTTGGGTGAAGATAGAAGTTCC
>NZ_MQVR01000059.1 GCF_001907295.1 Bowdeniella nasicola
GACCCGAAGGCCTACCCGGCAAAGATTTATCGAACATAGTCATGATAATCACCGTTCCTTCCGACACGGCTTACACAAACTATTTGACACCCCCTGGTGACCAGCAATGACGACTCTCGCCAACACCACCACGACACCACTGCCGCCACTGTCTGGGGTGGGGGTGCGCACCTGCTTGTCAGGAGGCACCACCATGACCCACACCACAACACCAACCACCGGCACCGCTGAGACCGGGAGGAGGCCGTCGACAACGCCGTCGACACCCCACCCCGACAGTGCTGACTTCCGCACCAGCGAAGGGCTGCGAACTCTGCTGGAGCATCTGGCCGCGCACGGATGGCGCAACAACCCCCACGCCAAACAGTTGCTGGAATTCGCGGCGGAGCGGTTCGCACCCTTGGCACGCAAACACGGCCTGGACGTGTGGGAGGCCGCATCGGCGGCGTTTGATGTGATGCGCACCCCGGCGGCACGGAACGCCGCAGACCCATGGGCGGTGGTCACCCATGCGGTGCGGATCACCTGCATCTACGAAGAACGCGCCCAAGGACTCATGTGTTCAGTCCACCAGGCCCGCCGCGCCCACATCTCCGCCCACCACGACCCCGAACGGTTCTCCGACCGCGAAACACCCCTGTACGAATACCACCCGGCCTTTCATCTCACCGACCCCCACCACGACCAGCAGGAGGACGTGGATGCGGATGTGGATGCGAGCGTGCAGGCAGCAGTCGCGGACGCGACCCGCTTGTTCGTACTGCTGGGCTGGCCCGAAGCCTCCGCTCGGGCAGGCGTGGATCACGTCACCAACGCCCTGGCCCGGATCGGATCTCGGCGGGGCACCTACGAAGCCTTGCGGCGCGACAAGCACGCTCGCGCTCTGCTCGACCTTCCCGCCCCAGCCTGGACGTGCCTCCTACGTGTCCTGCTGGGCCATCCCGAACCTGCCTACGCCACCACGACGGCTGGGCGCGGGATCCTTCTGCGTCTGCTGCTCGGGGAGTCCCTGGCTGGCCTGTTGGGTGATGACGCCTTGGTCGCCGCGATCGTCCGTGCCGTCCCGGGGCGGGAACGGGTGCGGTCATGAGTACCCCGGGGCACATCGAGCTGGACCGCACCGTCGACTCCCTGCATGTCGGTCGACGCCACCGCGCCGACCTGGGTGACATCGATGCGCTGGCGGCCTCGATTGAGCGCGATGGGTTGTTGCAGCCGTTGACGGTCAGCCCCGACGGGGTGCTGATCTGCGGGGCACGCCGGCTGGCGGCGATCAAACAGCTCGGCTGGCGCACCGTCAACGTGTGGGTCCGCTCCGGTATCTCCGACCGTCTCGGCCACCTGCTGGCCGAACAAGACGACAACGTCCTACACAAGCCGCTCACCGCTCTGGAAGCCGCCGCCCTCTACCGCGAACTGAAATCTCTCATGGCCGAGGATGCTGCGCGTCGCAAGGCCGCGACCCAGTTCCGCAGCGACAACCAGCCCGGAACCGACGGTCCCGGAAAATTTCCGGAACCGTCGGGAGCCACCGGTGAGGCTCGTGAGCAGGCTGCCGGAATGATCCCCGGCGGTGCCTCGTACAAGACGCTGGACAAGATCGGCTACCTCGAACACGCCGCCAACGACACCGCCCTGCCCGAACACATCCGGGCCGCGGCGCAACGCGGGTTGGAGGAGATCGACGCGGGCAGCCCGGTCCATCCGATCTACGAGACCATCCGCAACCACACCGCCAACCCCGATGCTGGCGATGAGGCGTTGCATCAGGCCGCAGCCGACGCCCTCGCCCGCATCCAATCCAGTGGCAAACCGAAGCCCGCCCCGGCCAAGAAACCCAACAGCACCCCCGAGAGCGGGCCGGTGCAGTACCCGGTGCGAGCGTTCGTGGTGACGTGGACCGAACTGGATCAGTGGTGGACCCACTACGACCCGGCCGTGCTCGCCGT
This sequence comes from Bowdeniella nasicola, assembly GCF_001907295.1. GTDB lineage: Bacteria > Actinomycetota > Actinomycetes > Actinomycetales > Actinomycetaceae > Bowdeniella > Bowdeniella nasicola. The sequence continues at coordinate 1,950 of NZ_MQVR01000059.1, forward strand.
CGAACTCACCGACGAACAGGTCGCCACGTTCCTGCGCGTGATCGAACACACCATCGCGTTCGCCGACGCCCTCCAAGCCGCCCTCACCAACCCCGACGACACCACCGCCGCCTCCAACCCTGTCGATGAGCAGGATGACGGACCGGCGGGTGGCCGTCCGCAGCTGCGCGCCATCTAGCTTCTGCCTGCTGGTATTTGGGCTGCGTGGGCGCACCTGCTGGGCATGGACACTTCTGATCGTTCGTCGCGTCGCCGGCTCGTGCTGATCGCTGCCGGCTCGGTCACGGCCCTGGTGTGTGGGGTCGGGATCTACGGCCTCGCTACCGGCCCCCACACTCCCACCAGCACCCCGGGCACCTCACCGACCATCACCACCAGCCCGTCATCCTCCGCACCCACCACCGCCAAGCCTTCGGCCTCGGGGGCGCCGGCAGTGCCACCGGTGGCGCGCAGTGCTGATCCGGAGCAGTTCGCTCGCAATGTCGCAACCACGCTATTCGCGTGGGACACCACCACCGGGCTCCTGCCGCTGGACTACACCTCGGCGATCCTCGCCGTCGGGGACCCCAGCGGCGCCGAACAAGCCGGCCTCGCCACCGACGTCACCGCCTACCTGCCCTCGCGGACCGCATGGCAGGACCTGCGCACCTATAGCACCAGTCAGCATCTGACGATCGACCGCGCCTACATCCCCGACCAGTGGGGCGAAGCCCTCGCCCAGGCACCCGAGGGGCAACTCGCACCCGGCACGGTCGCCTACACCATCGAGGGCACCCGGCACCGCACCGGAACCTGGAACGCCGAACCAGTCGACTCGGCCCACAAGGTGGAGTTCACGGTGTTCGTGGTCTGCGCGCCGACCTACGACACCTGCCACCTGCTGCGCCTGTCACAGCTCGACAACCCGCTGCGGTGACCTGGCCGTGAAGAAACTCGCCGTCATCGCTGCCATGCTCGTGCTGTTCAGCCCCGCCCTGCTCCTGCTGGGGGTCGGGATGATGTTCAGCCCCGGCGCCAACGCCTCCTGCACCACCACCAGTGCTTCAGGCCCCGGGGTGGTGGGGCCGGTGCCGGACTCACTGGACGTGACGACCGCTGACGGGCAGACCTTCACGCTGAACACCACCCAGCTCACCCACGCTGCCACCATCATCCAGACCGGCTCCCAAATCGAAGGCGTGACCCGTGACGGGCTGCAGATCGCGCTCATGGCCGCGCTCACCGAGTCGAATCTGCGGATGCTGGCCAACACCAGCGTCTACCCCGACTCCGGGAATCACCCCAATGACGGGGACGCCTCCGACCACGACAGCCTCGGCCTGTTCCAGATGCGACCCCAAGCCGGGTGGGGCACCGTCCCTGACCTCATGGACCCTGGCTACCAGGCCCGCGCGTTCTTCGGCGGCCCTACTGGCCCCAACCACCCCTCACCCCGCGGCCTGCTCGACATCCCCGGCTGGCAGACCCTGTCCAAGGGCGAAGCCGCCCAAGCCGTCGAAGTCTCCGACTACCCCGACCGGTACGCGAACTACGAGCCCGTCGCCGAACAGATCCTCACCACACTCACCACCCCCAGCACCACCAGTCCACCATTGCCGGAGACCGGGCGCGTGGTCTTCCCGCTGCCTGAGGGCACCTGGGTCGCCACCTCGCCGTTTGGGATGCGGGTCCACCCCATCACCGGGGAGAACAAGCTCCACACCGGCGCGGACTACTCCGCACCCGACGGCACCCCCATCCTCGCCGCCGCCGACGGCATCGTCACCCACGCTTCGATGTCCGGCGGGTACGGCGGGCTGATCATCATCGAACACACCATCGGCGGGCAGAAGATCGCAACCGCCTACGCCCACCTGTGGGAGACCGGCTTTCACGTCAACGTCGGCGACCAAGTCACCGCCGGACAACACATCGGCGATGTCGGCTCGGCCGGCTACTCCACCGGCGCGCACCTGCACTTCGAACTCCGCCAAGGGGGCAGCGACGGCGAATTCACCGACCCCCAACCCTGGCTCGACCAACACACCACCGGCAATCTCCCAGCCCCCACCACGCCGGTCGAGCAGGAAGGCTGCAACCCGGCCGCGACCCAGCCCGCGCCACAGCCACCCGATCCGGGTGACGGGGATCCGGACCAAAAGGTCGATGACCCCACCACCGACGGACAGATCACCGCCCGCATGCTCCACGTCTACACCCAAGCCCTCACCGCCTACCCCGACAGCTCCTGGGCCTGCTACTCACCCCGCCCCGGCACCAAATCCGAACACCCCCTCGGGCGGGCCTGCGACATCACCTTCGGCAACCCCATCGGCACCCGCCCCACACCCCAGCAGCTCGAAGCCGGATGGGCTCTGACGAACTGGCTCAAAGACAACGCCGAAACCCTCGGCGTCGAGTACCTGATCTGGCAAGGCCAGATCTGGTCCCTCGCTCGCGACGCCGAGGGCTGGCGCCCCTACAACGGCGGCGGCATGCACGACCCCACCGACGTCACCGGCGGCCACTACGACCACGTCCACATCACCGTCAAAGAAGGCAGCTGATACCCATGAACATCTACCCCGACTTCGGCGCCCTCGGCGACAACACCACCCTCCACACCGTGATCGGCGCCCTCTTGACGTTCGTCCTCGTCACCGCCGTCCTCACCATGCTCATCTCCGGCATCACCTGGGCCATCGCCACAGCGAACGGCAACCACACCACCGCCACCAAAGCCCGCACCGGACTCCTCGTCGCCCTCGGCACCGCCGCACTCGCCGGCGCCGGCATCACCTGGCTCAACTGGCTCATCAACCTCGGCGACCAGCTGTGATCACAAGCCATGGTCAAGAACCTGAGTCAGAACCGGCGGGAAATTCACTGATGAGCCGTTCTGGGCCAATCCCTCCAGCTCCATGCAATCCGACTTCTTCACGAGCCGCAATTAGGCTTCTCTCACTAAAACTCTCTGGGGGCCACGGGATATTGAGCTGAAACACGCGCATCATTAGAATCTCTGGAGCAAACGTCGCGCCACATTGATCGCACTTCATATTCGCACACTCCGCGAGCCTTAACATGAGCGACACCTGATCAATTTCCGGCTGAGCGACAACGAGATTGGGGTGGCCATTATTGCACGCCGCGAGAATTGTGCAGTACGGATTGAACCCACAGTGCGAGCAGGCAATCCCCCGCCCCGAATATCCATACATGTTCGCCATGAGAGGACCGCCACAGGAGATGCACCGAATGGGGCCAAACACCATCGCCCGAAGTCGGAATCCTCGCGTTGCGCGCCGGTACCTGCCCATCGCCTTCTTCCGCGCGGCGACCACCCGGAGGGCCTCCTCACGCTCGCGCCCTCTTCGTTCAGAGTCCCGAAGATAGCCGTACCGGGTTTTCACGTAGCCATCAACTGACCCGAAAGCGAAGACGGCGGGAACTGCAAGCTCTGACAGTGGGCGGAAAAGCTCCCGAACCTCGATCGTTCCTCTCTTTCTGCGAAGCCTTCCGCACGCATCGAGCATCCCGTCTACGATGACTTCGGCCACGGTGTCAGTGTATTGCATCAACGGAACGAGCCTGCGCATGAGGCGAACCGCTTGAGCCAAGAACTCCTGCGTGTCTCTTTCAGGAAAGTGCATGACTGAACACGTCAGAGGGTCAGGGAATCCGGGATTTAACTGAGCCCACTCCTCGACTGCCGATACACCGCCAGGCGCGGCACTCACGCTCTGAATCTCCTCAAGTGAGCGGCGGAGTGAAACCGAGTCCTTTGTTTGCGCTCCGACTATCGCCAGAATCAATCGGGGACTTTCGAGAGACTCCAGAGACTTCAATCGAGAGAACTCCCCGGCCAAGGCCGCCTTATCCATGGGGGAGGTCTTCACGGATACGACGTGAGAACGCTCTCCGCAATGAAGTGAGATGTCATCGTAAACCTCGAAGGATATAGAAGCAGTCTCGAACTCCTCCCTTGGGAGCCCAAGATGCCCACACGCAGCCATGAGCATCAGCAGTACAGCTACGCCGTCTTGCTGGTCGATGCGAGAAGCAATGAAGCCGCCCCGTGATGCCTTAGAGAGATGATCGCCCACGACTCCATCCTCGCATCGCCGGAAGAACTTCGGCCATCAGTCAGCGGAGCTCGGTCGCACACCTGACAAGCAGACCCGTTCATCTTCTGACTGTGAGGAGCTTGCTGTGTTTGATCTGATGAGCTGTGTTGTGCCGAATCTGTCGACTCTGCCGGTGATGCTGCCGATGGAGGTGGACATCACGCCAAACGATGATGGGCTGCCGGGGATCGCGCAGCTGCGCAACATCGTGGGCGCGGTGATGACGATCGGGCTGATCCTATCGGTGCTGGCGCTGATCATCTCCGCGATCGTGTGGGGCTTCGGCGCGAACTCCTCCAACCCGCACCTGGCCGGCCGCGGCAAGGTCGGCGTCCTGGTCTCCTGCGGGGCAGCGATCATCTGCGGCGCCGCGGTCACGCTGATCAACTTCTTCTGGAACGTCGGCCAGTCCGTCTAACCCCTACCCAACCGTTCCAACCCGCGTGTGTGAGGAGTGATTGCGGTGGGTGTGTGCGATCTGCCCGTCATCTCAGGTGTCTGCGAAACCGCCGGCGAAGCAGCCGCCTCATTGGTCTCGGCCCCGTTCGACTGGCTCGCCCAAGCCATGGGCTCAGCCGCGGGCTGGTTGTTCGAGGCCGTGTGGAACGTCTTCGACGCCACCACCCTGGTCGACATCACCAGCGACGGATACCTGTCGGTCTACAACCTGCTGTTCGGCATCGCGGTGTTCGTGATGCTGCTGTTCTTCTGCCTCCAACTCATCACCGGCCTCATCAGACGTGACCCCACCGCCCTCACCCGCGCCGCCCTCGGCCTCGCCAAGAGCGTGTTGGGGTCGTTCGTGGTGATCACCCTGACCGGGCTGCTGTTGGAGGTAGTCGACCAGCTGTGTGTCGGGATCGTCCAAGCCGCCGGCGAGACCACCGAATCCATGGGCGAGAAGATCACGATCCTCGCCGGCGGACTGACCGCGATCAACATCGCCGCCCCCGGGGTGGGGGCGATCATCACGATCTTCCTCGCCGGGCTCGCGATCACTTCCGCGGCGATCGTGTGGCTGTCGCTGCTGGTGCGCAAGGCTCTGCTGCTGGTCGCGATCGTGTTCGCACCCCTGGCCCTGTCAGGCTCGTCGTGGGACGCCACGCGGGGGTGGATCAGCAAGTGGGCGATGTTCGTGGTCGCGCTGATCTGTTCCAAGCTCGTGCTGGTCGTGATGTTCCTGGTCGCGATCACCCAAGTCGCCGCCCCGATCGATGGGGACCTGTCCTCGATCAGTGACCCGCTGGCCGGGGTGGTGCTCATGGCGATGGCCGCGTTCGCCCCCTACCTGACCTACCGGTTCATCAGCTTCGTCGGCTTCGACATGTACCACGCCATCGGCGCCGAACAAGACGCCAAGAACTCCCTCAACCGACCCATCCCGCTGCCGGACCGTCAGCCGGGCAACCCCCAGCAGATCCTCGACGGCAACAACAGCGGCGGCGACCGCAACGATGGTGGCGGGAAGCAGCCGACGAAACCGAGTACCCCGAACCCCTCCGCCTCCCAGGGCGGAGCCGAAGCCGGAGCTGGCACTGGCGGAGCAGTTGGGTCTGGGACTTCCGGATCGGGTGCGGCCTCGGGTGGATCTGCTGCCGCTGCCGGTCCTGCTGCCGCGGCCGTGATCGGGGCACAGGTGGCCAAGGATGCCGCCACCGCGGGACCGAAAGCCGGCACCGAACTCGGCCAGCAGGCCGAGACCGCGGCCAACGCCGCCGACCACACCCCCACCCCCAACGCAGGCGGAGGCAATGGTGGGAATACTCCACCAGCACCTGCACCCGGTGAGACGCCGCCACAGCCGGGCACACCACCTGCCAGTGCGGAGCCCACCCCGCCCAGCACCCCACGCTCACAGCCACCGGGGTCGTCCTCGCCTGGTGGGGGTGAGCAGGTGTCGCCGTCCGCGCCGGTGCCGAACCCGCCGCCAGCTGACAATCCGCCACCGCCGTCGAGTGCAGGGAAGGAGCCGCAGTCATGAGCCGCCGCACCAAGAACAACAGCCACGAACCGGATGCGACCGGTTCGGAGTTGGTGCCGGTGAAGTTCTCCCGGCTCACCCGCCGCGGCATCCTGCTGGGCCTGTCCGCGGCCCAGCTGGTCACCGTCGGGATCGCGATCGCCACCATCATCACCGCCCTGTATGCCGGGGGCGGGATGTGGCTGGCCTACACCGCCCCCATCTGGGCCACCGCCGTCCTCCTCACCTGGGTCCCTGTCGCGGGACGCCCGGTCATCGAGTGGGTGCCCGTAGCCGGGTGGTGGGGCTACCGCACCACCATCGGCCAACTCCTCTACCGGCGTCGCATCGTCAACCCACGCCCCGCCGGAACCCTCGCCCTTCCCGGAGACCAAGCCCGACTGCGCGAATACGAGGACCCAACCACGGGGGCGGGCATGATCCACGACCCCCACCAGAACACTCTCACGGTGGTGTGCGAAATCACCCACCCCGCGTTCGTGCTCCTCGACCCCGCCGAACAAGAACGACGCGTCACCGCCTGGGGCCGCGTCCTGGCCACCGTCTGCCGCTCCGGCAGGATCGCCACCCTGCAGATCCTGGAACGCACCCTGCCCGACTCCGGCACCGGACTGGCCGAATGGTGGACCACCCACGGCCACCCCGAAGACACCAGCTGGGCTGCCACCACCTACGCCGAACTCATCGACCGCGCCGGCCCCGCCGGCGAACGCCACGCCACCACCCTCTCCCTGTCCCTCGACATGAGAAACGCGACGAGGCAGATCCGCACCGCCGGCGGCGGTATCCGCGGCGCCGCCGCCGTCCTACGCCAAGAGATGAACACCCTCACCGCCGCGCTCCGCTCAGCCGACCTCACCCCATCCGGGTGGCTCACCCCCGGCCAGATCGCTGTGATCCTGCGCTCGGCCTACGACCCCGCGATCGCCGCCACTTTGGAACGCCACGGCCAGATCGGCCACGACCTCGCCACCGCCGGCCCCGTCGCGGTCAACGAGACCTGGAGTCGTATCCGCACCGACTCCGCCCACCACGCCGTGCTGTGGATCAGCGAATGGCCCCGCTCCATGGTCTACCCAGGCTTCCTCTCACCCATCCTGCTCTCCAGCGGGATCCAGCGGTCGTTTTCCCTGATCTGCACCCCCATGCGTTCCGACCAGGCCGCCCGCGACATCCGCAAGAAGAAGGTCGAGCACATCTCCGACCAAGCCCAACGCGCCAAAATCGGGCAGATCGAAGACGCCTCCCAGACGGCTGAGTACCACGATGTCCTCCAGCAAGAAGCAGACCTCACCGCTGGCCACGGCATCCTGCGCTACACCGGCCTGATCACCGTCACCGCCACCACGATCGAAGACCTCGACGCCCACGTCGCCGCCCTCGAACAAGCCGCCATCCAAGCCAACTGCGAAACCCGACTCCTCGCAGGACAACAAGCCCAAGCCTTCACCGCCGCAGCCCTACCACTCTGCCGGCAAGTCTGAGCGCGATCTTAGGTGGGCCAGGTCCATTGCTGTTTGAACATGTCGTAGAACTGTTGAAGGTAGTTCTGCGACCGGATGACGATCCCTTGCTTCAACAGGGGCACGACGCAGTAGTCCCATACGGCTTTGTGCGCGTATGGGTCGGGGCAAAAGAGGATGGCCAGGATTCGCAGCCGCAAGATGATCGGGTCCAGCGCCCCGTGGGTCGCTTCGGTTGCTCCGGTCATCAGGGCCGTGACCAGGGCTTTGACGGCCTCTTCCAGGATCGCGTCGTGCAGCCCTGCCGCAACATCGTTGTCTGCTCTGGAGACCGTCTTTCGTGTCTTCTTCTGCTGACACGGTGCGTTCCCTTTTGACCCTGCACGTTGGGAGTGAACCGCTTCCCACGTTCGTGCCCCCAGCAGGTCGACGGTGAACTGTGAGACACGGCTGGGGAACTTGTCGATCTCATCAAGCGCCTCAGTGAGGACTTGCACCAGGGCAGCGAGCACGTCGCACCAGAAATGATCCGCAAGTCGCGGGTGGGTACCCGGATGCTGCTTGAGAACCTGTTCGCAGGTATCGCCCACCTGCCGCGCCATCCATTCAATCTTCTCGCGCTCGCTGGGGTTGGCAACCAGCCAGTCGACGATATCGACGGAGCGACTGGAGTCAAAGAACGCGGTTGCATCGCCGCGTCGCGGCGTCTTGCGGGATGAGCGGTGCGTCTTCTCCTGCTTCTTCACCTTCGTACTCGCACGGTTGCGCTGAGTGGTGGCTGTTCCAACCTGCTTGTTTTGCGCAGGGGTCCGTTGTGGGGCTGGAACTGTCAAGGCGGCAGCCCAGGCAAGCCGGGCAAGAGCTCCGTGGTTCCCACCACCGCAACCACACTCGCAGCCAGGACTCACTGCGTGCTGGCATGAACTTCCCGTGCACGTCAACATCTCGAGGTCCTCTCGAAGAACATCGTTGTCCAACTCCAGCGTAAAGCACCGAGGACTCACTGATCCTCAGCAAAGTCTCGCGGTGCTCCGCGCACCTCCCTCGTAGGCGTACCGCCGCTGCGTAGAGAGGACTGTTGGGATGGCGACGTTTGTTGATCCGGTGGCTGATGCTGCTGAGGCCTATGAGGGGTTGCGTGGGTTGGCGCACGCGACTCGCGCGTTTGAGGATCCGGTTGACATGTACCGGGTGTTGGGTGAGGTGTCGGGGTCGGTGCGGCTGTTGCGGCAGGTGCTGGACCAGCTGTCTCGTGCTCATGCTGATCACCGCGATATCGCGTTCACCGATGACCGCGCGCCGGCGGAGGCGGTGGCGTTGGCGGCGGCGGATGAGTTGCATCAGGCCGCCGACGGGCTGGATGAGGTCGCTGATCGGGTGATGCGCGCGCACGAAGCCTCCGGTCGGATCGCCTGGCACACCCACACCAGCTCTGAGCCCGAGCGTTCGCGGCGGTGGGTGAATGTGGTGTTCCTCCAGGGCAGTGAGGCCGATGAGGTACTGGACCTGATTGATGTGGAGGGGGTGCAGGCGGGGATCGCGCATCTGGCGCAGTGGGACTTCGGCGACGAAACCACTGGCGCGGCGTTCATGAACGGTGAGGTGTACCACGAGCTCCCGCGCGGGCAGTGGGATCGCAGCTTCGAGGCCGACGGGTATGTGCTGACCTACAACCCGCAGATGGGGTATGTCGGGCTGGTCCGCGAACACCCCGACACCACACCCACACCCGACGAGGAGGAGGTCATCGCTGCACGGGACGCTTTCAGCGGTGTCACCTCTGAGTCTCCGCGTCGTGCGGCCGAGGGCACAGATTGGTTCGCACCAACTTCGGCCCATGGGGCGTCGTCTTCGGTGGGGCAGTCGCTGTGAGCGGCGAGAAGGAACGGCTGCACGCTGCGGTGTTGGTGTCCCCGGCCGCGGAACGGCGGAAGACCCGTAAGGCTCGTCGTCAGGCTGCCGCCCGGCTGCAGGCTGAGCAGGCCAGAGTCGAGCGGGAATCGGCGAAGGCGAAAACGCTGGCGGAACGGGAGGAACGGAAGGCGACGACGTTTCTGCCGGCGGCCGGTGAGGCGGGGCCGGCGGCGTTGCGGTCGCCTGGCCGGTTGCGGGTGCCGCGGCATCAGGACACCTCGGCCACGCTGGCCGGGGCGTATCCGTTCATGGCCGAAGGCGGTCTGGGATCGGATGGGGTGTTCGTCGGGCAGGACATGTACTCGGGTGGCAGTTTCGTCTACGACCCGTGGGTCCTCTACGCCCGCGGGATCATCACCGCCCCGAACCTGGTGCTCGCGGGGATCGTCGGATCGGGAAAATCGTCGCTGACGAAGTCGCTGTATACGCGGTCGTTGCCGTTCGGGCGCCGCGTCTACGTCCCCGGCGACCCCAAGGGCGAACACACCGCGGTCGCCGAAGCGGTGGGTGGGAAGGCGATCGTGCTCGGCCACGGCCTCCACACCCGCCTAAATCCCCTGGATGAGGGCCACCGCCCCGGCGGGCTCACCGACCAGGAGTGGGAGAGCACCGTCGCCTCCCGGCGCCGTGACCTCATCGGCGCGCTGGCCGAAACGGTGCTGGCGCGGGGGCTCACGCCGTTGGAGCACACCGCGATCGACCTCGCCCTCACCGCCACGGTTGCAGAAAACGAGGTGCCGATCCTGCCCATGGTCGTCGACCACATCCTCACCCCCAGCCACGACCCCGACGGACGCCTCGCTGAAGACGGGCGCCTGGTCGGCCACGCTCTGCGGCGCCTGGTCGCCGGTGACCTCGCCGGCCTGTTCGACGGCCCATCCACCGTGGCGTTCGACCCGGATCTGCCGATGATCAGCCTGGACCTGTCCCGGGTGACCGAGAACTCCACCCTCATCAGCGTGTTGATGACCTGCAGCTCGGCGTGGATGGAATCCGCGCTGTTGGATCCCAATGGTGGGCAGCGGTGGGTGATCTACGACGAGGCCTGGCGGCTGATGTCCCATCCGGCGTTGTTGAAGCGGATGGATGCGCATTGGCGTCTGGCCCGGCATTACGGGATCGCGAACATGCTGATCTTCCACAAACTCTCCGACCTCGACAACGTCGGCGACGAAGGCTCCGCCATGCGCTCGCTGGCCAACAGTCTGTTGGCGAATGCGGAGACGCGGATCGTCTACCGCCAGGAATCCGATCAGCTCGGCCCCACCGCCACCGCCCTCGGCCTGACCGGCACCGAACAAGCACTGCTGCCGAACCTCGGGGTGGGTCAGGGGCTGTGGCGGATCAAGAACCGCTCGTTCGTGATCCAGCACCAGCTCCACCCCGGCGAGCTGGAGCTGTTCGACACCAGCAGCCGCCTCACCGCAGGAGTCAAGTAATGCTCAAGCTTCCCTCCCTGAGACACCGCCGCAACGACACGAGCGAGCCAGTGCCGGTGGTGCTGCGGCACGTGGTCATCACCGTCGACACCACCGGCGCCCTGACCGTGACCGTCGACCAGCAACCGCATCTTCCGCCGGCCGGTGAGGTGTGGGGTCGGAGTGACTTCGCAGCGATCCTTGATGACCTCACCGAGCAGCGCCGTATTCCCGTGCGGGTAGATGTGTACGAGTCCGACGGGAGCCATTTCACCGACATCATCCACGCCCACCGACCACGCCGAAACCCCGAACCCGAGCCAGACACCCCAGCCCCTGCCGACGAGCAAGCGGCCGCGGAGTCTCCGGCACTCCCGACAGATGATTCGTGCCGGTTGGTGGGGTTCTTGCCCGGTGAGACGGTGCTTCTCGCCCAGATCGTTGAGGAAGTCGCGGCTGATGAGAACGGCACCATCACCCCACCCGACACTGCCTTGGGGCCGGTGGTGGTTGGGCGGACCTCGGGGACCCTGATCGTGCAGGAGACGCGATGAGTGCCTCGCAGCGGCAGAGTGGGTCGATGGGTGAGGAACTGATCAACGCCGCCCTCATCGGCCTCATCGCCGTGTTCCTCCTCACCCTCGTGCTCCGCGCGACCGGGTCGGTGGCCGCGTTCCTCACGGGCATCCCTCAACCGTCTGCGAGCTGGGCCGCCGGCGCCGGGGTGTTGTTCAACCCCGCCAACCCCGCAGCCGCATTGGGTGCCCCGGGACTCAGCCCGGTCGTCTACTGGGTCACGACTGTCGTGGTGCTGGGCGGGCTGGTCGGCCTCGCGGGCTGGGGATGGGTCGTCTGGCGGCGTCGCTCCCATGCTCAGGTGGTGGATCCGCATCGGTTGGCGGGCACGGCGACGCGGCACGAGGTCGCCCAGGTCGCCTCGGAGAAGGTGCTGCTGAAACGGGCCTCGACGTTGCGGCCGTCGCTGAAGGACCCGACGCCGGGTGAGGTGGGGTATCGGCTCGGGACGTCGAAGGGGCAGGGGGTGTGGGTGAGTGTGGAGGACTCGATTCTGCTGATCGGCCCGCCCCGCTCCGGCAAGGGCCTGCACGTCGTCATCCCCGCCATCCTCGACGCCCCCGGCCCCGTCGTCACCACTTCCACCCGGCCGGACAATCTGACCGCCACCCTGCGCGCCCGGCAGCATCGCGGTCCGGTGGCGGTGTTCGATCCCCAGCACCTGGCCGAAGGGCTCCCGGCGGGGATGCGCTGGTCACCCGTCCGCGGCTGTGAGGATCCGCTGACGGCGATGATCCGCGCGACCGGGCTGGCGTCTGGCACCGGGTTGTCGGCTGGTGGTGTGGAGTCGGGTGGGTTCTGGGAGGGCAAGACCCGCACCGCCCTCCAAGCCCTCCTCCACGCCGCGGCGTTGGACTCTCGAAAGCCGGCGGACTTGTTCCGGTGGACCCTCGACCCCGCCGCCGCAGCCGAAGCCGTCGCGATCCTCACGAACCACCCCGATGCTGCCGCCGGGTGGGCCGACTCGCTGGGGGCGATGATCGACGCCGACCCCAAGACCCGCGACTCCATCTGGCAAGGCGTCGCCCTCGCCCTCGGCGCCCTCGCCGACCCCCGCGTCCTCGACGCGGTCACACCACGCGAGGGCGAGACCCCCTTCGACCCCGAGACCTTCCTGCGCGAGTCCGGGACCCTCTACCTGCTCGCCACAGGTGCTGGCGCCGGGGCGTCCGCGGCGTTGGTGGCGGCGTTCATCGAAGACCTCATCGAAACCGCCCGGCGTCTCGCCGCCCGCTCACCCGGCGCACGGCTCGACCCACCCCTCCTGCTCGCCCTGGATGAGATTGGGAACCTCGCGCCGCTGCCGTCGCTGCCGACGTTGATGGCCGAAGGTGGCGGGACCGGGATCACCACCCTGCCCGTCCTCCAGTCGTTGGCGCAGGCGCGCGACAAGTGGTCCGATCACCAAGCCGGAGCGATCTGGGACGCCGCCATCGTCAAACTCATCCTCGGTGGCGCCTCCAACAGCCGCGACCTCCAAGACCTCACCACCCTCATCGGCGAACGCGACGAATACACCGACTCCGTCACCCTCGGTGACCACGGCAACAGGTCGAACCAGCGCTCCGTACGGCGGGTGCCGATCCTGCCACCCGACCGCATCCGCACCCTCCCCTTCGGCACCGGCGTCACCCTGCTCCGCTCCGCCCCGCCGATCATCACCGACCTGACCGCCTGGCCCACCCGCTCCGACGCCAACACCCTCAAGCGGGATCGTCGAGACCTGGAACAGCTCCTCCAGGCCGGACCTGCAGCGCAGGACGAGTAGCCCGGAGCGGTCGGTGCACCTGACCGGTACCAGCAGCCCACACCACCAGCGGGCTGCAGTCCACGAGTTGAGAGGTACCGCGTCATGGCCATCCGCACCCAGGAATCCCTGTCCGGGTTCATCGCATCCGACCCGCAGCTGACCTACACCGACCGCGGCGATGCCCGCTTCTACGCCCGCTTCGGCCAGGAGAACTTCCAACGCGAAGAAGACGGCACCTTCACCAAACTCGAGCCCTCCTTCGGCAACCTCGTGCTCTACCGCGCCACCGCCGAACGCGCCTTCGAACGCTTCACCAAAGGCGACCAGTTCGTCGCCGAAGGCTACGCCCACGACTACACCTACGAACGCGACGGCCAACGCATCGCCGGCGAAGAGTTCGTCGCCAAGAAGATCGGCCACGACACCGCCCGCACCCGCTACGACGTCGACCGCACACCCCGCCAAGCACTCAAACGCCAGGCGGCTGGGCAGGACTTCGAACCACCCCAGCACCACCAGGCCACGCCCACCGCCGACAGCCTCAGCATGTGACCCGGGGGGACTGATCATGAGCACTCACGGCCCCGAGCCCGACGACCAGTACGAGGACCCCGACATCCTCGACGACCACCCCCACACCCCCGACACCAGCGCGCTGCCCGAACCACCGCACCCGATCAACTGGAACCTCCTTTCAGCGCAAGATCTGGAAACCGAACTGCTGGAACTGAACCGGTGGGTCGACTGGCTCCGCCACACCTACGGCCTCCCCGCCTCAGTCATCCCGCCCTACTGGCACCGCCACCCCGAACTGGTCTGGGAACTGTCCGCACTGCACCTGCACTGGCTATGCGCCTACGACCCCGAACAAAACGGCTCCGCACCCCTGGGCTGGCACCGCGACTTCGCCGACGCCCGCCACCGCCTCCGCGACTGGGTCACCGCCTCCGGCACCCGCCTCGACCGCGACCGACCCACCCGCCAAACCACCTGGCCCGGCGAAGAACCCCAACCCACCCACGACGAGACCGTCATCACCGACCGAGACGCCGACTTCGTCCAACACGTCCTCGACCAAGTCAACGAACGACAAGCCGCCGAAAACGCCTTCTACGCCAGCCTGGATGAGCAGAGGTGAAGGGGCGTGGCTGTAGAAGATCTGGTTCTGAAGGGCCTTGCTTTGGATGGGCCGGCCCGCACCAGCTTTTCGCTTGGATGGCGGGCCGGCTGCTCGCGTCTTGCCGAGTCTCCGTTGTCGGTGGAGATGATGGTCGAACTGGCTCGATGTGTCGATGTTGTCGCTGCCTCAGTCGTCGACGGACGTGATGATCAAGCGCTCAGACGGGACACCCGGACCGGGCGTGACATCGATGCGTCGAATGAGTTGTCGCAGTAGTGTGCGGCGTTGGGCCAGTGGCAGGCCGGTCCAGTTGCGGGCCAGCTCCTCGGGGTCACCTGTTATCGCTGGTAGCGGGTCGAGGGCTTCAACCTGGCGTTGAAGCTTGTCGATGCGAGACTCCACTGATTCCAGTAGTGCCACGAGGTGCCGCACCATGGATCCTTTGAACTCCTGATTTCCTTGTCGAGTCAGGAGTTCATCGCGTTCTGCCTTGGCTTCTTCCAAGGCTGCGAAGAGGTCTTTGAGGGCTCGATCGGATGTTGCGGCGTGTCGGCGGGCGCGTGTCTGGGCAACGGCGTCGTCAGTGAGCTGGGCGAAGAACCATCCCAAGACGTGGGCTTCGCTGTGAGATGCGTCCACCGTGCACGACGTGGTGCAGTGTCGGTGGCCGCGTTTGCGGTTGGCCATGCAGTTGTACGTGTACTGGTTGTACTTCTCGCCTGATGCTCGGCGCCGTGCCTTGTTGTGTCCGTAGAGGCGGTCTCCGCACTGGCAGAAGAGCAAGCCCGTCAGCAGCCACTCGTGAGATCCCCATGGGCGACGAGTGCGTGAGGTTTTCGCTTCCTCCAACCGCTTCTTTACCCGTAGCCAGGTCACCCAGTCGCAGACGGGCTCTTGTGAGATGACTGGGTCACCTTTTGCATCACGCGCGATGTAGTCAAGCAAGTTGAGCTTCACGCCGCGCTGATGCTCGGGTACCTGTCGCATCCGGTAGCCGACCATGCGGGGCGAGACTAATGCTCGGTAGATCGTCGCTTCGTAGATCGGTGCGCCCTTGGCTGTGGTGATGCCGTACTCGGCCTTCCAGTAGTCAGCGATGCGTGCCAGGCTCACGCCGTCCAACACCAGTTCCACTGCACGTTTGAGGGCTGGGTGCTCTACTGGGTGAGGCACAAGTCGCACGCCGGTACGGCCCTGTTCATCGGTCACCCGGGGACCTGGCATCCAGCCAAGTGGCGGCGTCCCGCCATGGTGGAAGCCTGCTTCAGCCAGGTGCCTCTTGGCAGCGAGCTGCCGCTCGCTCATCGAGTCTGTCTCGACTTCGGCCATGAGTGGATCGCCCCGAGTTTGGTGGAGAGTTCATAGCGGTACGTCAGCCACCACTGGCCGACTGGTTTCAGTGTAGTAGTGTTCCTCGAACTGCGC
>NZ_MQVR01000006.1 GCF_001907295.1 Bowdeniella nasicola
GAAACCTTCATCTTCGGAGGGCCTCGACCCCTTCAACCAGCCGCCACGCCGCAAACCCGAACAACGCTACCTACACCCTGGATTGTGAAGAGCCCGTTTACGGCGATGACACACGCCCTGCAGCCCATCAACACGCATCAGGCGAGCCACACCTTTACGGCCGCACCTGATCCCCATCCCGAGCTGGAGTTCGGCATGGACACGCGGCGCGCCATAAGTTCCGCGAGACATGACGTGAATCTCTCGGATCGCAATCATCAGCTCCCGATCAGCGAGCTGGCGACGGCTGGGTTGACGGTTTCGCCACTCGTAAAACCCTGACGTTGAGACCTTCAAGACCCGGCACGTCACCGAGACAGGAAACCCAGCCTCCGCAAGCTCTTGGACGCACCGGAACCCTATTTTGGGAGGATATTCTCCCTGGCAAAATAGGCACTGGCCCGCTTGAGGATCTCAATGTCCATCTCGAGCACCCTGTTCTTGCGACGCAACTCGGCAAGCTCTCGCTTCTCACCGCTACTGACCCCTGGTCGGCGGCCAGAATCGATGTCATCTTGAGCCATCCAGCGTCGAAGACACGATTCGCTCACCCCCAGGTTCCTCACGACGTGAGCAACAGGCTCTCCTTGCGCGACCAGATCCAGCGCTCGACGGCGAAACTCCGGCGGCTTAGCTGCAGGAATACTACGGACTCCTTCCCCAAGGCCATCATCGCCTCAGAACAGGTGTCCGGTAAACCGGGCCAGGCTCCCTCGGGCGAAAACCGGGTCGTATGGATACTTCATCGCGCATTCGTAATGCGCCATATTGAGGGCATCGTCCTGTGCTACCGGTACACCCGGATCATAGGCAAAACCGCGGCTCACCACGACGACGGGGAAACCTTTCGCTTTGGCGCATTCAGCCTGCTTTGCCATCCCCTCGTCGAATCCGAGGTACGGACCGAGCTCGATCGTGGGGAGGTCCTTCGGCACCTTTTCTTGGAAGAATTGCTCTGCTTTTCGGCGCGCTTCGGCGGCCTTTTCCTCCTCGGTCCACGACGGTGGCGTAATCTTCTCCTTCGGCTTCCAGCCGTGGATCCGTGACTTCGGCAGACCAAGATGGGCGTCGGTGACGCCGTCGACCTTGGGATACCCCTCGGCAGGCGCATCGGCTGGCACGACGGCGTAGGGGCCGAACTCTTGACCGGCGGCGGTGGTCGTGGGCTGGGCGGAGGGCGTCGTCGCGCATTCGGCGAGCCCCATTGCCGCCAGCGACAGTGCCGCGGCCACCAGGCGGAGATTGATCACGATTCGGGCTCATCGAGTGTAGCGCGACTAATCGTGGCGCACGTCACGCTAGACTTGAACAATGCAGAGTCAAGACGACGTTGTCGCGCGCACCCGGCCATCTCGTTCCCCCGCGAGACTCCTTGGGGCCCTCGCGGTCGTGCTCGCGCTGTGTGCGCTGTCCTTTTGGGCGGGCCGGATCACGCTCGCCAAGCCGCAAGCACGGACCGAAGCGCCGAAGGAATCCGTCATCGTCGACGTCACCGAGCAAAGCGTCGGGCGCAGCCTCACCGTCAATACGACCGTGACGACGCCCCGCCAGCCGCTCGCCCCCAACACCATGGCCGGGACGCTCACGGCGCTGTCCGCGCAGGACTCCTACGCGGCAGGCGACGTCGTCTACCGGGTCGACAACCATCCGGTCCGCGTTATTGCCGGATCGATCCCGATGTACCGAGACCTGGCCGCCGGCGCGAAGGGCGCGGACGTGACGGCGCTAAACGCCGCGTTGATCGCGATGGGGCACCTGAGCGGGGAGGCGGGCGAGACCTATACGCAGGCGACGGCTCGGGCGGTGCGCGCGTGGCAGAAGGCGCTCGGCATCGAGCAGACGGGAAGCGTCGCGCGTGGGGAGGTGATCATCGTGCCGAGCCTGCCGCTCGCGATCTCCTTCAACGAGGAAACGGCCGTCATCGGCAACCAACTGGCCGGCGGTGAGCGGCTCTTGCAGGCACCCGGCGGGGATCCGCAGTTCGTCATGCAGCTCCTCCCCCAGCAGGCCACGCTCATCCCGAATGACACCGTCGTGACCGTCAAGTACGAAGACCACTCCTGGCCCGCGGTCATCACCGAGACGCGGGAAGGTGAAGGCGGCAATACCAAGGACCTCACGCTGCGCGCGCCCGATGGCGGCGTCGTGTGCGGCTCCGAATGCGCCGTCCTGCCCGCGACGGACACGCAGTACCTGTCGACGGCGGCCGAGCTGGTGCCGCCACAGACGGGTCCCGCGGTTCCGGTCTCGGCGCTCACGTCGCAGCCGGGTGGCTCGACCGAGGTGACGGTCATCGAGGGCGAGGCGGAGCGGCAGGTCCCGGTGAAGGTGCTCGCCTCGCAAGACGGGCTCGCGATCGTCGAGGGCGTGAAGGTCGGAGATAAGGTCCGGGTCTTCGGCGGCAGCAAGGAGGGTGCGTGAACGGTACGCAGCTCGCCGTCGCGGACCTGCGCTTCCGTTACTCAGCCAAGGGCGAGGAGCTGTTCGGTGGCCTGACGCGTGAGTTCGCGCCGGGCGCGATGACCGCACTGACGGGCGAGTCGGGCCGCGGCAAGTCGACGCTGCTCTACCTCATCGGGCTACTACTCACGCCGAGCGCGGGGCACGTGAACCTCGGCGGTGAGAACGTCAGCGCGCTGCCGGACGCCGAGCGGTCGCGCATTCGGGCCGCCCAGATCGGTTTCGTCTTCCAGGACTCCGAGCTCGATCCGACGCGCACGATCCTCGATTCCGTCCTCGAGCCGTCGATGTATGCCGGAGCGGATCCGGCCGCGGCGAAGGCGCGGGCGCTCACGCTGCTCAGCGAGTTCGGACTCGACCACCGCGCCCAGCACCGCCCCGGCGAAATCTCGGGTGGGCAGGCCCAGCGCGTCGCCGTCTGCCGCTCGCTCATCAACTCCCCCGCGATCCTGCTCGCCGACGAACCGACCGGCAACCTCGACCGCGGCAACGCCCAGCTCGTGCTCGAGGCGCTGCATGCCGCGGCCGCGGGCGGGCGCGCCGTCCTTATCGCGACGCACGACCCGTTCGTGCTCGAGTTTTGCGACGCGAAGGTCGAGCTATGAGGGCCCGGCAGCTGATGCGCGAGGCGTGGCGCAGCGCAATCAGTTCCAAGGTGAGTTCGCTGCTCGTCGCGCTCGTCGTCGGCGCCACGTGTTTTATCGCGCTCACCACCGTCGGGCGAAACGCCGCCAATGAGGCCGCGCTGCTCGCCGAGTTTGAGGGCGTCGGCGCCCGCCAGATCACCGTGATCAACTCTTCCGAGCAGGACTACATCAACCCCGCGACGCTCGCGACGGTAGCGCACCTGCGGGGCGTGCAGCAGGCCGCAGCCCTCGGGCGGACGACGGACGTGACCAACGGCGCGATCCCGGGCACGCCCGCGACGCCGCTCTGGCCGGTCTATGGCGAGATTGCCGACGTCGCACCCCTCGTGGCGGGCCGCGCGCCCGGGCCCGGTGAAGCGATCATCGGCGTGAGTGCGCTCGATCGGCTGCGGTTCGCTGCGCCATCGGGCTTCGTCCAGTCCCAGGCGGGGGCGCAGTACCCGGTCGTCGGGATGTTCCAGGCGACGGCGCCGTTTGAGGACCTGAACGAGGGTATCCTGATTCGCGCGGAGGACGATACCCGCCTGACGCAGCTGCGCGTCGTCGTCGGCGAAATGGAAAACGTCCGCGCGACCCAGTCCGCCATCGTGTCAGTGCTCGCGCCGCAAGACGCGTCGAAAATGCAGCTGCGCTCCGGGCGTGACCTCGTCGAGCAGGCGTTCACCCTCGGGGGCCTGACCGCCCAGTTCGGACGCGCGACGTTCCTGCTGATCCTTGGCGTCGGCGCGCTGTTCGTCTCCTCCGTCGTGCTGTCCGACGTGCTCGTCCGGCGACGCGACCTCGGCCGCCGCCGGGCGCTCGGCTGCTCGCGCGCGTCGCTCGTCGCGCTCGTCGTCGCGCGCAATGTCGCCGCCGGGATCGTCGGCGCGGCGATCGGCTGCCTCATCGCGCTGGGGCTCGGCGCGCGCAGCGGCGTCCTGCCGCCGGTTTCCTTCGTCGTGGCGGTCGCGGTCCTCGCGCTGATCACGTGCATCCTCGCGAGCCTGCCGCCCGCGGTCTTCGCCGCGCACCGTGACCCGGTCCGCGTGCTGCGGACCCCGTAAGGCTCAGTCGAACGGGACCGGGAGTGCGCGGCCCGTCTCGGGGTCGTTCACCATAAGGCAGCCGACCGCGAAGACGCGGCGGACGAGCTCGGGCGTCAGCTGCTTATCGACGGGGCCCGTCGCGATGATCTCGCCGTCGGACATCGCGATGAGGTGGTCGGCAAAGCGCGCCGCCTGTGTCATGTCGTGCAGCACCATCGCGATCGTTTTGCCGTCGCGATGCAGCTGGGTGATCAGGCGCATGACGGCGAGCTGATGGGCCGGATCGAGGAACGACGTCGGCTCATCGAGCAAGAGGATCTCAGAGTCTTGGGCGATCGCCATCGCGATCCACACGCGCTGGCGCTGCCCGCCCGAGAGGGCCAAGGCGTCGCGCTCGAGCAGGTCGGCAATGCCGGTGCGTTCCGCGGCCTGTTCGACCGCCTCGATATCGCGCGGCGTGAGCGTGCCGAGCACGCCGGTATAGGGGTAGCGCCCGAAGCTGATGAGTTCGCGGACCGTGAGGCCATCGGGCGCCGTGGGCTGCTGCGGCAGGAAGGAGACCTGCGCCGCGAACGTGCGCGGCGCGAGCCCGTAGCAGTCGGCGCCGTCGAGCGTGGCCACCCCGCAGCTCGGGGGTAGCTGGCGCGCCAGGACGCGCAGCAGCGTCGATTTGCCGCAGCCGTTCGGCCCGATTAGCGCCGTAATGCGCCCGGGCGGAATCGACACCGACACGCCCGACAGCACGGGCACGCCGCCGTAACCTGCGGTAATGTCATGCCCCGCTAGCGTGGCGGGTGCGCGCGTAGTCATGGGCGCTCTCCTAGGGAGGTCATACGGATGAGGAGGAAGACGAAGTAGGGGGCGCCGACGATCGCGATGAGGGCGCCGACGGGGATCTCCGTGGGGGCGAAGGCCCAGCGGCCGAGCGCATCGCAGGCGACGACGAGCGTCGCTCCCGCGAGGGCGGCGATCGGCAGGTGGCGGATCATGACGCGCCCGACGAGCAGCCGCGACAGGTGCGGGATAATGAGGCCCGCGAAGCCGAGGACGCCCGCGGCTCCCACCGCCGCGGCGCCGCTGATGGCCGCGAGGACGACGGCGAAGATGCGCCACCGCGTCGCGCGCACGCCAACGCCCGCCGTGAGCGGGTCGTCGAGGTTGAGCGCGTCCAGATGGCGGCTCGCGAGCAGCACGGCGAGGAGCGTTGCGGCGAGGGTCGGTCCCGCGACGGCCGCGTCGGACAGCGTACGCGCATACAGCGAGCCCTTCAGCCAGGTCATGGCAGCGCCGGCTTCGGGCGCGGCCCGCACGAGCAGCAGGTGCGTGAGCGCGGCGAGGCCCACCGAGACGGCGACGCCAGTGAGCGCCAGGCGGATCGGGTCGGTGATGCCGCGGCCCGCGACGAGCAGGACGAGGCCCGCGCCGAGCAGCGCGCCGACGAAGGCGATCGGCGTGAGCGCCTGGGCGGGCAGCACGCCGACGCCGAGCAGCGCCGCAACGGCGGCCAGTCCGCCGCCGGCGGTGATCCCGATCGTGTCGGGCGCGGCGAGCGGGTTGCGCAGGCTCACCTGCAGTAGGCAGCCGGAGATCGCCATGCCGGCGCCGGCGAGGGTGCCGACGAGGACGCGCGGCATGCGAAAACTCCAGATGAGGCCGTCGCCGCTGAGCAGGTCGCGCACGACGTCAGCGGGCGGGACGGTCACGGCGCCGATGCCCAGCGCGAGGACGACGGCGATCGCGTAGGCGCCGCCGAGCATAATCGCGACGAGGCTCGTGCGCCGGATGGAGCTGCGGGTGCTCATGCACTCACCCGCTTGGCGCGCAGGTGGCCGATGCCCCACAGCAGCACGGGCACGCCGGCGAGCGCGGTGACGATCCCGACGGGCGTCTCGGCCGGGGCCCACAGCGCCTGGGCGATGGTGTCGGCCGCGAGCAGCACTCCCGCCCCCGTGCACGCGGCGACGATCAGCAGGTAGCGATGGCGGTTGCCGACGACGCGATGGGCGAGCGCCGCCGACATGAGTCCGAGGAAGCCGACGGGCCCGGCCGCCGCCACCGCGGGCGCGACGAGGCCGACCGCGCTCGCCACGGCGAACAGGCGGACCGCGCCCGGGTTCGCGCCGACGGCGCTCGTCACGGCGTCATCGGCGGCCAGCGCGTCGAGGCGCCGCGCCCCGATGACGACGGCAGGCACGATGAGCAGCGCCGCGAGCAGCGTCGGGATAAGATCGGCCATCCGCACGCCGCCGAGCTTGCCGGACAGCCAGGACAAGACGGTGGCGAGCTGGGCTTCGTCAAGCACCAGCGTGATCGACGTCAGGGCGCTAAAGAGCGCGGAGATCGCGATCCCGAGCAGCACGAGCTTTTGGATCGCGAGGGCCGAGCCCGCCCGGTTCGCCCCGCGCAGCGAGAAGACGAGGGTGAGCGTGACGGCGCACGTCGCTCCGATGAGGGCGCCCGGCAGGAGCGCCGCTCCCCCGCGGGCGCCGAGCAGCGACGTCGCCGCGACCGCCCCAAATGCCGCCCCCGAGTTCACGCCGGTGATCTCCGCGTCGGCGAGCGGGTTGCGCGTCGCCGACCGCAGCAGGACGCCGCTGATCCCGAGCACCGCGCCGATGAGCACCGCCGCCGCGAGCCGGTCGGCAAGCACCGAGCGGATCTCGGCGGCGAGCTCCGGCGCGTTGGCGGGATAGCTCAGCGTCGCGACGCGCCACGCGATCAGCGCGGCGAGCACGACGAGCGGCACCGCGCACGCGAGCAGCGCGCGCCGCGGCAGGGACGGCGGGGCGGTCATCTATTTCGCGGCGATGATCTGATCGAGGATCGCTTCGGCGGCGAGCGGTCCGCGCGAGCGCGACCACGTGTCTTGCGAGACGTCAATAACCGTCGGCACGACGGACGCGTAGGGGCTGGCCCGGAAGCCCTTCTGGTCGTTGTACAGGTACAGGACGTCGAGTTTGAGGTCGGGCAGCTTATCGCCGGTCAGCTCGGCGACGTCGGTCTTGGATTCGATCGCGCTGCGCTCCCCGTCGTAGCCGTATTCATAGCCGACGGCCTTGAGCAGCGAGCCGGGGAAGGATGCGGCGATCCACGTGTACAGCGTCTCTTTGGACCAGCCGACGAGTGCGACACGGGTGCCGGGCTTGACGACCTTCTTGGCGTCGGCGATCTTCGCCTCGATCCGCGCGCGGACCTCCTTGGCCTTATCGGTGGCACCGACCTTCGCGGCGATATCGTCCATCGCGTCGAGGACATCGGTGTAGGTCGCATCGGAGTAGCTCGCGGTCGGCGCGATCTGCTCGAGCTGTGTCATGATCGCCGAGTGCCGCGTCGGGCTCGCGAGGATGAGGTCCGGCTTGAGCGACTGGATGACCTCGAGGTTGGGCTGCTTGGCCTGCCCGACGGAGGTGATCCCCTCGAGCTTGCCCGCTAGGGTTTCGGGCTCTTTCGATTTGCCGATCTCGACGATGCCGACGGGCTTGACGCCGAGCGCTTCAAGGATTTCTTCGTAGCGCCAGTCGAGGGCGACGATGCGCGTCGCCGTCTCCGCGGTGGCGCTCGTCTCGGCCGCGGGTTTCGTCGTCGAGGAGCCGCACGCCGCGAGGGTGAGCGTGAGTGAGACAAGGGATGCGAGCAGGGCCGCGATGCGGCCGCGCCCGGAAAGGTAGGTTTGCATAACCTTAATTACAAAGGACGGACGACGGTTTTCACAAGGTGAGGTTAGGTAGGAAAAATCTCCTTCAAATAAAGTCCCGTGTACGACTTCTTCACCTTTGCGACGTCCT
Organism: Bowdeniella nasicola; assembly: GCF_001907295.1. Lineage (GTDB taxonomy): Bacteria > Actinomycetota > Actinomycetes > Actinomycetales > Actinomycetaceae > Bowdeniella > Bowdeniella nasicola. The sequence continues at coordinate 7,957 of NZ_MQVR01000006.1, forward strand.
CGGGGGTGCCCTGGGCGATGACCTGTCCGCCGCCGTCGCCGCCCTCGGGTCCCATGTCGATCACCCAGTCGGCGTTTTTGATGACGTCGAGATTGTGCTCGATGACGATGACCGTATTGCCCTTATCGACAAGCGACTGCAAGACGAGCAGCAGCTTGCGAATATCCTCAAAATGTAGGCCCGTCGTCGGCTCGTCGAGCACGTAGATCGAGCGGCCGTTGCTTCGGCGGTGCAGTTCGGAGGCAAGTTTGACGCGCTGCGCCTCGCCGCCCGACAGCGTCGGGGCGGACTGGCCGAGCCGGACGTAGCCGAGGCCGACATCGGTGAGCGTCGTGAGATGGCGCGCGATCGCGGGCACGTTGGCGAAGAAGTCCGCCGCCTCGGAGATCGGCATGTCGAGGACCTCGGCGACGTTCTTGCCTTTGAAGCGGATCTCGAGGGTTTCGCGGTTGTAGCGCGCGCCGTTGCAGACCTCGCACGGGACGTAGACGTCGGGCAGGAAGTTCATCTCGATCTTGATCGTGCCGTCGCCGCTGCAGGCCTCGCAGCGGCCGCCCTTGACGTTGAACGAGAACAGCCCCGGCCCGTAGCCACGCATCTGCGCTTCCGGCGTCTGCGCGAACAGCTTGCGCACGTGATCCCACACCCCCGTGTACGTCGCGGGGTTGGAGCGCGGCGTGCGGCCGATCGGCGACTGGTCGACGTGGACGACCTTGTCGAGGTGCTCTAGGCCCGTGACGCGCGTGTGGCGTCCGGCGGGTGTGCGGTTGCGGTTGAGTTCGCGCGCGAGGACGCGGTAGAGGATCGAGTTGATGAGGGTCGACTTGCCGGAGCCGGATACGCCCGTGATCGCAATCAGCGTGGACAGCGGGAAGGAGACCGTCACGTCCTTCAAGTTGTTTTCGCGCGCGCCGGTGACCGTCAGCTGGCGGTCCTTATCGACCGGGCGGCGCTTCGTCGGGGTTTCGATCGCGCGCCGGCCCGCGAGGTAGTCCCCCGTCAGCGACTCTTTGGCCTTCAGCAGGCCCGCATACGTGCCGGAGTGGACGATGCGCCCGCCGTGCTCGCCGGCGCCGGGGCCGATGTCGACGACCCAGTCGGCGGTGCGGATGGTGTCCTCGTCATGCTCGACGACGATGAGCGTGTTGCCGAGGTCGCGCAGCCGCGTGAGCGTGTCGATGAGTTTGCGGTTATCGCGCTGGTGCAGGCCGATCGAGGGTTCGTCGAGGACGTACAGGACGCCGACGAGGCCCGAGCCGATCTGCGTGGCGAGCCGGATGCGCTGCGCCTCGCCGCCGGACAGCGTGCCCGCCGCGCGCGAGAGCGTGAGGTAGGTGAGGCCCACGTCGACGAGGAAGCCGAGGCGCGCGTTGATCTCCTTGAGCACCTGGCCCGCGATCGCGGCCTCGCGGCCTGTGAGCTCGAGCGTGGCGAGGAAGTCACGCGCCTTCTCGATCGACATCGCGGTGACGTCGGCGATCGACTTGTCGTTGATCGTCACGGCGAGGACCTCGGGCTTGAGGCGCGCACCGCCGCACGTCGGGCACGGGACCTCGCGCATGAAGCCCTCGTAGCGCTCGCGCGAGGTGTCAGATTCGGTCTCGGCGTGCTTGCGTTCGATAAACGAGATGACGCCTTCGAAGCCTGTCGAGTACTGCCGCTCGCGGCCCCACCGGTTGCGGTAACGCACGTGAACCTTGTGGTTGCGACCCTTCAGTAGCGCAGTCTGCGCCTTTTTCGGCAGTTCGCGCCAGGGCACGTCGACGGAAAAGCCCATCTCCTCGCCGAGCGCGCGCATGAGGCGCAGGTGGTATTCGCTGCTGCCGCGCGTCCACGGCACGATCGCGCCGTCGGCGAGTGAGACCTCCGGGTCGGGCACGACGAGTTCCGCGTCGACCTCGAGCCGGCTGCCGATGCCGGTGCAGTCCGGGCAGGCGCCGTAGGGCGCGTTGAAGGAGAACGTGCGCGGCTCGATCTCCTCCAGGCTGAGGACGTGGTCGTTCGGGCAGGCGCGCTTTTCGGAAAAGCGGCGGCGGCGCTCCGGGTCGGCGTCGTCACGGTCGACGAAATCGGCGACGACGAGGCCGTCGGCGAGTTCGAGCGCGGTCTCCACCGAGTCCGTCAGGCGGTTCTTGATGCCGTCCTTGACCGCGAGCCGGTCGATGACGACGTCGATATCGTGCTTGAGCTTCTTTTCGAGCGTCGGCGGATTATCGAGGCGGACCGCTTCCCCGTCGACGATGGCGCGGGCGAACCCGCGCGACTGGAGTTCGCGGAACAGTTCGGAGTATTCGCCTTTGCGGCCGCGGATCACCGGCGCGATGACCTGGAAGCGGGTGCCGGCCTCTTCGGTGAGGAGCCGGTCGACGATCTGCTGCGGGGTTTGCGCGACGATCTTCTCGCCGCACTGCGGGCAGTGCTGGGTGCCTGCGCGCGCGAACAGCAGGCGCAGGTAGTCGTAGACCTCGGTGATGGTGCCGACGGTCGAGCGCGGGTTGCGGCTCGTCGATTTTTGGTCGATCGACACCGCGGGCGACAGGCCCTCGATGAAGTCTACGTCGGGCTTATCCATCTGCCCAAGGAACTGGCGCGCGTAGCTCGATAGCGACTCGACGTAGCGGCGCTGGCCCTCGGCGAAGATCGTGTCGAAGGCGAGCGAGGACTTGCCCGAGCCGGACAGGCCGGTAAAGACGATGAGCTCGTCGCGCGGGAGGTCGAGGTCGACGCCGGTGAGGTTATGCTCTCGTGCGCCCTTAACGATTAGTCGATCACTCACTACTCGATGGTATGCGCGTCCTCCCCATTTCGCACACGTGTTCTATGGGAGAGTCGCCACACGATGGCCGCGCCGAGGACGCCGACGCCGAGAATGAGCGCCCAACCGGCGGGGGTCGGCAGCTCGAGGGCGGCGAAGCGGCGCAGCGGCGGGATCGCGACAATCGCGAGGACGATACCAATCATCGAGGCGAGCAGGCCCGCGCGCCACGTCGGTTTCCCATCGCGCATGAGCGGCTGGGAGAAGTTCGCGAGCAGCGTGAGGGCAATGATGAGCGCGGTGAGCGTCGTCGCCGCCTGGGACTGCTCGATTGTGAAGCGGAAGATGCCGGAGATCGCCAGGCCCTGAACGAGCAGCACGGCGAGTGCGATGACGATGCCCGCGGGGACGGCGACGCGCAGGACGCGCTTCAGGAAGCCTTCGCGGTAGCGGCGCGTGTTCGGCGCGATGGCAAGCGCGAAGGCGGGGATGCCGATCGACAGCGAGCCGATGATCGTGAGGTGGCGCGGCAAAAACGGGTACATGAACGCGAGGCCCGAAGTCGCGACCGCGAGCAGGATCGCATACATCGTCTTGGTGAGGAACAGGACGGAGACGCGCTCCATGTTTGCCATGACGCGGCGGCCCTCGGCGAGGACATGCGGCAGGACTGAGAACTTGCCGGAGAGCAACACGAGGCGGGCAACGGCCTTCGTGGCGCGCGCGCCGTTATCCATCGCGATGCCGAGGTCGGCCTCTTTGAGCGCGAGGGCGTCGTTCACGCCGTCGCCGGTCATGCCGACGACGTGCTCGCGGGATTTGAGTGCGAGGACAATATCGCGTTTTTGTTCCGGGGTGACGCGGCCGAGGACGTCGACCCCTTCGAGGCGGTCGACGAGGGCTGCGGGTTCGCTCGGCAGTTCGCGCGCGTCGCCGACGCGGGGGTTGCCGCCAGCGATGCCGACCTGGCCCGCGACGGCGCCCGCGGTGGCGGCGTGGTCGCCGGAGATCACGAGGAGGCGGATGCCCTGCTCGTGCAGGTAGTCGAAGGTCTCTGAGGCATCGGAGCGCAGTTCTTCGCCGATCACGACGAGCGCTCGCGAGGTGAGATCGTGCTCGCTGGTGCCGGCCGCGAAGGCCACGACGCGCAGGCCTTCGGCCGCAATCTCGCGCGCCGCCTCGACTTCGTCGTCGCGCAGCAGCACGTCGGGTGCGCCGAGCGCATAGAGTGTCGAGCCAATCCGGGCCGTGCCGTATTTGCGCGAGGAGTTAAACGGCGAGACTTCAGCCTCGGGCGTACGCATCTCGCCTCCGCGTCCGACCGCCAGGTAGTCGTCGATCGCGGCGGCGGTCGCGTTCGCCCGGTCGCAGCACAGCGCGGCGAGGGCGGCTTCTTCTTCGCTACTGAGCGGCGTGGCGGCGTCGATTCGGCGCACCGCCATATTGCCGGTCGTCAGGGTGCCGGTTTTGTCGAGGCAGAGCGTGTCGACCCGGGCTAGCACCTCGACGGCAGGTAGCTCCTGGATGATCGCGCCGCGACGCGCAAGTTTCGCGCCCGCGACGGCGAAGTTCATCGAGGTGAGCAGCACGAGGCCCTGCGGAATCATCCCGACGACGGCCGCGACGCCGAGGACGACGGCGACCTTCCAACGCCCGGATTCGAGCGCGCCGTCGATCCCGCCGTGCGTGCGCAGTTGGGCCCACATGACGAGCAGCGCGAGCGGGACGATCACCCACGACAGGCGCGTCAGGATGTAGTCGATTCCGTCGGCGAGTTCGCTGTGCACCTTCCGATAGCTCTTCACCTGCGCCCCGAGCGTATTGGCATACGAGTCGGGTCCGACGGCCGTCGCCTGGATGAGCGCCGAGCCCGCGATGACGGACGTGCCGGACATGACCGAGTCTCCGACGGCCTTCTTCTGCGGGTCGGACTCGCCGGTGAGGATCGATTCGTCGATGCTGATCCCGCCCACCTGGCGGACGATGCCGTCGACGGGGATCTGGTCTCCGAGCGAGAGGTGGACGAGGTCGCCAAGGACGATGTCTTTCGCGGCGATATCGTACGTGTCGCCGCCGCGCGTCACGCGGGCACTGGGCGCGTCGAGGATCGCGACGTCCGCGAGGACGCGCTTGGCGCGGATTTCGGCGATGGTGCCGATGAGAGTGTTGACGATGAGGACGATCCCGAAGACCGCGTCTTGCCACTGGCCGACGAGCAGCACGATGACGACGGCCGTCGCGAGGATCGCGTTAAAGACCGTGAAGATATTCGCGCGCAGGATATCGAGCGTGCTGCGTCCGCGCGGCGTCGGGGCGCGGTTGGTTTGTCCCGCTTCGATTCGCTGCTGGACTTCCGCGGCAGTAAGGCCGTTATCGGCGGTCAGCTGCTCAGGGGTCGTCGTAGGTGTGGTCACGTTCTCCAGCGTAGTTGGCAAGGGCCCTCACGCGGTTCCGTCTAACGGTGGAGGACGCCTCGCGCACGGCGGTGAGGTCGGCCACAATGGGGCCATGGATATTGTGCGCAGCAGCGAGCTCACCATCACCCGCCTCACCGTCGGCGATATGGACAACAAGGTCTACCTCATCAGGGAGACAGACAGCGGCCGCGTCATCGTCGTCGATGCCGCCGCCGACGCCGACGCGATCCTCGAGGCCGGCCAGGACGAGTTCGGCAACGTCCGCATCGACCGCATCATCACGACGCACCGCCACGCCGACCACGTGCAGGCGCTCGGCGACGTCGCGGCGCGGTCGGCGGTGAAGGCCTACTCCGGGGTCAACGACGCGCAGGCGATCCAGGACGCGACGGGCGTGCCGCAGCATCCGCTCGCCGACGGCGACCTCGTGGCTCTCGGCAACGTGCGGATCACTATCGTCGAGCTCGTCGGCCACACCCCCGGCGGGATCGCGCTGATCTTGCGCCCGAAGGAGCATCCGCCCGTCGTGATCTCGGGCGATTCGCTCTTTCCCGGCGGCGTCGGCAAGACGCATAGTCCCGAGGACTTCACGCAGTTGCTCGGCGATGTCGAGCGCAAGCTCTTCGACGCGCTGCCCGACGAGACCGTCGTCCTGCCGGGACACGGGGATGCGACGACGCTCGGGGCCGAGCGGGGTTCGCTTCAGCAGTGGCGCGAGCGCGGCTGGTAGTTAGCTCATCTCGGGCCACCACAGGTCGTGGCGGCGCTTGCGGCGCAGCACGCGCCAGGCGCCCTCGGCGGCGAGGACGAGCACGGCGAGCCAGATGAGGCCGTAGGTCGGCATCTCGGCGGCCGTGATGCTCTCCCCAAGCAGCGTGAACGCGACGATGACGAGCAGGACAGGCTCGAGGTAGCTCAGCAGGCCGAACAGGGCGAATGGCAGCCAGGTCTGCGCGCCCGTATAGACGGCCATGGCGCCCGCGGACAGGATGCCGAGGCCAATGATGAGCGCGAGCGCGCTGCCGCTTGCCGCGTGACGCAGCGCGGTCGGGTTACCGACGACAGCGAGCGAGAGCGGCACCATGAGCGCCATCTCCGCCCAGAGCGCGGACGAGGAGGCCATGTCGGCGAGGCGGCGGCAGACGAAATAGGCCGGGTAGCCGATCGCGACGACGAGCGTCACCCACGTGAGGCTGCCGGCACGGACGGCCTCGTAGGCGACGCCGAGGAGCGCGAGGACCGTCGCGATGCCTTGGCCGCGCGTGATCGACTCGCAGAATCCGACGCGCCCGATGACGATCATGACGAGCGGCATGAGGAAGTAGCCGAGTGAGAGTTCGGCGGCGCGGCCCGCGCCGGGCGCCCAGGTGAAGAGCATCATCTGTGCGGCGAGCAGGCTCGCGTTGGTCAGCAGAACGGGGATCCGCCACCAGGAGTGGGTGAGCGTCGTGACAAACCGGATGACGCGCGGCCAGCGGCCGGTTGCCACCATCGCAAGCGTGAGCGCCGGGAACGTGAGCAGGAGGCGCCAGCCGAAGATCTCCCAGCCGCCGAAGGTGCGCGCGAGGATGTCGGAGTAGAACGCGAGGAACGCGAACAGGACAGAGGCGGCGAGCGACGCGGCGATGCCGCGCGTCATGAGGTTGGAGCTGCTCACTGCGCCGCTCTCATTTGGCGCAACTCCTTCTTTAGGTCGGAAATTTCGTCGCGGAGTCGGGCCGCGAGCTCGAACTGCAGTTCGGCGGCGGCGCCGCGCATCTGCTCGGAGAGGTCCTCGATGAGAGTGACGAGTTCGCCCTCGGATTCGGTCGCGACCTGCTCGCGCACGCGCGCGCACGCCTTCTTGCGCTCGGCCGCGCTCGGCCCGCTGCCGGCGCCGCGGTAGCCGCCCTTGAGCAGTTCCTCGGTGTCGATGTCCTCGCGGGCGAGCATGTCGGTGACGTCGGCGATCTTCTTGCGCAGCGGCGTGGGGTCGATGCCGTGTTCGGTGTTGTAGGCGATCTGCTTGGCGCGGCGACGTTCGGTCTCGTCGATCGCGATCCGCATCGCCTCGGTGACCTTATCGGCGTACATGTGGACTTCGCCCGTGACATTACGGGCGGCGCGCCCGATCGTCTGGATGAGCGATTTCGAGGAGCGCAAGAACCCCTCTTTATCCGCGTCGAGGATCGCGACGAGGCTGACCTCGGGCAGGTCGAGGCCCTCGCGCAGCAGGTTGATGCCGACGAGCACGTCGAACTGGCCGAGCCGCAGCTCGCGCAGCAGTTCGACGCGCCGCAGCGTGTCAACGTCGGAGTGCAGGTATTGGACCTTCACGCCCTTGTCGAGCAGATAGTCGGTGAGGTCCTCGGCCATCTTCTTCGTCAGGGTCGTCACAAGGACGCGTTCGTCGCGCTCGACGCGCGCGCTGATCTCGCCGAGCAGATCATCGATCTGGCCCTCGGTGGGTTTGACGACGACCTTCGGGTCGACCAGGCCCGTCGGGCGAATGATCTGTTCGACGACGCCGTCGGCCTGCCCGAGCTCATAGTCGCCCGGCGTCGCCGACATGTAGACGGTCTGCCCGATGCGCTCCAAAAACTCGTCCCAGCGCAGCGGCCGGTTATCGAGCGCGCTCGGCAGCCGAAAGCCGTGGTCGACGAGCGTACGTTTGCGGGAGGCGTCGCCCTCGTGCATCGCCCCGATCTGCGGGACGGTCACGTGAGATTCGTCGATGACGAGGAGGAAGTCCTCTGGGAAGTAGTCGAGCAGCGTGTGCGGCGGCGTGCCGGGGCCGCGGCCGTCGATGTGGCGCGAGTAATTTTCGATGCCGGCGCATGTGCCGACGGTGCGCATCATCTCGAGGTCATAGGTGGTGCGCATGCGCAGCCGCTGGGCCTCGAGCAGTTTGCCCTGGGTCTCGAGTTCCTTGAGGCGCTCGGTGAGCTCGTCTTCGATGTCCTTCATCGCGCGTTCCATGCGCTTTGGGCCCGCGACGTAGTGGGAGGCCGGGAACAAGAAGACCTGCTCGGTGGATTCGACAACGTCGCCCGTGACCGGGTGGAGCGTGGCGAGCGCGTCGATCTCGTCGCCGAACATTTCGATCCGGATCGCGAGTTCCTCATACACGGGGATGATCTCGATCGTGTCGCCGCGCACCCGGAACGTGCCACGCGTGAAGGCGAGGTCGTTGCGGGTGTATTGCATGCCGACGAACTGGCGCAGCAGGTCGTCGCGATCGATCTGCATCCCGACGTGCAGCGGCACCATGCGGTCGACGTACTCCTGCGGCGTACCCAGGCCATAGATACAGGACACGGATGCGACGACGACGCAGTCGCGGCGCGTGAGCAGCGAGTTCGTCGCGCTATGCCGCAGCCGCTCGACCTCGTCGTTAATCGAGGAGTCCTTCTCGATATAGGTATCGGTCTGCGGGACGTAAGCTTCCGGCTGGTAGTAGTCGTAATAGGACACGAAGTACTCGACCGCGTTATTCGGCATGAGTTCGCGCAGTTCGGCCGCGAGCTGAGCGGCGAGCGTCTTGTTCGGCGCCATGATGAGCGTCGGACGCTGCACCTGCTCGATCAGCCACGCGGCCGTCGCCGATTTACCGGTGCCCGTCGCCCCGAGCAGGACCATGTCTTTTTCGCCCGCGTTGATGCGGTTCGTGAGCTCTGCGATCGCCGTCGGCTGGTCACCGGACGGCGTGAATTCGGAGATGACTTCGAGCCGATTGGCGGCGCGGACAAGGTCGGTTTCGGGGCGCATGCTCCCAGGGTAGTTCAGTGCGCGGACTTAGCGATCCGAGAGCGATGGAACATGCTTTTCGCGCCGCGAAGCGATGAGCGAGGCGACCGTCGTGATGAGCAAGACGCCCGCGATCACGCCGAGCGAGACCGCAATCGGTACGTGCGGCGCCCACTCGATCGGCTTGCCACCGTTGATGAACGGCAGCGAGTTCGTGTGCATCGCTTCGAAGATGAGCTTCATGCCGATGAACGCGAGGATGACCGCGAGGCCGTAGGGCAGGTAGACGAGGCGGTCGAGCAGGCCACCGAGCAGGAAGTAGAGCTGGCGCAGGCCCATGAGCGCGAAGAGGTTCGTCGAGAACACGACGAACGGGTCCTTCGTCAGGCCGAAGATCGCCGGGATCGAGTCGAGGGCGAAGAGCAGGTCCGTCGAGCCGAGCGCGAGGATGACGACGAGCATCGGCGTCCACATCTTCTTGCCGTCGATCACGGTGCGCAGCTTCATGCCGTCGTACTCGTTGTGGATGGGCAACACCTTGCGCAGTGCGCGGATGGCGAAGTTTTCCTTGTATTCTTCGTCTTCGCCATGCGAGCGGATCAGCGAGATCGCGGTCCAGATGAGGAAGAAGCCGAAGAGGAAGAAGATCCACGAGAAGCGCGCGATGAGGCCCGCGCCGATGAGAATCATGATGCCGCGCAGCACGAGCGCGATGATGATGCCGATCATCAGGACTTCCTGCTGGCGGTTCGGCGGCACCCTAAAACGCGACAGGATGATGACGAAGATGAAGAGGTTATCAACCGACAGCGAATACTCGGTCAGCCAGCCGGCATAGAACTCGGTCGCGACCTGGCCGTTGGCGACGAGGGCTAGGACGCCACCGAAGATCAGCGCAGCGGTGACGTAGATGCCGACCCAGATCGTGCACTCACGCATCGTCGGGATGTGCGGCCGGTGCACGACCCACAGCAGGTCGAAGACGATGACGGCGCACATGATGCCAAGGGCGATGGCCTCAAAGGTGTAGGACAGGTGTGCAGAACCCACGGGCGACCTTTCATGCGGGGACGGTGAAGGGACCGAGGTCTCTTCCGCCCGGAGGGCATCGGACCCGAGCCCCCACCGTTAGGCGCTGTGATGGCGGGTTACCGATCGCGGGAATACTCCCCTCGCAGGTCATCATAACCCGTTGAATCGGCCAGCTCGCGATAGAGCTGGGTGACGTTCGCGACCATCTGGGCTCGCGGCACGTTGGCGTCGATGACGTGGGTGGCGATGGCGCGGCGGTGCTCATCGCTTGCCTGCGCGCGCATGCGGGCGGTGGCGTCGGCCCGGCTCATGCCGCGGCTTTCGATGAGGCGCGCGATGCGCGTGTCTTCGTCGGCCTCGACGGTGAGGATGGCGTCGAAGGGCAGGTTTCCGGCGCCGATTTCGGCGAGCAGCGGGATGTCGTGGACGACGACGCCGGGCGCGGCTGCGTCGAGCGCGGCGGCCCGCTCGCAGATGAGTGGGTGCGTGATGGCTTCGAGGTCGGCGCGGGCATCGTCGTCGGCGAACACGATCGCGGCAAGGGCTGCCCGGTCGATGCTGCCGTCGGCGGCGCGTACCGGGGGGAAGCGCGCAAAAACTTTTTCGCTACCCACGCTTCCCGGGGCGACGACCTCACGGGCGAGCGAGTCATAGTCGATGACGTGCGCGCCAAGTTCGGCAAGGTGGGCAGCGACGGTCGACTTGCCGGCGGCGATGCCTCCGGTCAGGGCGATGCGGAATCGTGGCATGGCTAGTCCGGCAGGGGCGCGTGGTGATCGTAGTTCGCTTCGCCGCTACGCCAATAGCCCTCGAAGGCGGCCTGCTCGCGGTCGCATCGGGGCTTGAGGTGGCGGCGCAGCTGGGCGAGGAGCATCGCCTCTCCCCCGGCCCACACGAACGTGTCGGGCGCGATGGTGTCGATCGCGCGGGCCGCGGCGAGCAGCGCGTCGCCATCGTCGTGCCAGGTCAGGCGCGGCGCACCGGGTGCGTCGGGGTTCGCCGCGCAGGTGGGGTCGGCGGCGCCGGTCAGGTAGTCGAGGTAGGCGCGGTCTCCCCCGCGCGCGATGAGGTGGGCGCTGATGGCAAGGCCCGGGCCCATCTCGATCCAGCGCGCGACCGAAGGCAGCGCGGTTTCGTCGGCGAACAGGATGAGCGATTCGGCGCCGTTGGGGACCGGCTTGCTGCCACGCGGCCCGAGGATCCACGTCACCTCGCCAGGGCGCACACGCCTGGCCCAGGCGGTCGCAGGGCCGGGATCGTCGTGGTCGAAGAAGTCGATCATGAGCTGCGGTGGGCGCATCGCCGTCGAATACCACCGCGGCGTGTAATCACGCAGGATGCCGTCATACGGGCGCACGAGCCGGTCCTCGCGCACGACGGGTTCGGGCGCAACGCCGTCGTCGGGGATCACGAGTTTGACGTGGTCGGTGGGGCCGGCGGAGACGAAGTCGAGGAGGTCTTCACTTTCGAAGGTCACGCGAATGAGGTTCGTCGTCACGTGCTGTACGTCGGCGACGCGAACCCGTCGGGCTTTCAGATCGTGGCGGATCCGCTCGCGCGTGATCGGAGAAGGCGTCATGGGCACAGACTATCAAAAAAGCTCCGCCCGCCCCTTGATCGGGACGGGCGGAGCTTTATGGGGTCTTAGTGACCGGTGAGCTTCTCACGGAGAGCAGCCAGCGCCTCATCGGAGGCGAGGGTGCCGCCGGCGTCAGCCGGAGCCGCGGTGTAAGACGCGGGGGCGGGCACGGAGGTGTCGCCCTCGGCCGAAGCCTCGGCGTCATCTTCCATGGCCTTCGCGACCTGAGCCTTGTGGGCTTCCCAACGGGCCTGGGCCTGGACGTACTGGCCTTCCCATTCCTCGCGCTGTGCTTCGTAGCCTTCGAGCCATTCGTTGGTCTCGGGGTCGAAGCCTTCGGGGTACTTGTAGTTGCCCTGCTCGTCGTACTCGGCGGCCATGCCGTACAGCGACGGATCGAAGTCGTCGGAGTTCGGGTCGACGCCCTCGTTGGCCTGCTTGAGAGACAGCGAGATGCGGCGGCGGTCGAGGTCAATGTCGATGACCTTGACGAAGAGTTCGTCGCCGACCTTCGCGACCTGCTCGGGCACCTCGACGTGGCGCACGGCCAGTTCGGAGATGTGCACGAGGCCCTCGATGCCGTCTTCGACGCGCACGAACGCACCGAACGGGACGAGCTTGGTGACCTTGCCGGGCACGACCTGGCCGATGGCGTGGGTGCGGGCGAACAGACGCCACGGATCTTCCTGGGTCGACTTCAGCGACAGGGAGACGCGCTCGCGATCCATGTCGACGTCGAGCACCTCGACAGTGACTTCCTGGCCGACCTCGACGACCTCGTTCGGGTGGTCGATGTGCTTCCAGGACAGTTCGGAGACGTGGACGAGACCGTCGACGCCGCCGAGGTCCACGAACGCACCGAAGTTGACGATCGAGGAGACCACACCGGAGCGAACCTGGCCCTTCTGCAGGGTCTGCAGGAAGTGCGAACGCACCTCGGACTGGGTCTGCTCGAGCCAGGCGCGACGCGAGAGGACCACGTTGTTGCGGTTCTTGTCGAGCTCAATGATCTTGGCTTCGATCTCGCGGCCGATGTAGGGCTGCAGATCGCGCACGCGACGCATCTCCACGAGGGAGGCGGGCAGGAAGCCACGCAGGCCGATATCGAGGATCAGGCCGCCCTTGACGACCTCGATGACGGTGCCGGTGACGACGCCGTTTTCTTCCTTGACCTTTTCGATGGTGCCCCAGGCACGCTCGTACTGAGCGCGCTTCTTGGACAGCAGGAGACGGCCTTCCTTATCTTCCTTCTGGAGGACCAGGGCTTCGATCTTGTCTCCGACCTCAACGACCTCATCCGGGTCGATGTCGTGCTTGATCGAGAGTTCGCGGGAGAGGATAACACCTTCGGTCTTGTAGCCGATGTCGAGGAGAACCTCGTCGCGGTCGACCTTGACGACCGTGCCTTCGACGATATCCCCGTCATTGAAGTACTTGATGGTCTTGTCGATCTCAGAGAGGAGTTCCTCTTCCGAGCCGATGTCATTAACAGCGACCTGGGGGGTCGAAGGGGTGGTGGAGGTGGTGGTCATTGAGTGATGACTCCGATACGGACAATTGTAGGTATTGATGGACAGGTTGTTGGCAACGCAGTCGTCGCCGTAGGCAAGTCTACTCACCCTTACCAAGCCGGAGCAACCAATTTTGCCAGGTTTTACGCGATAGCCCGATCACGTTTCGGTCACGATTCGCTTAACGTGGGATTCATGGGTGACGAATTTTTTGGTTACCGGCCACTTGCGGCAGGCAGCCACCTCACCCACGAGTACTGGGATCGGGGCGCGAGAGACTATGCCGATGAGCATGTCGACTTCCTCACGCGGAACCGCCTGATCTGGGGGCCGGAGGGCTGGGATGAAGCCGATGTCCAGTGGCTCGGGACGCCCGAGGATCTCGCGGGTTTGCGCGTGCTCGAGGTCGGGTGCGGGCTCGCGCAGGGCGCGCGGTATCTGGCCTCGCTGGGGGCGCACGTCGTCGGGATCGATATCGCGCCCGGCATGCTGGGCGAGGCCCACCGGATCGATGCCGAGCTGGGCCGCGCTCCCCTTCCGCTACTCGCCGCCGATGCGTGCGCGCTGCCGCTCGCCGATCAGGTGGTTGACCTCGCGTTTTCGGCGTTCGGTGCGATCGCGTTCGTGCCCGATGTCGCGCCGCTGTATGCCGAGGTCGCGCGCGTGCTGCGGCCCGGTGGGCGCTGGGTATTTTCGGCACCACATCCGATGCGTTGGGTGTTTTCCGATGATCCGGTCGACGTCGAGCCCGAGCTGATCCGGTCGTATTTTGACCGCACGCCCTATCTCGAGGGGCACGGCGATCAGGTCAGCTACGCCGAGTTCCACCACACGCTCGAAGACCACGTGGCGGCGCTGGCCGCGAGCGGGTTCGTAATCGAGTCCTTGCGTGAGCCGCAGTTCGCGCCCGGCGTCGAGACGACGTGGGGCGGCTGGTCGGCCGAACGCTCGCGGCTGTTCCCGGGGACGATGGTGGTGCAGGCGCGCCGGCGTTAGTGGCCGGCGGCCCGCCAGGATTCGCCCACGCCGACGGAAACGTCGAGCGGCACGTTGAGCTTCGCGGCGCCCGCCATGTGCTCACGCACGAGTGCTTCGACCTGTTCGAGCTCGCCGGGCGCGATCTCTAAGACGAGTTCGTCGTGCACCTGCAACAGCATGCGCGAGGCGAGGCCGGTTTGGGTGAGGGCGTCGTCGATCGAGATCATCGCGACCTTGATGATGTCGGCGGCGCTGCCCTGGATCGGCGCGTTGAGGGCGGCACGCTCGGCCATTTCGCGGCGCTGCCGGTTATCGCTCGTGAGGTCGGGCAGGTAGCGGCGGCGGCCGAACATCGTCTCGGTGAAGCCGGTGCGGCGGGCTTGTTCGACGACGGTGCGCAGGTAGTCGCGTACTCGGCCGAAGCGGTCGAAGTACTCGTCCATGAGGGACTTGGCTTCGCCGACCTCGATGCCGAGCTGGCGCGAGAGGCCGAAGGAGGACAGCCCGTAGGCCAGGCCGTAGCTCATGGCTTTGACGCGGCTACGCATCTGGGGCGTGACCTCGTCGATCGCGACGTCGAAGACGCGGGCGCCGACGAAGTTGTGGAGATCTTCGCCCTTGCGGAAGGCTTCGATGAGTCCGGCATCTCCCGACAGGTGCGCCATGATGCGCATTTCGATCTGCGAGTAGTCGACGGTCATGAGGGTCTCGAAGCCCTCGCCGACGACGAAGGCCTCGCGGATGCGCAGGCCCGCTTCGGAGCGGGCGGGGATGTTTTGCAGGTTCGGGTCCGTCGAGGACAGGCGGCCCGTGGCGGCGACGGTCTGCTGGAACGTCGTGTGGATGCGGCCGTCGTCGGCCGTCGCCGAGCGGAGCGTCTCGACGATCTGGCGCAGCTTGATGCGGTCGCGGTGCGCGAGGAGTGCGGCGAGGAACGGATGGCCGGTCTTATCGAACAGGTCGGACAGGGCTTCGGCGTCGGTGGTCCAGCCGGTCTTCGTGCGCTTGGTCTTGGGCATCTGCAGATCCTCGAACAGGACTCGCTGCAACTGCTTTGGGCTCGAGAGGTTGATCTCTTCGCCGATGGCGGCGTAGGCGTCGGCGGCGGCCTGCTTGACGTCGGCATCGAGTTCGTCGAAGAGCTCGTTAAAGACGGTGGCCGAGACGGCGATGCCGGTTGATTCCATGTCCTGCAAGATGCGCTGGACCGGCAGCTCGAGCTTGGTCATGAGGTGGGACAGGGCGCGATCTTCGAGTTCGCCGGTGAGCTGGACTTCGAGTTCGGCGATCGCGAGGGCCTGCTGGGCAAGCGTATCGATCGCGGCATCGGAGTCGAGTTCGAAGGCGAGCTGCCCGCTCTCGGCATCGCTCGCGGCGACGTCGCGGTCGAGGTAGCGCTGGGCGAGGTCGATGAGGCTATGGCGGCGCTGGTCGGGGTGGATGAGGTAGGCCGCGATATCGGTATCGAACACGACGGAGTCGAGTTCATAGCCGAGGGCGCGCAGGCGGTGCCACAGCTGCTTTGCATCGTGGGCGATCTTCGGCGCCGGGCCCGAAAGGAAGGCCGAGAGGACCGCGTCCTCGCCTTCGGGCAGGGCCGACAGGTTGAGCACGAGGGCGTGGCTGCGCGTGGCGAGCGCGAAGCGGTCGACATCCGTCGCGCCCTCCGATATCGCGAGAGCGATTCGTTGCGCGTTTTCGTCTTCGGCGTGCGTCTGCAGGAACGCGGCGAGGTCACCGTCGTCGGACCAGGAGGCGATATCGAAGGACAGGTCCGGCTTATCGCTCGCACTTGCGGAGGCATCAGCATCGAGGGTGGCAAAGACGCGGTCGCGCAGCGTGTTGAATTCGAGTGCGTCGAACACGGTGTGGACGGCTTCCCGGTCGACCGGTTCGACGATGAGCTCGTCGAAGCCGACGCCGAGATCCATGTCGGCCAGCAGGTGGTTTAGCTTGCGGTTGCGCAGGACGTTTTCGAGGTTGTCCCGGAATGACTGGCCGGCCTTGCCGCCGATCTCGTCCGCGCGTGCGATGACGTTGTCGAGTCCGTCGTACTGGCCGATCCATTTCGCGGCCGTCTTCGGACCGACGCCGGGGACGCCCGGCAGGTTATCGGAGGTCTCCCCCACGAGCGCCGCGAGTTCGGGGTAGCGTGCCGGCGGCACGCCGTACTTTTCTTCCACCGCTCCCGGCGTGAAGCGCTTGAGGACCGAGACGCCCTTCGTCGGGTAGAGCACCGTCGTCGTGTCCGTGACGAGCTGCAGGGTGTCGCGGTCGCCGGAGCAGATGAGGACATCGTCGAAGCCGGAGTCCTCGGCGGAGGTCTTCAGCGTCGCGACGATATCGTCGGCCTCAAAATCGGGCGCCTCGAGGTGGCGGATGCGCAGCGCGTCGAGCACCTCTTTAATGAGCGGGATCTGGCTCGCAAATTCCTCGGGCGCCTTATCGCGGGTGCCCTTGTAATCGGAGTATTCACGGGTGCGGAAGGTCTCCGAGCCGACGTCGAAGGCGACCGCCACGTGGGTGGGCTTCTCCTCTGCGATGAGCTTGAGGAGCATCGAGGTAAAGCCGTGGACCGCGTTCGTGTGCTGGCCGGTCGACGTGGCAAAATTGTCGACGGGTAGGGCATAAAAAGCCCGAAACGCCATCGAATGCCCGTCAATGAGGAGGAGTCTGCGCATGTCGCTCATGGAATACAGCCTAGAGCCCCCCTCGGACTCGATCGACCTGGGTGCGCTCGCCGATCGCCTCGAGATGCGCCTAGTGGGCGTTGCTGTGGATCACGCAAGCGACCTGCGTTGCGTTATGACGATGCCGGTCGCGGGCAATACGCAGCCGTTCGGGCTCTTACACGGCGGTGCGAGCGCGGCCCTTGCCGAGCAGGCGGGCAGCGTCGCGGCGTTCATCGATCATCCGGGTAGGCGCCCCGCCGGCGTCGACCTTTCGATCAAACATGTGAGCGGCGCGCGCGAGGGCATGGTCGGCGGTTACGTCTATCAGCTCGCCGTCTCGCGTCGGCTCGCGACCTACCGCATCGAGGTGCGCCGCGTCGGCGACGATCTGGCTGCTCCCGGGGATATCGTCGCGACCGCGCAGCTCACCGTCGTCTTCACGAACCCGGATACGACAACGCCCCGCGAGTAGTTCGCGGGACGCCGTTGCTAGGACGTCGCTAGGACTTCTTGGTGCCGATCTGCTCGATGACGGCGTCGGCGACCTCGCGCATCGTGAGGCGACGGTCCATCGAGGTCTTTTGGATCCAGCGGAAGGATTCCGGCTCGGTCAGGCCCATCTTGCTCATGAGCAGGCCCTTGGCGCGGTCGACGCGCTTGCGGGTCTCGAAGCGGTCGGTGAGGTCGGCGACCTCGGCCTCGAGCGACTGGATCTCGTTAAAGCGCGAGACCGCGATCTCGATCGCGGGCAGCAGGTCGGAGGGGTTGAACGGCTTTACGACGTAGGCCATCGCGCCGGCATCGCGGGCGCGCTCGACCAGTTCGGTCTGCGAGAACGCCGTGAGCATGACGACCGCGCAGATGCCTTCCTTGATGATGCGTTCGGCGGCGGTGATGCCGTCCATTTCCGGCATCTTGATGTCCATGATGACGACGTCGGGCTCGAGCTCGGTGACGAGTTCGACGGCCTTGAGTCCATCGCCAGCTTCGCCGACAACGTCGTAGCCCGAATCGGTCAGGCATTCCACGATGTCGAGGCGGATCAGCGGCTCATCTTCAGCCACGACGACGCGGCGGGCGGCGCGCTTACCGGTCGGTTCCTTCGCCGATTCGCTCGCAATGTCATCGAGTTCGATGGGCGCCGAATCCTTGTCTTCGGTCACCTCGTTCTGTTCGCTCATGTTCGCTTCTTTCACGCGGTTGGCCTTGGCTAAGTGCTCCCGGAGGGACTCGAACCCTCACGCCTTTCAGCGCTGCATTTTGAGTGCAGTGTGTCTACCGATTCCACCACAGGAGCTCGCTTCAGATGCAGCTTTTACGGTACCACCGGCGTTGTGGTGCTCCGATACATCTGAGAGCGTGATCCATCACTCAGCGTTCGACGGGGAGGTGGACCTCTCCGATCTTGTGGACGCGGATCGAGTTGGTTGAACCGACGGTGCCCGGAGGCATGCCAGCGACGATGACGACGCGGTCGCCGTTTTCGCCAAGTCCCGACTCCTGCAGGTAGTAGTCGACCTGCTCGACCATGTCGTCGGTGTGGGAGACGGCCGGCACCTTATAGGTGTGCACGCCCCACGACAGGGCGAGCGAGTTGCGGGTCGCTTCCAGCGGCGTAAAGGCGAGCAGCGGGATGGGCGAACGCAGCCGCGACATGCGGCGGGCCGTATCGCCCGACTGGGTGAACGTCACGAGGTACTTGCACTCGATCATTTCGCCGATTTCCGCGGCGGCCTTCGTGATGACGCCGGAGCGGGTGTGCGGAGCCGAGGTGAGCGGGGCGATGCGGTCGCCACCGTTTTCCTCGGTGTTTTCGATGATACGGCTCATGGTGCGCACGGCTTCGATCGGGTATTCACCGACCGAGGTTTCGCCCGAGAGCATGACGGCGTCGGCGCCATCGAGGATGGCGTTGGCGCAGTCGGAGGCCTCGGCGCGCGTCGGGCGCGGGTTGGTGATCATCGATTCGAGGACCTGGGTCGCGACGATGACCGGCTTGGCGAAGCGGCGCGCGAGCTCGATCGCGCGCTTTTGGACGAGCGGCACCTGCTCGAGCGGGAGCTCGACGCCGAGGTCGCCGCGGGCGACCATGATGCCGTCGAACGCGTCGACGATTTCCGTGAGGTTCTGGACGGCCTGCGGCTTTTCGATCTTCGCGAGGACGGGCACGCGGTGGCCGACCTCGTCCATGATCTCGTGGACGTCTTCGATATCGCGTGCGGAGCGCACGAAGGACAGGGCGATGAAGTCGGCGCCGATCTGAAGCGCCCAGCGCAGGTCTTCCTTGTCCTTTTCGCTCAGTGCGGGAACGGACACGGCGACGCCGGGCAGGTTGATGCCCTTGTGGTTGGAGACCGGGCCGGGCACCTCCACGCGGGTGACGACGTCGGTGTCGGTGACGTCAAGGACTCGCAGGGCGACCTTGCCGTCGTCGATCAGGAGGGGGTCACCGGTGCGGCAGTCGCCGGGCAGGCCCTTGAACGTCGTCGAGCACAGATCCTTCGTGCCGACGACATCGCGCGTGGTGATGGTGAAGGTCGCGCCTTCTTCCAAAAACACGGGGCCGGATTCGAACGTGCCGAGGCGGATCTTCGGACCCTGCAGGTCGACGAGGACCGCGACGGCGCGCCCGGAGGTTTGGGCCGCGGCACGCACATTGGCGTATACGAGTTCGTGTTCTTCGGCGGTTCCGTGGGAGCGGTTGATTCGCGCCACGTCCATTCCGGCATCGACGAGTTCTTGGACTTTTTCCGGGGTTTCAGTCGCCGGACCAATCGTGCAAACGATTTTGGCTCTACGCATGTTTCCAGTCTACGGGGTGGGGGGCTTTCTCGAGACTGATCTTAGCCCCCCGCGCGGGCACCCTCGCACCCGGCCGCGAGTTCGGTCGCGAGACGGGCGAGGCGATCCATGCCGTCATCGAGCGCGCGCAGCAGCGCGGAGCCCACGATCACGCCGTCAGCGAACGATCCGATCTCGCGGGCCTGGGTGCCCGAGGACACTCCGAGGCCGACACACACGCGTTGCTCGGAGACCTCGCGCGTGCGGGCTACGAGCGTCTCGGCCGTCGAGTCGACTTCGCGGCGCTCCCCGGTCACGCCCATCGTCGAGGCGGCGTAGACGAAACCGCGGCAGGCGGCGGCCGTCATCGCGAGGCGCTCGTTCGTCGAGGACGGGGCGACGAGGAAGACGCGGTCGAGGTCGAAGTCCGTGGCGGCGCCGATCCAGTCCTCGGCTTCGTCGGGGATGAGATCGGGCGTGATCGTGCCCGCTCCCCCGGCGGCCGCGAGGTCGCGGGCGAAGCGCTGTTCGCCGTAACGGAAGATCGGATTGTAGTACGTCATGACGAGGATCGGCGCGCCCGTCGCGGCGAGTTGCTCCACGATGGAAAAGACGTGCGGGGTGCGGGTGCCGGCGGCGAGTGCGGCAGCTCCGGTGTGCTGGATGACGGCGCCGTCCACGCCGGGGTCGGAGTACGGTAGGCCGATCTCGAGCATGTCGAAGCCGTGCTCGAGCAGGAGCTTGCCTGCGGCGACGGTCGTATCGACGTCGGGATAGCCCGCGGTCAGGTAGCCGATGAGGGCGGCGTCGCCGCGGGCGAGCCGGGCGTCGATGGCCGCTTCGGTGCGTGAGGTCACGGGCTTACTCCTGCCTGAGGTCGGGGTCGACGAGGTCGAAATACGCGGCCGCGGTGGCCACGTCCTTATCGCCGCGACCCGAGAGGTTCACGATGATGACGGGCTCGTCGCCGTCGTCATAGATCCCGTTGGCGTTCTCGCGGCCCCAGCGCATCGCGCCGGCAAGCGCGTGCGCGGATTCGATCGCGGGGATGATGCCCTCGGTGCGCGACAGCAGCTGGAAGGCTTCCATCGCTTCGGCATCGGTGGCGGGCCAGTAGGTCGCGCGGCCGATCGAGTGCAGGTAGGCGTGTTCGGGGCCAACGCCCGGATAGTCCAGGCCGGCGGAGATGGAATGCGATTCGATCGTCTGGCCGAACTCGTCTTGCATGAGGTACATCTTCGCGCCGTGCAGGATGCCGAGTGAGCCGCCCGCGATCGAGGCCGCGTGACGGTCGGTGTCGACGCCGTCACCCGCCGCTTCGATACCGAGCAGCGTGACGTCCTCGTCGTCGAGGAAGGCGTGGAACATGCCGATCGCGTTCGAGCCGCCGCCAATGCAGGCGACGACAGCATCAGGCAGGCGGCCGATGCGGTCCTGGATTTGCTCGCGCGCCTCCTCGCCGATGATCTTTTGCAGGTCGCGCACCATCGCCGGGAACGGGTGCGGCCCCGCGGCGGTGCCGAAGATATAGTTCGTCGTCTCGACGTTCGTCACCCAGTCCCGGAACGCCTCGTTGATGGCATCTTTCAAGGTGGCGCTGCCGGCATCGACGCTCACGACCTCTGCGCCGAGCAGGCGCATCCGGGCGACATTCAGGGCCTGGCGGCGCATGTCTTCGCGGCCCATGTAAATGACGCACTTCAGGCCGAGCAGCGCGGCCGCGGTCGCGGTCGCGACGCCGTGCTGGCCGGCGCCGGTCTCCGCGATGACGCGGGTCTTGCCGATCGCGCGCGTCAGCAGGGCTTGGCCGAGAACGTTGTTGATCTTGTGGCTGCCCGTGTGGTTGAGATCTTCGCGTTTCAAAAAGACGCGGGCCGGGCCGCAGTGCTTGGCAAAGCGCGGGACTTCGGTCAGCAGCGAGGGGCGGTGGACGTAGTCGCGGTGCAGGTCGGAAAGCTCGATGCGAAACGTCGGGTCGTCTTTCGCTTTTTCCCACGCGACCGTGAGATCGTCGAGCGCGGCAATGAGCGCTTCGGGCACAAATCGGCCACCGAACGGCCCGAAGTACGGCCCGGTCTGGTTCGCCAGGGAACGGTGAGGCACGTCCCCTCCTTCCTCACTTACTCCCACTGCTGATGCGTCGCGGGATGTTTGGTAATCGAGACCATGTCGGCCACGGCTTTGCGGGGGTCGCCATCGCGCACGAGGGCTTCGCCGACGAGGACGGCATCGGCGCCGGCCTTCGCATACGTCCACACGTCGCGCGGGCCGCGCACGCCAGATTCGGCGACGCGGATCACCGAGGACGGGATGACTTCGACGACGTCGGTGAAGACCGATCGGTCGACGTCGAGCGTGTGGAGGTTGCGGGCGTTGACGCCGATGAGGCGCGCGCCCGCGTTGACGGCGCGCATCGCTTCGACGCGGTCATGGACCTCGACGAGCGCGGTCATCCCGAGGGAATGGATACGTTCGATGAGCGAGGTGAGGACGACCTGGTCGAGTGCGGCGACGATGAGGAGGACCATGTCGGCGCCGTAGGCGCGCGCCTCCCAGATTTGGTAGGGCGTGACGATGAAGTCCTTGCGCAGCAGCGGCACGTCGACCGCCTTGCGCACGGCTTCGAAGTCCTGCAGCGAGCCGCCGAAATGCCGCTGTTCGGTCAGCACCGAGATCGCGGTGGCACCGCCCGCTTCGTAGGCGCGGGCGAGTTCGGCTGGGTCGGGAATGGTGGCGAGCGCACCCTTGGAGGGGCTGCGGCGTTTGACTTCCGCGATGAGGGAGACGACCGCGTCGCGCTGCTGGAAACAGGCGATCACATCGATGGCGCTATCTCGGCGCTCGGCGCGCTCTTTTAACTCATCGAGGCTGACGCGCGCCTCTCGTTTGGCGACGTCTAAGCGGACGCCGCCGACGATCTCATCGAGTACGGACATTCTTCCTCCCAGCACGTGCTGAGCGTCAGCCTAGTCCTCGTACCAGTCGCGTACGGCAACTGTCCGCGGTTGGCCCTGCCCCGCGGCGCGCAGGCCGATTCCAGTCAGGGCGCCGATGACGAGGAGCGCGACTCCGGCGATCTGCGTCGGCACGGAATACAGCACCATTCCAGCGGCGATCACGGCCGAGCCGAGGATCGTGAGCCAGACGAAGATCCACGACGCGCGCGTGCGACCGTGGTTCTCGTAAGGCGAGGCGGGGGGCAGGGAATACTGAATGTTCATGGTGTCCTCCTGGCGGCAAGCTTACCGAATTATTTGGTGGGGTCTTCCCCGCGTCCCAGAGCGTCCCAATCGTCGATTGCTTGGCCTCGCGGATCGGGCGACACCGGCGAGTCCGTGGGGATCGTCCGGATGTCGTAGCGGCTGACGGTCGTGGTCCAATGGCCGGCGATCGCGGCGCTGAACAGGGCGATCGCGATCGCGAGGAGCGCGAGCAGCGAGCCGACCCAGATCGTCGGCAGCGTGTGGATCGCGGAAATCTCTGCGGTGCCCGACGTGAGCGATGTGAACGTTTCGGTGAGGTCGCGCGGCGTCGCGAACAGCAGTGTCGATAACGCCCACAGGCTGACGCCCGCGGCGAGGGCCGCGATGAGGCACACGATGCGCGAGCCGAGGCGCGTCGTGAATACGAGCGCGATCGACGCGGCGATGAGGGCGAGGGCCCCGGCGGCGCCGGCGGGCGCGAGCTGGACGCCGGTGAGCGTCGTTTTCGTCGTGCCCGCAACCGAGGTGACGTCGGCCTGCAGCCAGCCGAGGACGCTCGTGCCAAGGAGCAGGACCCCGAGGACCGTCAAGAACGTCGCGACCTGTTTTCGGCTTAGTCTCATTGGGCCTCTCCCCTCAGTTGGTTCGCGCGGGCGACCGCGGCGAGCGCGGCGGCAGCCTTGGTGCGCGACTCGTGCAGTTCGCTTTGCGGGTCGGAATCGGCCACGATCCCGGCCCCGGCCTGAACGTAGGCGCGGCCGCGTGCGATGACGGCGGTGCGGATCGCGATCGCCATGTCGAGGTTGCCCTGCCAGTCGAGGTAGCCGACGACGCCGCCGTAGATGCCGCGGCGCGTCGGTTCGAGCTCGTCGATCAGCTCCATCGCCCGCACCTTGGGCGCGCCCGACAGGGTCCCCGCGGGGAAGGCCGCGGCGAGCGCGTCGAGCGCCTCACACTCATCCGCGAGCGTGCCGGTCACCGTCGAGGTGATGTGCATGATGTGGGAATAGCGCTTGATCGCCATATAGTCCGGGACCGTCACGCTGCCGGGGGTGCACACGCGCGACAGGTCGTTGCGGGCGAGGTCGACGAGCATGACGTGCTCGGCGCGCTCCTTTGGGTCGGCGAGCAGTTCGTCGGCGATGCGGGCGTCGGCTGTTGGGGTGGCGCCGCGGGGGCGGGAGCCCGCGATCGGGAACGTGCGCACGGCGCGCTCGCGCACCTCCACGAGCGTCTCGGGCGAGGAGCCGACGATGTGGAAGGACTCGCCCTCTCCCGTCGGCAGGTGCAGCAAGAACATGTAGGGCGACGGGTTGGTCGCGCGCAGGACGCGGTAGACGTCGAGCGCCTCGGCGCTGCACGCGAGCTCGGCGCGCTGCGAGAGCACGATCTGGAAGACCTCGCCGTCGCGGATCGCGTCCTTCGCACGCGCGACGATGGCCATAAACTCCTCGGGCGCCATATTGAACGTCGGCTCGGCGCACTCGGCGGGCGCCTCGCGGCGGGCGATGCCGCGCGTCGGGATGTCCTCGAGCGCGGCCTCCATCTGATCCAGCCGGGCGAGCGCGTCGCGGTAGGCGTCATCGACACGCTCGTCGCTGCCGTCATAGTTAATGGCCGAGGCGATGAGCCACACGTCGCCGCTGCGGTGGTCGAAGGCGAGGATGTCGGTGGCGAGCGCCATCGCAACGTCGGGCACGGGGACATCGGGGGCGACGCGCGGCGGCAGGTGTTCGAGGCTGCGCACGATCTCCCAGCCGAGCGCGCCCACGAGACCGCCGGTAAAGGGCGGACAGTCCTCGCCGACTGGACCGTGGCGTAGGAGTTCCGCGGCCTCGCGCGCGAGGTCCAGCGCCGGGCCGGAGACGGTGAATCCCGCGGGGACCTGGCCGTGCCAGTAGGCTTCGCCGTCGGGCTCGGAGATGAGGAAGGTGCGGCAGTTGGCGCCGACGAAGGACCAGCGGCCCCATTCGCCGTGTTCGGCGGATTCGAGGATGAAGGAGCCGGGTGCGTTCACGAACGTACGGTAGGCGGCCCCCGGGGTGAGATCTTCGGCGAGCAGGCGCCGAGTAATCGGCACGGCCCGGCTGCCCTGGGCGAGCCGACGGAAACCAGCAAGGTCGGGCGTCGTTTCTCCCCAGGTCATGCGGGGCCTCCCACGGTGACGTCGAGCTCGCGGCCGGTGAAGCAGGTGGGCGTGCCCGTGTGGCAGGATGGCCCGACCTGGGTGACGGTGACGAGCGCGGTATCGCCGTCGCAGTCGAGCGCGACGGATTTGACGTACTGGACGTTGCCGGAGGTATCGCCCTTGCGCCAGTATTCGCGCCGGGAACGCGACCAGAACCAGACGCGGCCCGTCGTGCACGTGCGGTGGAACGCCTCGGCGTCCATATAGCCGAGCATGAGGACGCGTCCGTCGGCCGCGTCCTGGATGATCGCGGGCAGCAGGCCCGCCTCGTTGAACGCCGGATTCACGACCGGACCTCGAAACCGGCGTCGGCGAGGCCGGCCTTCACGTCGGCGATGCTGAGCGTGCCGTAGTGGAAGACGGAGGCGGCCAGGATCGCGTTCGCGCCCGCGCGCGCTGCCGCAACGCAATGCTCGACGCTGCCGGCGCCGCCCGAGGCGATCAGTGGAAGGTTCACCGCGTCGCGCACGGCGGCGAGCATGTCGAGGTCGAAGCCCGCACGCGTGCCGTCGGCGTCCATCGAGTTGAGCAGGATCTCGCCGACGCCGCGGTCGGCCGCTTGCGTCGCCCACGCGATCGCGTCGAGTCCGGCGGACTTGCGGCCGCCGTGGGTCGTCACCTCATAACCGGAGGGCTGGTCCGCGCAGGCGCGCGCGTCGAGCGAGAGCGTGATGACCTGCGAACCGAAGCGCTGCGCGATCTCGCTGATGAGTTCCGGACGCGCGATCGCGGCCGTGTTGATGCTGATTTTGTCGGCCCCGCAGGCGAGCAGTTCGGCCACGTCGTCGATGCTGCGTACTCCCCCGCCGACGGTGAGCGGCACGAAGACCTCTTCGGCGGTGCGCTTCACGACCTCGCGGGTCGTGCCGCGTCCTTCGGCGGAGGCGGAGATGTCGAGGAACGTGATCTCATCGGCCCCGGCCGCGTCGTATGCGCGCGCGAGTTCGACGGGGTCGCCGGCGTCTTTCAGGTTCGTGAAGTTCACACCTTTGACGACGCGGCCATCGAGGACATCGAGGCAGGGAATA
This sequence comes from Bowdeniella nasicola, assembly GCF_001907295.1. Taxonomy (GTDB): domain Bacteria; phylum Actinomycetota; class Actinomycetes; order Actinomycetales; family Actinomycetaceae; genus Bowdeniella; species Bowdeniella nasicola. The sequence continues at coordinate 33,827 of NZ_MQVR01000006.1, forward strand.
ATCCGGATTGCAGGCGCCATGGGCCTTAGCCTACCGGCGGTCGGGCTAGGGTGAGGATCGTGACCAGACCTCACCCGCCCCGCGCGATCATCGCGGTCGATGGCGCGACCGGCGCCGGGAAAACGACGCTCGCGACCGCGCTCGCCCGCCAGCTGGGAGGCGTCGTGCTCTCGCTCGATTCGCTGTGCCACGGCTGGGTTGACCTCTCCGGTGGAGTCGCGCGCGGCGGCGCGCTCGCGGCCGAGTTCAAGGCGAGCGGCGAGCTGCGCTATCGCCCCTACGACTGGGTGAACGCACGCGTTAGCGAGACGCCGATTCAGGCGCGTGGCCACGTCCTCATTGTCGACGGGTGTGGTGCGGCGAGCGATGAATTCGTGGCGGCGGCCGGTGGACCGATCTGGGATGCGGTCGTGTTCGCGCAGGCGAGCACGCGCGAGCGCGAGGCGCGGATCGCGGCGCGCGATGACTACGACTGGAGCGAGCACCGCGGGCCGTGGCAGGCCCAGCACGACGCATTGTCCTACGCCGCCTCGCTCGACGTGCCGAGCGTGATCGTCGGCTAATTCTGGACGTCGGAGTTAAACGCGGCGAGGATATCGACGACCATGACGAGCGTGTCGGTGCCCGCCGCCTGATCCGGCGGGATGACGAGCAGCAGGCGCGAGCCGACGCGCTGGTCGAGGATGCCAGCCCGAAGGCCCGGGATGACGCCGTTGAGGTTGAGCGTGATCGGCGTGTGCGGCTCCGTCGCGTCGACGAGCTCGCCGGAGGACCAGTGCGTCTGCGTGAATGTCACCATGACGTGCTGGTTTTCCAGGACCTGTGCGCCCTGACCCGTGAGCATCGGGGCGATGACGAGCTTCGCGGGCGGCGCGGCCTCCCCCATCGCGCTCGCCTGCTGGCGTTCGTTGACGAGCTTGACCTCGGGCATGCCCTTGGGAAGCTCGGAGACAGTGCCCTCGGCGACCGTCGGCAAAATATCGACGACGGTGACGAGCGTCGTGTCCTTGCTCTTGATCTGGACCGGCTCGAGCAGGACGATGCGGCTGCCCTCGTGTTCGCCGATGAGGGATTTCGCGAGTTCCGTGCCGACGCCCTCATCGGTGATCTTCACGATTTTGGGGACGCCGAGTGCTTCGCCCTCGATGAGGGCGCCGTCGCCATCGAAGGTCGTCACGGTGAGGATCGCGCTGGAGCCCTCGGTGAGCTGGCGGCCGTAGCCGGGGACCGCCTGGAGTTTTTCGCGCGAGGTGACGGACATGCCCTTGGGCAGGGCGACGGACGGGATCGAGCCGAGCGACCCGTCGACGACGACCGACTGAACCTGCGGGCTCGCCTCGGTTTCCTTCTCCTGGGTGTTGCAGCCCGCCAGCGCCGTGGCGGCCAGAGCGAGGGCGGCGCAGGCGGCCGCAACGCGGCGGGAAATCGCTACGCCCATGGCAACTCGCTTTCCGTGGGGGGGATCTCGGCTAACAGTGCGGCGACGCGGTCATCGGACGCGCTGAACGGGTCGTCGAGCCGGATCGCCTGGTGGTTCGCGTCATTTAACCGGATGTGCGTCCAATCGACCGTATGATCCCGGCGATACTTCGCGGCGAGCGTAAGGAACTGGCCGCGCAGATGGGCGCGCGTGGTCGTGGGGGCGGTCGTGCGCGCGGCATCGACGTCGGCGTCGGTCGTGAAGCGGCGCAGCATGCCGCGCTGCTCCATGCGCTGCCAGATGCCGCCGCTGGTCACGTCGTGGTAGGCGAGCATGAGGCGCGAGGCCTCGAAGGAGTCGAGGCCGAAGCCCCGGGCGCTCAGGGAGTCGAGGAGTTTTTTCTTCACGGCCCAGTCGAGCTCGGTATCGACCGCGGAGGAGTCCTGGCTCGCGACGGCGTTCAGGCCGCGTTCCCACAGGTCGAGGGAGTAGCGGTGCAGGTCCGTGAACTCGAGATCGGCGCCTGCGATCGCGTCGAGGTAGTGCCGCTGGATATCGACCGCGGTGAGCGCCCGCCCGTCGTCGAGATCGCAGCGCACCGTGCCCGAAATGTCCTGGCAGACCTCGCGGATCGCGCGCATCGGGTCGATGAGGCAGAAGCGGGGTAGCTCGCCGCGTTCGGCGAGCGTGAGGAGCAGTTCGGTGACGGCGACCTTCGCGAGCGTCGCCGCTTCCGAGACGTTCGTGTCGCCGACGATGACGTGCAGGCGGCGGTACTTGTCGGCATCGGCGTGCGGCTCATCGCGCGTGTTGACGATCGGGCGTGAGCGCGTAGTCGCCGAGGAGATCGCATCCCAGGTCTGGTCGGCGCGCTGGGAAAACCCGTAGCTCGCGCGGCGGCGCTTGAGTTTTAAATAGCCGGAGCCGACGACGACCTGGCGCGTGACGAAATACGGGATGAGCGAGTCGACCATCTGTCGAAAGCGCGGCGTGCGACGCACGAGGTAGTTCTCGTGGCAGCCATAGGAGTTGCCGCGCGAGTCGGCGTTATTGCGAAACAGGTGGATCGCGCCGCTGATCCCGCGCTGGCGCAGCCGCTTGTTCGCCTGCGCGGCGAGGTCGGCCATCATCATCGAGCCGGCGCGGTCCTGTGCGAGCAGGTCGGGCAGGTTATCGCATTCGGCGGTCGCGTACTCGGGGTGCGCGCCGACGTCGAGATAGAGCCGGCCGCCGTTAGTCAGGAACGCATTGGTGGATCGGGAGGAGGCCTGCACCGGCCGAAACAGCTCGTGGGCTGCCTCCTCGGCACCGAGTGGCGGCTCGCCGACGCCCGTGTTAGCGCAGGTGATGCCGTACTCGGTCTCGATCCCGTAGATGCGTCGCTGGCTCACTGGCCGCCTTTTTGCACGAATCCTTGGACGAAGGACTCGGCATTGGTCTCCAGCACGGCGTCGATCTCGTCGAGCAGGTCGTCAACGCTCGACGTCTGGGTCGTCGCGCTGATCTCGATTTCTTCTTCTTCGACTTCCTGGCTCGCGGACTGCGGCCGGATCTGTTCTCGCCTCATTACTACCTCCTACTGCACTGCCGCGAGGCTGGCCGACAAATCATCAGTCGGGAGCTCACCGCAGCGGCTTTTGCTACCACCGTACGGGTCGGGCAGGCCGATGCGCACGAGCGCCTCGCTATCCGGATCGCGCACCGTCAGCGACGTCCACGACGCGGCGGCGACATCGCGCGGATAGGAAGCGATGAAGTGGCCGCGCAGGTAGGCGCGCGTGTCCGTCGGCGCGGCCTCGATCGCGCTACTGATCTCTGCCTCGGTGACGAGGCGGCGCACCTTGCCGGAGCGGTCAAGCGCGCCCGAGAGCGAGCGGGCGGGATCGAGGTCGCTGAACTGCAGGTCGGCGGCGGCGAGCTTCGGGTCATCCCAGGCCAGTCCCCCGCGTTCGCGCAGCCGCTCAAGCAGGTGGAGCTTGCCGACCCATTCGATGTCGGTCTCGACGCGCGTGAGGTCGGTGCGTAGCCCGTCGAGCAGCCGGCTCCAGGTCTCCATAACGTCGACGGTGGCCACGTCGGTGATCCCGTCGGCGGCGAGCGCGTCGGCGATCAGGTCGCGGAAGATCGAGTGGATATCGAGCGCGGTGTGGCGCCCCGAGGCCGTCGACAGCGTGTGCGTGAGCGGGTCGCGCGAGACGCCGTAGCAGTCGAAGACGGGCGCGGACAGGCTGAGCGCGTCGAGGTCGAGCGGGACCTCGCCGCGTTCGATGAACCACAGCACGAGCGAGGTGACGCCGAGCTTGACGTAGGTCGAGACGTCGAACGTGTTGGCATCGCCGACGATGACGTGCAGGCGGCGCCAGCGCCTCGCGTCGGCGTGTGGCTCGTCGCGCGTGTTGATGATCGGCCGGTTGAACGTCGTCTCGAGGCCGACCTCGTTTTCGATGTAGTCGGCGCGCTGGGAGATCTGGAATGCGGCCTCCTCGCTGCGCTGCCCTATGCCGACGCGGCCCGCGCCGCAAATGAGCGGGCGCACGGCGAAGAATGTCGTCAGGTGCGTGACGACATCGCCGAAGGCGACGTCGCGGTCGATGAGGTAGTTCTCGTGCGTACCGTAGCTCGCGCCCTTGCCGTCGACGTTGTTCTTGTAGATCCCGACGTCGCGCCCCTGTGCTTTCAGGTTCGCGGCCGCACGCGTCATGATGGCATCGCCCGCGCGGTCAAAGCGCACGGCCTCAAGCGGCGTCAGCACCTCGGGGCCGGAGTATTCGGGGTGGGCGTGATCGACGTACAGCCGCGCGCCGTTGGTGAGCACGGCGTTGGCGGGCCCGGAGCGCTCCAGGTGCGGGGCCTGCGGCGCGACATTCGTGCCGGGGCCCGACGGCGCATGCCGCTCCGGATCGTCGGTCAGCATCGAGGGGTCGGCGGCGGCGCGCGGGAGCCGGTAGCCGCGCGCATCGGCGAGCGGGTCCTCACCGCGGTAGTCCCACGGCACATGCGGGACTTGCTCAGCGTAGGCGCGCACGATCGCGTTCGACAGCTCGATCGGGTTCGTGGCGGCGCCGCGCTCGAGGATACCGTATTCGGTTTCGGTCCCCATCGGGCGGATAACGGACATGTGGCTCCTAATCGATGGCGGCGACGTCGACGACGCGGGCCCCGGCCCGGCCGAGCACGCGGGCCCATTCCTCCGGGTCGGTGGTCGCGCGCAGATTCTCGTGTTCGCGGCGTTCCTGAGCGATCGCCTGCGTCATGTGCGCGGTGCGGATGCCGCGCTCGCCGAGCGCGAGGTAGTCCTTCACGGCGACGGTCTTGACCCGGTCGACGATGTTGGCGACGAGAGCGCCGGAGACGAAGTCCGAGAAGTACAGCGTGTGCTGCGACCCGTCGGCGAATGTCACGATGAACATCCGGTCCGAATCGTCGGTCGCGAAGATCGCGGTCACCGCATGCGTGATGAGGTGTTCGATGACCCCGCCGACGCCGCCGTAGCGGGCGATTTCGTCCTCGTGGTAGGGCAGCTTATCGGTGAGGTACTTGTGGAAGATGTCGATCGTGCCCTCGCGGTCGGGCCGGTTGATGCGGATCTTCACGTCGAGGCGGCCGGGCCGCAGGATCGCGGGGTCGATCATGTCCTCACGGTTGGAGGCACCGATGACGATGACGTTCGCGAGCTGTTCCACGCCGTCGATTTCGGCCAGCAGCTGCGGCACGATCGTCGTCTCCACATCGGAGGAGACGCCCGAGCCGCGGGTGCGGAAGAGCGATTCCATCTCGTCGAAGAACACGACGACGGGCATGCCCGACGTGGCCTTTTCGCGGGCGCGGGCGAAGATCGTGCGGATGTGCCGCTCGGTTTCGCCGACGTACTTATCGAGCAGTTCCGGGCCCTTGATGTTGAGGAAGTAGGCCTTATCGCCTTCGCTGCCCTTGCTGCGCGCGAGTGAGGTCGCGACGGCCTTCGCGATGAGGGTCTTGCCGCAGCCGGGCGGGCCGTACAGCAGCACTCCCTTGGGCGGGCGCAGCCCGTGTTCGCGGAAGGTCTCGGGGTGCGCGAACGGCAGCTCGATCGCGTCGCGAATCTCGACGATCTGGTCGTTCAGGCCACCGATGTCCGAATAGTCGACGTCGGGCTCTTCTTCTAGCAGCAGGTCGTCGAGCTCGGACAGCTGGATGATCTCGAGGGCCGTCGAGCTTTTCAGGTCGGCGAGCAGGACATCGCCTATGCGGATGCGCTGACCGCGCAGCGCGCCGGCGGGCAGCAGCACGATGGAGTCATCGGAACGGCCCGTGGCGACGATCCGGCCGTCGGCAAGCACTTCCTTGACGTAGACTAGCGCGCCGGTCTGCTCATAGTCGGCCGCCGAGATCACGAGCATCTGTTCGTTGAGGCGGACGAGCTGGCCGCGCCGCATCGCGCCGAGCGGCAGCGTCGGGACGACGGGCAGGCACATCCGGCGACCACCAACCATGACGTCGGCCTCGCGGCTCGCCATATCCCCTTCGAGGAACGTGCCGTAGGTGCCCGGCGGGCGGGTGAGCGTGTCGATCTGCTCCTGGAGTTCTTCGAGGCGGCGGCGGGCCGTCGCAAGCGCGGCGGAGAGTCGCTCGTTTTTGTGCGCGAGCGAGATCGCCTCCTGCTGGAGCTCTTGTACCTTCGCTTCCGTAAAGTCAGCCATGCCGCCTCCGATTCTGCGTCAAACTCCCCCACGTCCAATCCTAGTCGGCGGCCGTGGGCGTTTCGCGGGCTTACTCGGCTCGCGGCTGTTGGTTATGTCTCGTCGGCCCGACGCAGCGACTCGAGGAACTCGCCGCGTGCCTTCAGGTCGCGGGTGACGCGTCGGATCTTGCGTTCGGCGACGGGCTTTTCGCCGAGCTCTGCCGGATCCCACACGCCCTCGCCCGCATACGCGCCCTTCGCGGGTCGACGGTGGCGGCGGGGCGTGAGTGTGCCGGGCGCGAGCTTGCGCGCGGTGACGAGGAAGCCGGTGTGGCCGACCATGCGGTGATCAGGCCGCACGGCAAGGCCCTCCAGGTGCCACGTGCGTAGCATCGTCTCGAAGGCGCGCGGCTCGGTGTAGCCCTCGGTATCGCGCAGCTCTTCGACGAAGCGCGATAGCTGCGTCGTCGTCGCGACATAGGCGAGGATGAGGCCGCCCGCGATGAGCGCGTGTGAGGCCGCGTCGATGTTCTCCCACGGCGCGAGCATGTCGAGCACGATCCGGTCGACGCTGCGCTCCTCGAGCTCAAAGAGCACGTCGGCGAGGTCGCCTTCGCGCACGTCCCACGCCGGGTGGCGCCGCCCGAACCACTGGTCGACGTTCAGGCGTGCGATCTCGGCGAAGTCGGCGCGTCGCTCGACCGAGATGAGGCGCCCGCCCTCCCCGATCGCGCGCAGCAGGCTCATCGACAGGGCGCCCGAGCCGACGCCGGCTTCGACGACGGTCGCGCCCGGGAAAATATCGGCCTGCCCGATGATGAGCGCCGCATCCTTCGGATAGATGACGGCCGCGCCGCGCGGCATCCCGAGGACATAGTCGGTGAGCAGCGGACGCAGCACGAGGTAGTCGTAGCCGATCGACGTCGTGATGACCGACCCGTCCTCACAGCCGATGATCTCCGCGTGGGCGAAGCTCCCGCGGTGGGAGTGGAAGTGTCCATCTTCGTGCAAGACGATCGTGTGGACCTTGCCCTTATAGTCGGTCAGCTGGACGCGTTCACCGGCGCGGATCGGGCCGCGGCGGCCTGCCATATCGAGAGCATCGGAAATATTCACAAGGCGACGCTACTAGATCGCACCCGCCCTGGCCGCATCCGGGGGTTAGGGTGGCTGCATGTCTCGTTCGGCCCTCTCCCCTTCCCGCGCCAAGGATTTCTTGCAGTGCCCGCTGCTGTTCCGCTACCGCACGGTCGACCGCCTGCCCGAGCCGCCCTCACCGGACGCGGCCAAAGGCACCCTCGTGCACGCCGTCTTGGAGCGGCTCTACGACGCGCCGCCGCCCGAACGCACCGTCGACCACGCGGTCTCGCTGCTGCCGACGCAGTGGGAGGAACTGCGCACGCGTAACCCGCGCATCGAGGCCCTGTTTGCGACGCCCGATGAGCTCGCGACGTGGCTGTCGGAGGCCCGCGCGCTGGTGGAAAACTATTTCCGGATCGAGCGCCCCGAAAACCTCGCGCCCGCGGCGCGCGAACGCTTTCTTGAGGTCGGGGTCGGCGACGGCGTGTTGCTGCGCGGTTTTATCGACCGGGTCGACGTCGCACCCGATGGCCGCATGCGCATCGTCGACTATAAGTCCGGCAAATCCCCGCGCCCGCAGTACACGTCCGAGGCGCTGTTCCAGATGCGGTTTTATGCTCTCATGGTCTGGCGCCTGACCGGCACGATTCCGGCCCGGCTACAGCTCGTTTACCTCGCTGACGGCCAGATCCTCACGCTCGACCCGTGGCAGGACGATCTCGAGGCGATGGAGCGTGAGATCCTCGGGATCTGGGCGAGCATCGAAGATGCGGCGACGCGCGGCGAGTTCCGGCCGCGCCGCACTCCGCTGTGCCCGTGGTGCTCGTTTAAGCGGTTCTGCCCCGAGTTCGGCAGCGACATGCTGCCGTTGCCGCAGGGCGGCGTCGAACGCCTCCTTACCGCGCGGCTCGTGCCGGGCTCAGAGGCTCTCGAGGCACCCGCAGGCGGTATCGAACGGTCCGCCGATGAGGCAGATGCCGAGGAGCGCGTCGACGGTCGTGAGTAGATCGGCGATTTCCTCGCGCTGATCGCCGCCCGCGACGCGCGGGGCATCGCCCGCGGCCCAGGCATCGAGCGCCCACAGGGCGGCCGGGGTATCGAGGTCGTCGGTCATACAGTCGTGGACGACGAGCGCCGTCATCGCGCCGCCTTCGCGACGGTCCTTCACGGCCTGCTGGTAGGCGGCGAGCCGCTCGCTGGCGCGTTCGAGGTCGGCATCCGTCCAGTGGTGGTCGTCGGCGTAGTGGTGGTCAAGCATCGCGAGACGCACGACGCGCGGGTCGACGCCCTGCTCGACGAGCTTGGAGACGAGCACGAGGTTGCCGAGCGATTTGCTCATCTTTTCGCCCTCGTAGCCGATCATGCCGGCGTGCAGGTACAGCGCGCTGTCCTCGTATCCCATCGAGCGCAGGTGCATCGCGCTCATCTCGTGGTGCGGGAACAGGAGGTCGGAGCCGCCGCCGACGATCGTCGGCGCGCCGCCGAGGTAGTGCTCGCCGATCGCGGCACATTCGATATGCCAGCCGGGCCGGCCCGCGACAAGGCTCTGTCCATCCCAGTCGGGTTCGCCCTCGCGCTTGCCGCGCCACAACAGCGGGTCGAGCGCGTCGCGCTTGCCGGCGCGCTCGGGATCGCCGCCGCGCTTGGCGAAGACGTCGAGCATCTCCTCGCGGCTGAAACCCGAGACCTCGCCGAAGCGCTCGTCGGCGCTCACATCGGCGTAGACGTCATCGGATCCCGCGGCCGCATCGGCGAGGCGGTAGGTATCCCCCATCCGTTCGACGGCCTGCACGACGAGGTCGATCGACTCGACGGCGCCAACGTAGTGGTCGGGCGCGAGCACCCGCAGGTTCGTCATGTCGGAGCGGAACAAATCAATCTGACTCGTCGCGAGCTCGCGCCAGTCGACGCCAATCTTCTCGGCCCGCTCCAGCAGCGGGTCGTCGATATCGGTGACGTTTTGGACGTAGGTGACCTCGTGCCCGCCCGCGCGCAGCGTCCGCACGAGCGAGTCAAAGGTCAGATACGTGGCCGCATGCCCGAGATGCGTCGCGTCATAGGGCGTGATGCCACAGACGTACAGTCGCACCTGCGTCTCGGGGATTTCGCCATCCGGGCCGAGCCGGACGGGTGCGGGTGCCTCATGGGCGAGGTCAGGGACGTGAGGAGAGCGCCAAGATTCCACGCCCTCAGCCTACCGGGTAGGCGTGCACGACTCCTGCCAGGATGAGGACCACGACGACAATCGCGAGGACGACGCGGTAGATGACGAACGGCTGGAACGAGTGCGTTTGGATGAGCTTCAAGAACCAGACGATCACGACGTAGGCGACGACGAACGCCACGAGTGTTGCCACCAGCGTCGGCCCAAGGCCGACGGCCGCATCCTCGGATAGGCCGTCTTTGAACAGCTTGTAAAAGCCCGAGCCGAGCACTGCGGGGATCGCGAGGAGGAAGGAGTAGTCGGCGGCTGCCTTGCGGTTATAGCCCATGAGCAGGCCTGCGGTGATGGTGCCGCCGGAGCGTGATACGCCGGGCACGAGGGCGAGCGCCTGCGCGAAACCGAAGATCGTCGCGTCCTTGGCGTTCAGCTGCGTCAGTTCTTTTTCGCGTCGCGAAAACTTATCGGCGAGCCCCATGAAGATGCCGAAGATCGCGAGCATCGCCGCGGTGATGTACAGGTTGCGGAAGTTGGTGTCGATGAAGGACTCGAGCAGCACGCCAAGGACGACGATCGGGATCGAGCCGAAGATGACATACCAGCCCATCTTGGCGTCGGGATCGGTGCGCGAAACCGTGTTCTTCCACGGCCCGATTGGCAGCGCCCCGAACCAGGCCTTGATGACGGCCCAGATCTTGTGCCGGAAATACAGCACGACGGCTGCCTCCGTCCCGATCTGCGTGATCGCGGTGAAGGCCGCGCCGGGATCGCGTCCGCCCATGAGGTCGCCGACGATCCGCAGGTGCGCGGATGAGGAGATCGGGAGGAATTCCGTGAGGCCCTGGACCAGGCCAAGAATGATGGCTTCGAACCAACTCATGGAGTTCAGGGTACGCCAGCTACCCCGCATTGCCGCGCACCCGCTACCGTACAAGGTATGGAACATCGCCGACTTGGTCGCACGGGATTACATCTGTCTGCCCTCGGTCTGGGGACGATGACGTGGGGTTCGGATACCGACGAACATGAGGCAAAGGACCTGCTGACCGAGTTCCTCGACGTCGGCGGGTCGCTGCTCGATACCGCGCCCGGCTACGGCCAGGGCGGTGCGGAAGATCTCATCGGTGAACTCATCGGTAAGGTCGTCGACCGGCGCGACGTCATCCTTATGACAAAGGGCGGGGTGAGCGTCGACCGCTCGGGCAAGGTCCGCCTCGATGCCTCCCGCCGAACGCTCATCGATTCGCTCGACGATTCCCTGCAGCGCCTCGGGACCTCGACCGTCGACCTGTTCCTCGTCCAGGCGCCGGACCCGTACACCGAGCTCGACGAGGTGGCGGGCGCCCTGGAGCATATTGTTGCCTCGGGCCGCGCGCATTACGTCGGGCTCTCGAATTTTGCGGCGTGGCAGGTGGGATACCTCGCCGGCGCGCTATCGACCCCGCTCGCGCTCGTCCAGTCGGAATACTCGCTCGTGCACCGCGCCGCGGAAGATGAGCTGCTGCCCGCGTGTCAGGCGCTTGGCGCCGGGTTCATCGGGTGGGCGGGCCTTGGCCGCGGCGTGCTGACGGGCAAGTACCGTCACACGGTGCCGGCAGATTCGCGGGCGGCGACGGCGCACCTGGCCGCCTATGTCGAGCCGTACCTATCGCAGCGGTATTCCGGAATTATCGAGGCAGTGGCGACGGCGGCGCAGGGCCTTGATGTGCCGCCCCTGCAGGTTGCTGCCGCGTGGGCGCAGGCACACGAGGCCGTCTCCTCGATCCTGGTGGGACCGCGCACGGCAGCGCAGTTGCGTCCGCTGTTGGCGGGAGATTTCGAGCTACCCAATCAGATCCGCGAAGCGCTGTCGGAGGCGTCCGAACTCTAGCGGTTCTTCGCCTTAGACTGATCGTCCTCGTAGTCCTCTTCGACTAGGTCCTCGTCGTCGAAATCGAGATCGTCGAGGTCATCATCGTCGAAGTCTTCGTCGTCGTCGAAGTCATCATCGTCATCATCGTCGTCATCATCGTCGAAGTCGTCCGCGTCGCTGTAGGTATCGAGCGGCACGTCGACGTCGAACGTCGTCATGAGGGCATCGTCGTAGGTGAGGAACGCGTCTTCCAACGTGTTCGCTGCGCTGGTGACGGATGCTGCGTCCGGGTCCTGCGCTGCGGCAGCAGCCTGGAAGTGCGATTCGAAGGCGGCGATGAGCCGATCTAGTGCTGCGCGAGGATCTGTAGCCATAACCCGAGCCTATCCGGGCAGCAAGCGAAATGCGAGAGCTTTACTTGGCTTACGCTTCCTGCAGCAGATCCAGCAGGACGCGGCAGCCGAACTCCAGCGCCGAGATCGGCACGCGCTCGTCAACGCCGTGGAACATCGCCGGAAAATCGAGGTCGGCGGGTAGCTGCAGCGGAGTGAAGCCATAACCCCGGATTCCGAGCAGCGACAGCGACTTGTTGTCCGTTCCCGCCGAGAGCATGTACGGCAGGACGGTCGCGTCCGGGTCATGTCGGCCGATCATGTCGACCATCGTGTCGACGAGCTCGCCGCTGAACGGCACCTCGAGGCCGATGTCTTGCGTCTCGGGCACGATATCGATGCCCGGGCCCGCGAGGTTTTTGAGCGTCGCCATCATCTCTTCTTCGGTGCCGGGGATCGGCCGGACATCAATGGTGGCCTGCGCGGCGGTCGGGATGACGTTGGCCTTGTACCCGGCCGACAGTTGCGTCGGGTTGGACCCGGTGCGAAGCGTTGCGCCCACAAAAGTTTTTGCGGGTCCGAGCGCCTCGATGAGCGGCCAGATCGTCTCTTCATCTTCCTCATCCCACGTCATGCCGGTGAGGTCCGCGACGCCATCGAGCAGTTGGCGCACGGTGTCTGTCAGGTGCAGGGGCCACGCGTGGTTGCCGATGCGGTGGATAGCGCCCGCGAGGCGGGTGATCGCATTGTCTTCGTTGATCTGCGAGCCGTGGCCCGCCCTGCCGGACGCGATGAGGTTCAGCCACTGCAGACCTTTTTCGGCCGTTTGCAGCAGGTAGACGCGTTTGCCCGCGACCATCGTCGAATACCCGCCGACTTCACCGATCGCTTCGGTCGCGCCGTCGAAGATCTCCGGGTGGTGGTCAACGATCCAGTGCCCGCCCCACTTCGAACCGGCCTCTTCGTCGGCGAAGAACGCGAGGATCACATCGCGCTTGGGCTTGATGCCGGTGCGCTTCATGTATCGCACGACCGCGAGCATGATCGCGACCATGTTTTTCATGTCGACGGCGCCGCGGCCCCAGATCAGGCCGTCTTTGACCTCGCCGGAAAACGGGTGGACCTGCCAGTCCTCGGCGGCTGCGGGCACGACGTCGGTATGACCGTGCAGCACGAGCGCTGGACGCGACGAGTCCGTGCCCTCGAAACGGGTAAAGACGGAGGTACGCCCCTTGGAGGATTCGTAGACCGTCGTTTCCAGTCCGACCTCTTCGAGGAGCTCTGCGACATATTCCGCAGCGGGCCGCTCGACGATCCCGGCGTTGTCGCCATAGTTCGACGTGTCGATCTGGATGAGATGGCGGCAAATCTCGACGACTTCATCCTCGGGCCGCGCTACCGGCTCACTCGCGTGTGTCATGCGGTTAGCCTAGCCGCCCGAAGTCGTGGCGGGCATCACGCGGACTCGATTTCGTTTCGGGCTCGATAACGTGCTAGATTCGATCACGCTGTTGAAGCAACAAAGCAACCCGCGCGGGTGGCGGAATAGGTAGACGCGCTAGCTTGAGGTGCTAGTCTTCGTATTAGAAGGTGGGGGTTCAAGTCCCCCCTCGCGCACAGCACGACAAAAGGCTCGGAATTTGACTCCGGGCCTTTTGTGTTTCTCCTCTCACCACCGCCCCAGCGGATTAAGTAGTGTCCACGTATGAGCCCACCATCGATCCGTGTGCGGCGCACGCTACAGACCCACACCCCCTCTGATTCCCGGGGCGTGTTCCAGTGGCTCGCGTATCGTGCCATCACAGGAATGGAGAAGGCCGGCCAGACTCGTTACAGCCGAACCGTGCGGCTTCCAGGCGGGCCAGCCTGGTTTGAGGTGCGCGTCCTCCCCTCGTCTCCCACCCACCTGGTACTGGACGCCGTACTGTCGGATTCGCACGACACAGCCGAACTCATCACTCGCGTGCGCCGACTGTTCGACCTCGATGCCGACTCGCGCGTCATCGACTACGCTCTTCGTTCCCAACCCGAGATCGCTCCCCTGATCTCCCGGTGCCCCGGCATTCGGCTATCCGGCACGGTGGATCCACACGAGCTCCTGATCCGCACCATCATCGGGCAGCAAATTTCGGTCGCCCAAGCGCGCTCAACCCTCACCACGCTAGTAACGCACCTAGGAGAGCCCATGACCGGTGCGGACGACGATCTCCACCGGATGTTTCCGACCATGGAGGCGATCGCGGAGCGAGGCAGCGAGGTTCTTCGCGGGCCTCGCGCACGGATCGACGCAGTCATTGACAGCGCTCGCGCCCTTGCAGATGGCTCGCTCACGATCACGCGCGACGATGACAGCCACGACCTGCGCGCGCGGCTGCTGAATCGCCGGGGAATCGGACCATGGACCGCCGACTACGTACGGATGCGAGTCCTTGGCGAGCCCGATGTGCTCCTCGCCGGTGATAGCGCACTGAGAGCCGGGGCGAGGCGGCTTGGTCTCCCGCACGACGCCAAAGGCCTCACTGCCTGGGCTGAGCGATGCGCTCCGTGGCGCAGCTATCTCTCGACGCATCTGTGGTCGGCGTGACCCTCTTGCGGATACCGGCAGGGTCTGGTAAATTGTCACAGTTGTCTTGGCGCCGATTTGGCTAGTTCGGAAGCCCACCGCGCAGCCGAGGACAACGGGCTGACCGGCTCCCCCGTCACCACAAGACGGTACCTGTCGCACTGCACACCACGGTGGTGTGACTCGAAGACTCAGAAGGAATGATGAAGATGACGAACACAGTGCAAATCGTTGACCACGCGACCGGACGTCGCGCCTCGGGAATCGCCTACCAGGCGATCCGGGACGCGGTACGCGGATGGCGTGAACCGCTGGGCCTCGACTGGGAGGACCTCGACGCCGTCGAGATCAAGACCGTCGCGGCCTAAGGCAAGAAGCGCGGGCGAGAAATCGTCCGCGCTTTTGCGTATCTCCTCTACGCTCGGTTCATGACCGAGCTACGCACCGAACGATTGACCCTACGTCCTCCGACGCTTGATGACGTCGATGCGATCGTCGATGCCTGCTCTGATCCGGCCATCGCACGTTTTACTCAAGTACCCGATCCTTACACCCGGGACGATGCGGTCTACTTCATTAGCGAGCTCGTGCCGCAAAACGAAGCCCAAGGTCTACCGGGATTTCTAGCGTTCACAAACAACGGCGACCTCGTGTGTGCGATCGATTTGCACAACCGGGTCGGCTCGACGGCCAGCATCGGGTACTGGTGTCACCGCGACTTTCGCGGCCAGGGCTACGTTGTCGAAGCCGGCCGGGCCCTGCTCGCCCACGCGTTCGATGAACTTAACTTGAGCCACGTCCACATCCAGGTGAACCCCGAAAACGTCGGGTCGATCCGCGTCGCCGAAAAGCTCGGGTTCACCATGCATGCGATCGTCCCTGGCTTGCTGACGTTGAAGGACCAGCAGTTCGACGCGTGGATCGGATCGATCACGCCGGAAAGTTTTTCGTCCACGAACCCACCGATGCCGACGACGGTGTACGACATGGTGCTCCAGTTCCACAAGGTCTACTCCATGGTGATCGGCTCGGGCTCCCCGGCCGTCACCCACCCCGATATGGCAATGCGGCTACGCCTGATTGCCGAAGAGTTCGCGGAACTCGTGGAGGCCGTGCGGGGCCGCGAAGCCGGTGAGAAGGTACGCGAGGCCTTCGAGTCAATCGATATCGGCCCGACGAACGCCGACCTCATCGCGACCGCTGATGCGCTCGGCGACCTCACCTATGTCATCTACGGGATGGCGATCCTCGCCAATATCCCGCTCGATGACGTCATCGCCGAGATCCACCGCTCCAACCTCACGAAACTCGGCGCCGACGGCAAGCCTATGCTGCGCTCCGACGGCAAGGTCGGCAAGGGGCCGAACTTCACGCCGCCGAACCTCGCGGCGATTCTTCACTCTGAGGGCGAACACCCACGCGCGCTATTCGATCGGTGAGCTGTGGCATGCCAGGATGGGACCCATGTCACTTTCTGCTGAGAATCCACTCGCCCAACCGTCCTCGCTGCCGTACGGCATGCCCGACTTTTCCGCGATCCGCATCGAGCACATCGCTCCCGCGATCACCGAAGGCTTCGCCGAGCAGCGCGCCGAATGGGAAAAAATCGCGACCGACACGTCGCCTGCGACGGTTGAAAGCGTGCTGGAACCGGTTGAGGCCTCCGGTCAGCTATTGGAGCGCGCCCTCGGCGTCCTGTTCTCCCAGGCATCATCCATCGGCGGCGATGCCTTCGACGCGCTCGAAGAAGAATTCTTCCCGCAACTGAGCTCCCACCAGGACGCGTTCTACCTGGACAAGCGCATCTACGCCCGCCTGGAGGAACTCGCGGACTCCGGCGCTGACCTCGACCTGGAAACCTCCTGGCTGCTTAACACCTACCTCAAGCGCTTCCGCCGCCACGGCGTCGAACTCGAGGCCGCCGACCAGGACCGCCTACGCGAACTCAACTCGCAGATCGCGAAGCTCCAGACCGCCTTCGGCCAGAAGGTCGTCAAGGCCATCCAGTCGCATGCCCCGACGTTCTCCGACGCCGCCGAACTCGCGGGCCTGAGCGAGGCTGAGCTCGCCGCACTGAAACAGGACGATGGCAGCTACAAGGTTTCGCTCGTCTCGACGACGCAGCAGCCGATCGCAGCCTCTCTCGACAACCCCGAGACGCGCGCACGGATCTTCGAAGCCTCGGCGACCCGCAACTGGGGTGGCGACGCGGAGACCGACACGCGCCAGGTCGTCCTCGATCTCGCTCGCGCCCGCGCCGAGCGTGCCCAGCTGCTCGGCTATGCGCACCACGCTGACTATTACGCCGAGGACGCGGCCGCCGGCAGGTCGGATGCGATCATGGAGCGCCTGACCGCGATGGCCGCTCCCGCCGCCCGTAACGCCAAGGCGGAAGCCGCCGAACTCGCCGAGCTCATGGCCCGCGATACCGACCGCGCCTTCGCGCCGTCGGACTGGTCGTATTACTCGGAGAAGCTGCGCGCCGAAAAGTTCAATCTCGATGACGCGGCACTCAAGCCCTACCTGCTGCTGGACAACGTCATCGACAAGGGCGTCTTCTTCGCCGCCAACAAGCTCTACGGCCTCACGTTCACGCCGCGCGAGGATATCACCGGCCACACGCCGGACGCGAAGGTGTGGGAGGTCTTCGACCGCGATGGCAGCGGCATCGGTATGTTCAGCGCCGACTACTACGCCCGCGATGGCAAACGCGGCGGCGCGTGGATGAGCGGCTTCGTCTCCCAGTCCGAGCTGCTCGATAACTGCGCGGTCGTGACGAACGACCTCAACGTGAAAAAGCCGAAGGAAGGCCCGACGCTGCTGACCTGGGATGAGGTCCGCACCTGCTTCCACGAGTTCGGCCACGCCCTGCATGGCCTGCTGTCGAAGGTCCACTGGCCGAGCCAGTCCGGCACGTCGGTCCCCGCCGATTTCGTCGAATACCCCTCGCAGCTGAACGAGATGTGGATGGTCAACCCGCACGTCATCGCAAACTTCGCGCGCCACTACGAGACCGGCGAGCAGATTCCGGCCGAATACATCGAGACGCTCACCTCGATGGGCGCCTACGGCGAGGGCTTCGGAACGAGCGAATACCTCGGCGCTGCCCTGCTCGACCAGGCATGGCACCGGCTCTCGCCCGACGAGGTCCCCACGAGCGTCGAGGACGTCGCGGCCTTCGAAGAGCGTGTCCTTTCCGAGTTCGGGATCGACGTCGTTCCGCCGCGCTACCGCACGGCCTTCTTCAATCACACGTTCGGTGGCGGCTACGACGCCGGCTACTACTCCTACGTCTGGGCCGAGGTCCTCGACGCCGACACCGACGAGTGGTTCCGCACCGAAGCCGACAAGGACGGTGACGGCGGCCTGAACGCCGAAGCCGGCGAGCAGTTGCGTCGCGAGGTCCTCTCCCGGGGCTACAGCCGCGACCCGCGCGAGTCCTTCCTCGCCTTCCGCGGCCGCGACCCCGAGGTCGGCCCGCTTATGACGCGGCGCGGTCTGAACTAGGCTCCGCCCTCGGGGTAGCCACGACGATCAGCGCAGCGAGCGCTAGGAGGGCGGCGGCACCCGCAACGGTTCCGACCCAGCCGCCGCCCTCCCACGCATACCCGAGCAGCACGCCACCGATCGAGGATCCGGCGTAATACGACAGCGAATAGCGCGATGATGCGGCCGCGGGCCGCAGCGAATAGCGCGCCGCGTTCGACGACGCGAGCGCATGCGCGAGGAAGAATCCCGCGCACAGGACGAGCATCCCCGCAAACATCACGACGATGGAGTCGACCAGCGTGAGCGCGACGCCACCGGCCGCAACAGCGAGCCCCACGAGCACAGCGGGCTTTAGCCCGATGCGCCCCGCCACCCGACCCGCGACCGCCGACGTCGCGGTTCCCGCGAGATAAGTGAGAAACAGCGTCGACGTCACCGCGGTTCCGACGAAGAATGGCGGCCCGGCGAGCCGGTAGCCCATGACGTTGAAAATCCCGACGAAGGTCGCCATGCCGAGCCCGCCGATCGCATACATCGCGAACCGGGCGCGCCGATACGGATCCGGTTGGTCGGCCACGGCACCCGTATCCTCATAGACCTCACCGCCGGGCAGCAGCAGGTGCGCCGCTCCCCCGGCCGCGGCCGCGACGATCGTCGCCGCGATGACGCCGGTGCGCCACGTGCCCAACTCGGCGACGTAGCCCGCGACGAGTCGGCCCGTCATGCCCCCGACCGTCGTGCCCGCGATATACAGCCCGCCGAGCCGGGTGACGGCAAACGGATGCGCCGACGCGATGACCCACGCCATTGCGGAGACGAGCACGGTCGATAGCGCCGCACCCTGCAGCGCACGGATCGCGGTGAGCAGCGGAAAGTTCTGGGACAGGACGAGCCCGAGGCCGGCAAGCGTGGCCAGGGCGAGGCCGATGAGCATTGTGCGCCGGCGCCCCCACCGGCCCGAATAGTGCCCGATCGGTAAGACGGCGAGCGCGATGCCCGCGGTCGCCGCCGACATCAGCCACGACGTATTCGCGGCGCCGACGCCGAACTCTTCACCGATCGGCACGAGCAGCGGCTGGACGGTGTACAGCTGCGCGAAGGCCGCGATCCCGAGGCAAAACAGGGCGAGGGTCGCGCGGGCGTAATCTGAATGCCCCGGCCGCAACCCTAGTGAACTCACGTCTTTAGCTTGGCACACCCGCCCTCGAGGGGCAGGCCGCCTGTGCTACTCGTCGGCCCCGGTGCCCGCGAACTGCGCCTGGTAGAGCGCGGCGTAGTGGCCGCCCTGCTTCACCAGCGAGTCGTGGTTGCCGGCCTCGACGACGTCGCCGTCTTTCATCACGACGATGACATCGGCGTCGCGGATCGTCGACAGGCGGTGCGCGATGATGAAGCCCGTGCGCCCCTGGCGCAGCGTCGTCATCGCCTGCTGGACGAGCATCTCGGTGCGCGTATCGACCGAGCTGGTCGCCTCGTCGAGGATGAGGATCTGCGGGTCGGCGGGGAACGCGCGCGCGATCGTGATGAGCTGCTTTTCGCCCGTCGAGATCGTCTCGGCTTCCTCGGAGATGACGGTGTCATAGCCCTCCGGCAGGGTGCGGATCATCGCGTCGACGCCGGTGTTGCGGGCCGCCTCTTCGACGTCGGCGCGGCTCGCCCCGGCCTTGCCGAAGGCGATATTGTCCGCGACCGTGCCCTCGAACAGCCACGTGTCCTGCAACACCATGCCGAAGCGGCCGCGCAGCTCGTCGCGGTCGACGTCGGCGATGTTGACGTCGTCGATCCGGATCTCGCCGGAGTCGACCTCGTAGAACCGCATGAGCAGGTTGACGAGCGTCGTCTTGCCCGCGCCGGTCGGCCCGACGATAGCGACGGTCTGGCCCGGCGACACGGACAGCGACAGGTCGCGGATGACCTCGCGGCCGGGCACGTAGGAAAACCGCACGTGGTCGAATTCGACGCCGCGGGCGTTCTCGGCCAGGTGTGCCGCGTGGGTGTCGGGTCGCTGCCGCTTAGCGTCGAGCAGGTCGAAGATGCGTTCGGCCGATGCGGCGCCGGACTGGATGAGGCTGACCATCGAGCCGAGCTGCGCGAGCGGCTGGTTGAACTGGCGCGAGTATTGCAAGAACGCCTGAATGTCGCCGACGCTCATCTGCCCGTTCGCGATCCTAATGCCGCCGACGACGGCGATGAGGACGTAGGACAGGTTCGACAGCAGGCTCATTGTCGGCATGATCGTGCCGGAGATGAACTGCGAGCGGTAGACCGCGTGACCGAGCTCGTCGTTGTGCTTCGCAAAGTCCGCCTCCGAGGCGGCCTGCAGACCGTAGGCGGCGATGATCTCGTGGCCCGTGAAGGACTCTTCGACCGTTGCGCCGACCTCGCCGGTGGCGCGCCACTGGGTGCCGAAATGCGGCTGGGCACGCTTGGCGATGATCGCCGTGGAGATGATGGCAAGCGGCACGACGACGAGCGCGACCAGTGAGAGCTCCCAGCTGATCCAGAGCATCATCGACAGGATCCCGACGACCGCGAGAAGGGAATTGATGACCTGGCTGAGCGACTGCTGCAGCGTCTGCGTGAGGTTGTCGATATCGTTCGTCACGCGCGAGAGCATGTCGCCGCGCGCATGCGAATCGAGGTAAGCCAGCGGCAGCTCGTCGATCGTCTGATTGACCTCGGCACGCAGCCGAAAGCCCGAGTTTTGGACGATCTGCGCGATGAGGCGCGAGGAGAGCCACATGAGCAGCGCCGAGATGACGTACAGGGCGAGCGCAAGCAGGAGCGTGCGCCCGAGCGCGCTCGTATCCACCCCGACGCCAGGTGTGAAGTCCATCGTCGACAGGGTGTCGGCCATGCGGTCTTGGCCCGCGCCGCGCAGTCCCGCGATGACCTGATCGGCGGTCATTCCCTTCGGCAGCTGCCGGCCGATCATGCCCGCGACGACGATATTCGTCGCCTGCCCGAGGATCTTCGGGCCAAGGACTTGCGCGGTCACCGAGACCACCATGATGGCGACGACGACGATCAGCTTCGCGCGTTCGGGACGCAGGTAGGCGACGGTGCGTTTGACGGCGCCGCGCACATCGCGCGAGCGGCGCATGGGGTCGACGACGGCTCTCATGCGCTTTCCTCCATCGCGTGCTGGGAACTGGCGATCTCTTGGTAGGTCTCGCAGGTCTCGATGAGCTCATCGTGCGTGCCGTAGCCGACGATGTGCCCCTCATCGAGGACGACGATCGCATCGGCGGTGCGCACCGAGGAGACGCGCTGCGCGACGATGAGCTGGGCCGCATCGCCGATCGCGCCTCGCAGCGCCGTGTGCAGCCGCGCCTCGGTCGCGGTATCGAGCGCGGAGAAGGAGTCGTCGAAGATATACAGGTCGGCGTCTCGCACGAGCGCCCTCGCGATCGTCAGGCGCTGGCGCTGGCCGCCGGAGAAGTTGTAGCCGCCCTGGTCGACTTCGGCGTCGAGGCCCGCATCGTTTGCGGCGATGAAGTCATCGGCCTGCGCGATGCGCAGCGCCTCCCAGAGCTGTTCGTCGCTGGCATTGGGGTTCGCGAGTTTGAGCGTGGAGCGCACGGTGCCGGAGAACAAGTATGCCTTTTGGGGCACGAGCGCGATCCGCTGCCGCAGCTCGGCGAGGTCGAGATCGGCGTAGCTGATGCCGCCGGCCGAGATCCGCCCCGCGGTGATGTCCATGAGGCGCGGGAAGAGGTTGACGAGCGTCGACTTGCCCGAACCCGTCGCCCCGATGACGGCGGTCGTCGTGCCAGGTTTGAGCGTCAGATCAATATTGCCGAGGACCCGGCGTTGCGCGTCCGGGTAGCGCACGGAGACGTCGGCGAGCTCGAAGGTGAGCCGCTTAGCGGGCAGCGGCCTCGTCTGCTTCGGGTTGTGGATCGCGGGTTCGTGCTCGAGCACCTGAAGGATGCGTCCGGCGGAGACTTCGCCGCGCGGGGCCATCATGAGGATGAAGGAGCCGAGCATGACGGCCATGAAGATCTGCATGATGTAGGACAGGAACGCGACGAGCGAACCGATCTGCATATCGCCCGAGTCGATCCGCAGCCCGCCGAACCAGACGACGGCGACCGAGGAAATCCCGATCACGACGTTGACCGACGGGAACAGCCAGGCCATGACGTAGCCGGTCTTCAGCGCGACGTCGCGCAGTTCGGTGTTCACGCCCATGAAACGTTGGTGCTCTTCGCGCTGCTGGACGAAGGCGCGGATGACGCGCACGCCCGTGAGCTGTTCGCGCATGATGCGGTTGACTCCGTCGATCTTCTTTTGCATCACCTGGAACATCGGGCGCAGCTTGATCATGCCGATGACCATGACGACGGCGAGCAGCGGCACGGCGACGACGAGCAGCAGGGAGAGCGTCGCATCCTGCCGGACCGCCATGATGACGCCGCCGATCGCCATGACCGGAGCCATGACGACGATCGAGAGCAGGAAGTTCAGCAGCATCTGGACCTGCTGGACGTCGTTCGTGGCGCGCGTGACCAGCGAGGGCGCGCCGAAGACGGAGATATCGGGCGTCGCAAAATTCTGTACGTGCCCAAAGACGTCGCGCCGGGTGGACCGGCCAGCCTCGGCCGCGGTGCGCGCGCCGAGCCGAACCGCGAGGACCGTCGCGACGATCTGCACGGCCGACAGTGCAAGCATCCAGGCGCCGATTCGCCAGATATAGCCGACATCGCCCTGCAGGACACCGTTATCGATGATGTCAGCGCTGAGCGTGGGCAACATGAGGGCGGAGGCCGTCTGCAGCAGTTGGAAGATGACGATAAAGATCAACGCGTTACGGTGCTCGGCCAAATATCTGCGATAAAGCTTGAGGAGCATGCGCAACAAGAACTCTCTGAAATGTCTATTAGGGAGGTCGACTCAGTCTAAACCCACATGCTCGATAAGGTGACATTGTCCCGCGTCATGCTTTCTGGCAGACCGGTTATGAGGGCATGATCGGCGTCTGAGAGCAGGAGGACCTGACCATGGGACGACCACCGGTGTT
>NZ_MQVR01000060.1 GCF_001907295.1 Bowdeniella nasicola
GACCATGACCGATACCGACACGCCCGCACTAGCAAGCTAAAACCCCAAACGAGAGGAAAACGCCGTTACACCACTACAAGGGACTTGACCTCGACAAGATCATCCGGACACTCCTCAGCCCTAGCCGAAGCCGTCTTCGGGCGCTTCCTCCTGCGTCGGATCCCGTCGATGCCTAACAGGCGCATCAACCGCTCCACCGTGCAGCGGGCCACCGGTCCGAACTGATCGGCGTACTCGCGGTTGATCGCCTTCCACATCTTCCGCACCCCATAACAGGAATAGTTCGCCTCATAGACATCCTGGATGACCACCATCAGCGCCTGGTCCCGGCGGGCTCTGGCTGATGGCTGACGCTTCTTGTAGGCGTAATACGAGCTCACAGCAATCCGTGCCGCAGTCCCGGACAGGGCGCGCACGATTGGCTCGACTCCGAACACGTGACGATTGTCATCAATGAAGGCGACAATCACTTCGATGGGCGGTCGAGCTCCGCCGCGATAGACAAGCCGACGCTCTCTTCAAGATCTCGTTGGCCCGGGCGGACCGTGCTGCCAGCACTCATCGGAATCGCACTCGGCTGTGCTGTCGGCTTCCTTGCAACGGTGAAACTGGGGCACCCGGCACCATGGAGCTTCACCGCCGGAGTAGCAATTCTTACGCTCATCGTCACAACACTTTCGGTGATTCCGGGGGCACTGTGGGCTGCACATCAGGACCCAGTCGCGGTCCTTCGGATTTCCTAGGCGGACCCCACCCTTGACATGAGGGGGACACCTCTCTATATTACTAGTTGATACATCAATTAAAGCCGTCTTAAAGGAGACTTCCCATGGCGAACCTGAATGACCTCACCGGTACCTGGACCCTCGACCCGTCGCACTCCGAGATCGGCTTTGTCGCTCGCCATGCGATGGTGACGAAGGTGCGCGGCAGCTTCACCGATGTGGCCGGCACGGCAGATTTCAACTCCGGCGTTAACGGCGGCTCGATCAACGTGACCGTCCAGGTCGCGTCCGTCGACACTCGCAACGCCGACCGCGATGCACACCTGCGTTCGGAAGATTTCTTCGACGCGGAAAAGTACCCGATCATTACCTTCGCCTCGAGTGAGGTCAAGGCGCTCGACGCTACGACCCTTGAGGTGACCGGCGACCTCACGATCAAGGACGTGCCCAAGCCCGTGACGATCGAGTTTGACTACCAGGGCGTCGTCACCGATCCGTGGGGCAACGAGCGGGCGGGCTTGGAAGGCTCCGTCGTCGTCAACCGCAAGGACTTCGGCCTCACCTGGAACGCCTCGCTCGATGCGGGTGGCGTGCTCGTCTCCGAGAAGATCACGCTGCAGTTCGAGGTTTCCGCGACCAAGAACGCCTAACTCGTCAGCGTCGCGCGCTCGAATCCCGGCCCATGAGTCGGTCGAGCGCGCGGCGTTCTTTCTTTGTGGGGCGACCGGCGCCCGGATCACGAAAGACCGGTATCGGCGCCACCAGTGGTGTGGGACGGGGCGGCGAATGATCGATATAGCATTCGGCTGCGACGCTCGCCCCCACGCGCTTTTTGAGTAGGGCAGTGACCTCGAGAATCCGATCAAAACCCTGGAAGCGGTAACGCACCTCGTCGCCGATCCGTACCGGCGTGGCGGGCTTGGCGCGCTCGCCGTTGACCCGCACGTGTCCGGCGCGGCAGGCCTGGCCCGCGGCGGAGCGGGTCTTGATCTGGCGCACGCTCCAGAGCCAGACGTCGACGCGGACGCTGCCGGTGATGGTGGGGGTCGTCATGGCGACCATTGTGTCATTTCGGAGCTAGAGATCCTCGAGCGTGAGCGCTTCATAGCAGTGATAGGCGACCTCTTCATACGGGTGTGCGGCGAGCGCAGCCGTAAGCGCGGCTTTCGCTTTGGATCGTTCGCAGACCGCCTCGATGCGGACCTCGTCGACGACTTCGAGATCGCCGACCTGCCCAATAGTTGGTGTTGCTCCCGCCTCGGGTCGAAACCGCCCCTCGCCGGGAGCTGAGAAACTGCAGGCGCTATAGGTGCCAAGGCTGCCCGCACCCGCAGCAGCGAGGGCCTGGCGCACGGTATCGGCGTGCGGCAGGGGCGCGAAGATCACGATGACGATCATGGAAGATCCTCGCGACCGTGGGGTGCCATGAGCCAGGAGAGTTCGGGGCCGTGCGGCACGATCTGCGTTGGATTCACGTTCGTGTGGACGACGTAGTAGTGCTCCTTGATCTGGTCGATGTCCGTCGTGTCGCCGAAGCCTGGGGTCTGATAGAGGTCGCGCAGGTAGGCCGAGAGGACAGGCATCGATGAGATCGTTTGCCGGTTGCATTTGAAATGTCCGTGGTAGACGGGATCGAAACGCACGAGCGTCGCGTAGAGCCGGATATCGGCGAGCGTGATCGAATCCCCGACGAGATAACGACGGTTCGCGAGGTGCTCTTCGAGCCACGCCAGCGTCGCGAACACACGCTGATAGGCGTCATCGTAGGCGGACTGCGACGTCGCGAAACCGGCCTGATAGACGCCATTGTTCAGATCGGGGTAGACGCGAGCGTTGATCGCTTCAATCTCGTCGCGCTGCGCATCCGCGTACAGTTCGGGCGCATCTTCATTGGCGAACGCTCCCCACTGAGTAGCCAGATCGATGGAGAGCTGGTCGAAGTCATTCGTCACGACCGCGACTGTCGGAATATCGACCATCGCGGGCACCGTGATGCCAAGCGGATAGTCAGGCACGCGGTTGAAATACGCCTCCTGCAGGCGTTCGATTCCCAGGACCGGATCCTTGCCGCCCGGGTCGAGATCGAAGGTCCAGGAGTGCTCGTCATGGGTCGGGCCCGCGAGACCCAGTGAAATGACGTCGTCGAGTCCCATGAGGGCACGGGCGATGATGGCCCGATGCGCCCAGGGGCAGGCGCGAGCGCCCGCGAGGTGATAGCGGCCAGCCTCCACGGGCCAGGTCATCTCGCCGACCTTGGCGCCCACGGGTGCAGAGCCCGGCGGCACGTCGGTCGTGATGCGGTCGCTGATGTATCGGGTGTCACGGTCGAAGGTGCCAGTGTCGGTGTCGGTCATCGCTCGCTCCTCGCGTTCGGGTGCTTCCACCGTACGGGGCGCGGGTGAGGCACGGCCAGGCAGTGGCAGCGTCTAGGGTGAAGGTATGAGCGCGATATTCGACTGGGAAGGCAGACTCGTCGATCACCTGGCCTCGGTGACTTCCGCTGCGAGGCCAACAGCGATGACGGACGACGGACGGAAGCTGCGCACTGCAGCGGTGCTCATCGCCCTCAGTCACGAAGAAGATCCGGAGCTCATCACCGTTCGCCGCTCCGCGACGCTGCGCTCGCATCCCGGCCAGATTGCGCTACCCGGGGGATCGATCGAAGCAGGCGAGAACGCGATCGATGCCGCACTGCGTGAAGCAGACGAGGAGGTTGACCTCAAAGCGGAGCGTGTCCGCGTCCTTGGACATCTCGCCGACCATCGCACCGGCGGCTCGGACTTCGCCGTCACGCCCGTCATTGGCACGTTCACTGACGTCGGCGAACTCTACGCCAAGGACACGATCGAAGTCGCGAGCGTACATCGCGTCCAGATTTCCCATCTTGCGGACCCTGATAACCGTGCAACGGCGACGCTCATGCACGGATACAAAGGACCGGCATTCTTAGTCGACGACCTCTTCATCTGGGGTTTCACCGCGCACGTTCTCGACGAACTCTTGGAGATTGGCGGCTGGGCTCAGCCGTGGGATGACAAGAAGCGTGTCGATGTCCCCATGGAGTTCTTTCGGCCGGACACTCGCACCTAAAACGACCGGAGCGCGATGTTCGGTTTCTTCGACAATCTCCTCGTTGGCGTGCTCGTGAGCGCCGGAGGCGCTGCTGTGGGTTTCCTCATCGCGTATCTGGAAATGCCGCCGAAAGTGCAGAAGAAGACGCGTAAGACGCGATCCTTTGCACAGCGGCTGTCGCTCATGGGACGTAGCGGGAAGGTCTGGCTCCTCGTCGCTGCCCTCATGACGATCTCGACCGTGGCAGCGGTCCTAGTGCTCTTGGGTTATTGATCACTCAACGCGGAACGATGACGCGAGACATCAACCCCAAAAAACGAAAAAATCTCGGGACATCGAGTGAACGATGTCCCGAGACTTCACAACGCGGAGGATGGGGGATTCGAACCCCCGAGGGCGTGAACCCAACACGCTTTCCAAGCGTGCGCCATAGGCCGCTAGGCGAATCCTCCTGAGTGCGCGCATCGATGATGCGCAATCAGTAATGTTAGCCGCTTTGCGGCCCGTCGTCGAATCTGATCGAGGGTTGCCGACGTGACGATGGCCGCACGAATCAGTTACAGTAGTCGGTGGCCCCCACGTGACGTTATCTCACCCAACTCCCCCAGGGCAGGAATGCAGCAAGGGTAAGTGAGCTCTGGCGGGTGCGTGGGGGTCCTTCATGTTTTCCCCACCGACCTGACGCCGTCCGAGCTTGCCCATATGCTTCAAGGGTGAGCACCGCCCTGTACCGCCGATACCGCCCCGAGACGTTCGCCGAAGTCATCGGCCAAGAACATGTCACCGTGCCGCTGACCGCTGCGCTGCGGGCCGGAAAAGTTTCTCACGCGTACCTGTTCTCCGGGCCACGCGGCTGCGGTAAGACCACCTCGGCTCGCATTTTCGCGCGCTGCTTGAACTGCGAACAGGGGCCGACAGACACCCCGTGTGGCGTGTGCCCGTCGTGCGTGGAGTTGGCACGCGGCGGCCCCGGCTCCCTCGATGTCGTCGAAATCGACGCGGCCTCCCACAATGGCGTCGACGATGCCCGAGAGCTGCGCGAACGGGCGGCCTTCGCTCCGGCGCGTGACCGGTACAAGATCTTCATCCTCGACGAGGCCCACATGGTGACGCCGCAGGGCTTTAACGCGCTGCTCAAACTCGTCGAGGAACCTCCCGCGCACGTGAAGTTCGTGTTCGCCACGACCGAGCCCGAAAAGGTTATCGGAACGATCCGCTCGCGGACCCACCACTACCCGTTCCGTCTCGTCCCGCCCGAGGCGCTTGCCGCCTACCTCAATCAGCTGTGCGAGGCCGAGAACATTTCGATCGACAAGGGCGTCGTCCCGCTTGTTGTTCGTGCTGGCGGTGGGTCAGTTCGCGATTCTCTGTCCGTCCTCGACCAGCTCATGGCGGGCGCGATCGACGGAACAATCGAATACGAGCGCGCCGTGCAACTGCTTGGCTACACGTCGGCGGGACTGCTCGATGATGCGGTCGGTGCAATGGCCGGCATCGATGGCGCCGCGCTCTTCCGCGTCGTCGACCACGTCGTCGAATCCGGGCACTACCCGAAACGTTTCACGGAAGACCTCTTGCAGCGACTGCGTGACCTCGTTGTCCTCGCCGTCGCCGGCGATGCCGGACGGGATGCGATCCACGGCGTACCAGAGGACCAGCTTGAGCGCATGGCGCAGCAAGCGACGCAGCTGGGTGGGCGTAGGGCGTCCCTGTCAGCGGACGCGGTGCACGATGCCCTCGTCGACATGACGGGCGCAACCTCGCCCCGCTTGCAGCTCGAATTGCTCTGCGCACGCCTCATCCTCGCGCAGTCGCAGCCGACCGCAGAACCAGCGGCCGCGAACACCCCGCAGCCGAATCCGGCGCCGAGCCAGGGGCGCACTGCGCCGCCCGCCGACCGGCCCCTGCCGAAGCTTCCGCGGTTCGGGAAGGAAGCCGAACAGGCATCTCCGGTTCGTGAGCAGCAGCCGTCCCCGACGCCGGTTCCCGCGCAACGTGAGGCCGATCAGCCGACGAGTAGTGAGCCGGTCGTCCCCGCGCAGCGGGAAAAACCGGCACCCGCAGTGCCGCAGGTCCCCACGCAACAGCCACAGCAACGTCGCGAGGAGAAACCGGCGGAACCGAAGACCGAACCGCAGCCGGAGCCGGCCAAGCCTGCCCCAGCCTCCGACGACGCCGATATGCTGCGCCGCCGCTGGAACGAAGTTCTCGAGGTACTCAAAGGCATCAGCCGTGTCACGTGGACCCTCGTGCAGGACCATGCCGTCATCGGCGCAGTTTCGGGAGAGAGCGTCCCGGTGCTGTTCCAGATCGACCCGCTCCGCGAGCGGTTCGCAAACGGCGCGCATGCCGACAACCTCTCGGAAGCGATCTTCCAAGCGGTTGGCCTGCGCGTGAAGGTCCACGGTGCCTCGGGCGATGGCCAGCCCCAGCGCGCTGCGGCAGAGCCCTCACCCTCGCCGCAGCCAGAGCCCCGCAACGAGCCCGAGCCGGAACCTGAGCCCGAGCCGAAGCGCGACGAACCCGCGCCTCGCCCGCAGGCGGCGCCGCAGGAAGAGGCAGCGCCGTCGAGACCCCAGGTGCAGCAACAGGCGCCCGGCGTCCCGATACCCGGCGCGGTACGGACCGAACGGCCGGAAGCCCGCAAGGCACCCTCGGTGCCGATGCCGGGCGTGCCGTTCCCGCCCGACCACATCACCGAGTCGGGCGAGCAGACCGCCGCCGCGCAGCCTGAAGCGCAGGTGCCCGACCTGCGTTCGCCGATTGCCGGGTCGAGCGAGCCGCAGGCCCAAGAAGTCGGCGATGACGCTCCCGATCCCTCCAATGATGAATACGGCGGCGCCAGTGCCGATGACCAGATCGTCGACGATGCGGATGCAGAACTCTCGGGCGTCCAACTGCTCAAGGCCGAACTCGGTGGCGTCGTGATCGAGGAGATTAACGAGGCGTAATGGCGATCTATGACGGGGCCCTGCAAGACCTCATCGATGAACTCGGCCAGCTCCCGGGCGTCGGACCGAAATCCGCACAGCGCATCGCGTTCTACCTCCTGGCAACCGAACGGGACCAGGCCGAACGCCTCGCCGCGGCTATCCGCGACATGAAAGACAAAGTGCACTTTTGCGAGGTGTGCGGAAACGTCGCGCAAAGCGAACTGTGTCGGATCTGCTCCGACCCGCGCCGCAGCGACGACATCATCTGCGTCGTGGAAGAACCCAAGGACGTCGCGGCCATCGAACGCACCCGCGAATTTCGGGGCCGCTACCACGTGCTCGGCGGCGCGATCGACCCGATCAACGGCATCGGCCCGCAGGACCTGCGTATCCAGGACCTCATGACGCGTCTCACGGGCGCCGACGTCACCGAGGTCATCATCGCGACCGACCCCAATATCGAAGGCGAGGCGACGGCAGCCTATCTCGCGCGGATGCTGCGCAGCCTCGACATTCCCGTCTCCCGCCTGGCCTCGGGCCTGCCGGTCGGCGGCGACCTCGAATACGCCGACGAGGTCACGCTCGGTCGAGCCTTCGAAGGACGGCGTCGGTTGTAGCCAGTTTTGCTGAAAAACCGCTTAAAGTGCCCACATGGTGGTCCGACGGATGACTCGGGGAGAGCCCCGTCCTAGCATCATTACTCGACCACTAGGAAGGGTATCATGGCCTTAATCGTCCAAAAGTTCGGTGGCTCCTCGGTCGCAGACGCCGCGGGCATCGCGCGCGTCGCCGATCGCGTCGCCGCGACGAAGCGTGCCGGAAACGATGTCGTCGTGGTGGTCTCGGCGATGGGTGACTCGACAGACGAACTCCTTGATCTCGCGGCCTCGATCACCGACGACCCGCCCGCCCGCGAGATGGATATCCTCCTGACCGCCGGCGAACGCATCTCGATGTCCCTGCTCGCCATGGCGATCTCCGCCCGCGGCGTGCCCGCCCGCTCCTACACCGGCCAGCAGGCCGGCGTCCTCACCGACACCGCCTACGGCCGCGCCCAAATCAAGAAGATGGCGCCCGAACGCATCAAGCGCACACTCGACGAAGGTGGCGTCGCGATCGTCGCAGGCTTCCAGGGAGTCAACGACGACAACGACGTGACGACGCTCGGGCGCGGCGGCTCCGACACGACCGCCGTCGCGCTCGCCGCCTCGCTCAAGGCTGCGGTATGCGAGATCTACACCGACGTCGACGGCATCTTCACCGCCGACCCTCGCGTCGTGCCGAAGGCGCGCCGCATCCCGCTCATCACGACCGACGAGACTCTCGAACTCGCCGCCCACGGCGCAAAAATCCTGCACCTGCGCGCGGTCGAATTCGCCCGCCGCTATAACGTTCCGCTCCACGTGCGCTCCTCGTTTTCCGACAAGGAGGGCACCTGGGTGCGTAACCCCACCGAGGAGAACCCCATGGAAGATCCCATCATCGCGGGCGTCGCCCATGACGCCTCACAAGGAAAGATCACGGTGCTCGGCTGCCCCGACCGTCCCGGCGTCGCCGCCCGTATCTTCCACGTCTGTGCCGACGCCGGTGCGAACGTTGACACGATCGTCCAGAACGTGTCCCCCGACTCGGCGCGCACCGATATCTCGTTCACGCTGCCGATTGAACAGGCCAAGTCGACGATGCAGGCGCTGCAGGCAGCGGAAGACGACCTCGGGTTTACGGGCGTCAAATACACCGAATCCATCGGGATTCTCTCCCTCGTTGGCGCCGGAATGCGAACCCACACTGGCATCTCCGCGACTCTGTTTGGCGCACTGTTTGATGCGGGCATCAACATTCACATGATCTCGACCTCGGAGATCCGCATCTCCGTCGTCCTCGCGATCGAAGATCTGCCGGCGGCGCTGACGGCCGTCCACACGGCATTCGACCTCGACGCCTCAGCTACCGAAGCCGTCGTATATGGAGGAACTGGACGATGAGCACGAACCTCACCCTCGCAGTCGTGGGCGCGACCGGCCAGGTCGGCGAAGTCATGCGCACGCTGCTCGCCGAGCGAGATTTTCCCGCGACGACGATCCGGTTCTTCGCCTCGGCCCGCTCCGCCGGAAAGACGCTGTACTGCCGGGGACGCGACATCACCGTCGAGGATGTCGCGACGGCCGACCTATCCGGCATCGATATCGCGCTGTTTTCCGCCGGGGGCGCAACGTCGAAGGAATACGCGCCGAAATTCGCCGCCGCTGGCGCGATCGTCGTCGATAACTCGTCGGCCTGGCGTAAGGATCCCGACGTCCCCCTCGTCGTCGCCGAGGTGAACCCCGAGGCGCTAGCCAACCGCCCCAAGGGCATCATCGCAAACCCGAACTGCACGACGATGGCCGCGATGCCGGTCCTCAAGGTCCTGCACGACGATGCGGGCCTCACGCGCCTGATCGTCTCGTCCTACCAGGCCGTCTCCGGCTCGGGGCTCGCCGGTGTCCAGGAACTCACGGGTCAGCTACAGGCGGTACTTGCCGCGGACCCAGCCGCGCTCGTCACCGACGGCGATGCCATCACGCTGCCCGACCCGAACGTCTACGTCGCACCGATCGGCTGCAACGTCGTCCCGCTGGCGGGCGCCCTCGTCGACGACGGAACGGGGGAGACTGACGAGGAACAAAAGCTGCGCAACGAGTCGCGGCGCATCCTGTCGATCCCCGACCTCGCCGTTGCGGGCACGTGCGTGCGCGTGCCGGTCTATACGGGTCACACGCTCACGATCAACGCGGAATTTGCCCGGGCCATCACTCCCGAGCGCGCCGCCGAACTCCTCGCCGACGCCCCGGGCGTGCAACTCGTGGACGTTCCGACGCCGCTCGCCGCGGCCGGGGTCGATCCCTCGCTTGTGGGACGCATCCGCCAGGACCAGTCCGTGCCGGAGGGCCGCGGCCTCGCGCTCGTCGTCTCCGGGGACAACCTGCGCAAGGGCGCGGCCCTCAACACGATTCAGGTCGCCGAGCTCCTCGCCGATCAGCTCTGCTAGGCGTCGGCGCTCGGCCGCCCGAGGAACTTCCAGGCCAGCGGCAGCAGCGCTGCGGCAATCGCGCACTTGATCGCGCCGCCGACAAGGAAGGGCGTAACGCCGTATTCCATCAGCAGGCCGAACGTCACGTGCGTGCCGAGGGAGCTCAACACGACGCCCATGTAGGGCACGCCGACAAGGAACGGGACGACCGTGGCGAGCGCAAAGCCCGCGATGGCGAGCACAGGCTTGCGGTCCCACGTGCGCTCGGACAGATAGCCAATCAGAGCGGCGGCGGGGATGAAGCCGAGGATGAAACCGAAACTCGGTGCCGCCACCATCTGGGGGCCGCCCGCGCCGCCCGCGAAGACAGGCAACCCCGCGAGCCCGACCGCGGCGTACCCCGCCATCGCGGCAGCGCCCCGGCGCATTCCGAGGGTGGCGCCGACGAGCAGCACGGCAAGCGTCTGCCCGGTGATCGGTACGGGCCACATCGGGATCTCAATGCGGGCGAAGAGCGCGGTCAGTGCGATCCCCGCCGTGATGAGGCCCAGCGTGCGGGCCCACGCCCCACCCGTCGTCGTGGCTTTCGGGAGGGCAACATCGGCAAGGACCGGGGAGTACGTAGTAGTCGACATAATGGACACACTAGTCCGCATCGAGGTCAGCACCATTAGTGGTCTATGCCAAAAGCCCTAGATATTTCTTGGCCAAGGTCACGATACGGCACACGCAGGGTCACAATGTGGTTACGTCTCTTGCTTTCCGTTTACCCGGCTTAGTGACCTGGGATACTCTACCGACAATCGGATGTGACCCGGCGCACTGCCCGGGCCCAACAATGAAAGGGAGGCCGAACGTGACACTACGTCGTCATTCTGCCCTCGCCGCCATCGCGTCAGCCGCGCTGCTGCTGGCTGCGTGCGGTGGAAATTCGCCCGACACCAACACCACGACGTCACCCGCCGGGGGCGGTGGAACCGGAGGCGGCGAGGCTACGACCGGCATCGTTACCGTTAACGGCACCGAGCCGCAGAACAAGCTGATCCCGACCAACACCAACGAGGTCGGTGGCGGCAAGATCCTCGACCTCATGTTCGAGGGCCTTGTGTACTACGACGCCGAAGGCGCCCCGCAGAACGCTGTTGCCGAAGACATCGCGACCGAAGATTCCAAAGTCTACACGATCAAGCTGAAGAAAGACCTGAAGTTCACCAACGGTGATCCGGTTGATGCCGAGTCCTTCGTCAAGGCATGGAACTATGGCGCGAAGGCCGACAACGCTCAGCTCTCGTCCTACTTCTTCGAGCCGATCGAGGGCTTCTCGGAAACCAACAACGAGGACCTCAAGGGCCTCGAGGTTGTCGATGCGACGACGTTTAAGGTCACTCTGAAGCAGCCCGAGGCCGACTTCCCGCTGCGCCTGGGCTACTCCGCCTTCTACCCGCTTCCCAAGTCGGCCTTCGACAACATGGACGCCTTCGGAGAAAACCCGATTGGCAACGGCCCCTACAAGTTCGCCAAGGAAGGCGCGTGGGAACATAACGTCAAGGTGGATCTGGTTCCGAACGAGGACTATTCCGGTGAGCGCAAGGCCAAGAACGGCGGCGTCACGATCAAGATTTACGACACGCAGGAAGCGGCCTACAACGACCTGCTCGCCAACAACCTCGATGTCATCGATGCGATCCCGGACTCGGCTCTGCCGACGTTCGAAAACGAGCTCGGTGACCGTGCGGTGAACCAGGCGGCCGCAATTTTCCAGTCGATCACCGTCGCGGGCAAGACCCCGCATTTCGAAGGTGAAGAAGGCGTCTTGCGCCGCCAGGCGATCTCTCACGCCATCAACCGCGAGGAGGTCACCAAGGCGATCTTCAACGGCACCCGTACTCCGGCCAAGGACTTCACCTCGCCGGTCATCAAGGGCTGGTCGGAGTCGGTTCCCGGCTCTGACGTGTTGAACTTCGACAAAGCCAAGGCCAAGGAACTGTGGGCCAAGGCCGACGAGATCTCCAAGTGGGATGGCAAGTTCACCATCGCGTACAACGCCGACGGCGGCCACCAGGCCTGGGTCGACGCGGTCGCGAACTCGATTAAGAACACGCTCGGCATCGAAGCGGTCGGTAACCCCTACCCCAAGTTCGCTGAGCTCCGTACGGACGTGACCGAGCGTAAGATCACCGGCGCGTTCCGCACTGGCTGGCAGGCTGACTACCCCGGCCTGTTCAACTTCCTCGGCCCGCTGTATGGCACCGGCGCCGGCTCGAACGACTCCGACTACAGCTCAGAAGAGTTCGACAAACTGCTGCGCGAAGGCTCCGCCGCCAGTAGCGTGGAGGACGCCAATAAGTCCTTCCAGAAGGCACAGGAAGTGCTGTTCAAGGATCTGCCCTCCATCCCGCTGTGGTACTCCAATGTGACCGGTGGCTGGGCCGAGACCGTGGACAACGTTAAGTTCGGATGGAACTCGGTGCCGTTGCTCTACAACGTCACGAAGAAGTAGTCCGTCTCATCACGGTGGGAGCGAGGCCAATTGGTCTCGCTCCCACCCGCACGTGCAAGGAGATCTCATGCTCTACTACGTGGGACGTCGACTGCTACAGCTCATCCCCGTCTTCCTCGGTGCCACCCTCCTCATCTATGCGCTAGTCTTCGCTATGCCGGGTGACCCGATCCAAGCCCTCGGCGGCGATCGCGGACTTCCCGAATCCGTCGCCAACCAACTCCGCGCGAGGTACAACCTCGATAAGCCGTTTTTCGTGCAGTACGTTTTGTATCTGAAAAACGTTTTCCAGCTTGACTTTGGGACCACCTTCTCAGGCCGTCCCGTAAGCGAGGTCATGGCCCAGGCCTTCCCCGTCACGATCAAGCTCGGTTTGATGGCACTCGCCATTGAAGCCTTCTTCGGCATCGCCTTTGGCCTCATCGCAGGCCTGCGTAAGGGCGGCATCTTCGATGCGACCGTCCTCGTGATTTCGCTCGTCGTCATCGCGGTCCCGACCTTCGTGATCGGCTTCGTCATGCAGTTCGTTGTTGGCGTCAAACTCGGGTGGCTCAAACCCACAGTCGGTGGCGATCATTCCTTCATGACGCTGCTCATGCCGGCGATCGTGCTCGGCGCTGTGTCGTTTGCCTACGTGCTTCGCCTGACGCGCACCTCCGTTGCGGAAATCGCTTCCGCAGACCACGTGCGGACCGCGACCGCAAAGGGGCTCTCCCGCGGCCGCGTCATGATTGTGCACGTGCTGCGCAACTCTCTGATCCCGGTCGTTACCTTCCTGGGCGCCGACCTCGGTGCTCTCATGGGCGGTGCGATCGTGACCGAAGGTATCTTCAACATTCCCGGCGTTGGCGGCACGCTCTTTAGAGCCATCCAACAGTCCGAAGCAGTCACTGTCGTGTCGTTTACGACAGTCCTCGTGTTGATTTACATCTTCGCGAACCTGCTCGTTGACCTGCTGTACGCCCTGCTTGACCCGAGGATTCGCTATGCCAAATGATCATCGCTCAATTGATCCCCTAGGCGCCGATGCTCTCGGTCACGATCCGCACGATCTCGACCCCGGCATCGCCGAGCCGCACGAAGAGGAAGCGCTCGATCAGCTCTTCCCCGAAATCGATCGGCCCGCTGTGTTTTCGAAGGCTCCCGCTCAGGAGCGGTTCGTCGCGGACGAAGATGAGACCGGCCTTGGTGCCGTGGATGCCGTTCAGACCGATGGCGCTCCGACTTCGCTGTGGTCCGAAGCGTGGCATTCGCTGCGTCGCCGTCCGCTCTTTTGGATTGCGGCGGCCCTGATTCTGCTCATGATCGCGCTCGCGGCCGTGCCGCAGCTGTTTACTTCGGTCGACCCGGCCGCATGTCAGCTGAGCAATTCCTACGGCAAGCCGCAGTCGGGTCATCCGTTCGGTTTCGACCGACAGGGCTGCGACATCTACGCCCGAGCGATCTACGGTGCTCGCGCTTCGGTGATGGTCGGCGTCTTTGCCACGCTTGGTGTCACCCTGCTCGGTGCGCTGATCGGAGCGCTCGCCGGCTTCTTCGGGGGCTGGCTCGACTCCGTGCTCGCTCGCATCACCGACGTGTTCTTCGCGATC
The DNA here is from genome assembly GCF_001907295.1 of Bowdeniella nasicola. GTDB lineage: Bacteria > Actinomycetota > Actinomycetes > Actinomycetales > Actinomycetaceae > Bowdeniella > Bowdeniella nasicola. The sequence goes on from NZ_MQVR01000060.1 coordinate 13,833, forward strand.
CCGCTCGTGCTCGCCGCCATCGTCGTCATGTCGGTGTTCAAGCAGTACCGCTCGACCACCATGGTCGTGATTGTCCTAACGCTGTTCGGTTGGCCGCAGATCGCCCGCATCACGCGCGGAGCGGTGATGAGCGTGAAGAACGAAGAGTTCGTCACGGCCTCGACAGCGATCGGTGCGCCCAAGATGGCGACCCTGATGCGCCACATCATGCCGAACGCGGCGGCGCCGATCATCGTGACCGCGACGGTCTCGCTCGGTATTTTCATCGTGCTCGAAGCAACGTTGTCCTTTCTTGGCCTTGGTCTCCCAACGGAGGTTGTCAGCTGGGGAGCGGACATCAACAAGGCGCAGGCAGCCTTGCGAACGGCGCCCTCGGTGCTGTTCTATCCGGCAGGCTTCCTGGCAGCCACCGTTCTGAGCTTCATCATGATGGGCGACGCTGTGCGCGACGCCCTCGATCCGAAGGCGCGAAACCGATGACAGACACGACTCACGAGATGGAACCGCTACTCGATATCCAGGACCTGGAAGTCGCCTTCCGCTCCTCGACGGGTATGGTGCCCGCGGTTCGCAAAGCAAACCTCAAGATCTACCCCGGTCAGCATGTCGCGATCGTGGGTGAGTCCGGCTCCGGTAAGTCGACGCTCGCCCACGCGATCATCGACCTGCTGCCCGGTACCGGCAAGGTCGTCGGCGGCAAGATCCTTTTCGAAGGCAAGGATGTCGTCAAAATGAGTCCGAAGCAGACCGTCGGTCTGCGCGGATCGAATATCGGCCTCGTGCCCCAGGATCCGATGTCCAACCTCAACCCGGTGTGGAAGATCGGCTTCCAGGTCAAGGAGGCGTTGCGTGCCAACGGCGTCGACCGCAAGGACCTTGACGCGCGAGTCATCGAGACTCTCGGACATGCGGGTCTTGACGATGCGGAACGGCGCGCCCGACAGTATCCGCACGAGTTTTCCGGCGGCATGCGCCAGCGTGCACTCATCGCGATCGGCTTAGCCAACCGGCCGAAGCTCCTCATCGCCGATGAGCCGACGAGCGCTCTGGACGTCACCGTCCAGCGCCGGATCCTCGACCACCTCGAGCACCTCACTGCCGAGATGGGTACGGCCGTCCTGTTCATCACACACGACCTGGGGCTCGCCGCCGAGCGTGCCGAGCACCTCGTCGTGATGCACCGCGGACGCGTCGTCGAATCGGGTCCCGCGCTTGAGATCCTGCAGGATCCCAAGCACCCGTACACCAAGCGCCTCGTTCAGGCAGCGCCTTCGCTCGCATCCAAGCGGATCCAGTCCGCCAAGGCGCGCGCGGAGATCCATGCCCAGCAACATCTGGATGCCACCGAGCTGAAAGAGAACCTCCTCGAGGTCCGTCACCTGACGAAGGTCTTCCAGATCCGCGGCAAGCTCCCCGGCCAGGGTTCGGAGTTCAAGGCCGTCGATGACGTGTCGTTTAACATTCGACGCGGCACGACGATGGCGCTGGTGGGGGAGTCTGGGTCCGGCAAGTCCACTGTCGCGAACATCGTGCTGAACCTGCTCGAACCGACATCGGGCGAGGTCGACTTTGACGGTACCGTCGTCGGGGAACTGAGCAAATCCCAACTGTTTAGGTTCCGGCGACGCGTGCAGCCGATCTTCCAAAACCCTTACGGCTCGCTCGACCCGATGTACTCGATCTATCGGATCATCGAAGAGCCGCTGCGGGTGCACAAGGTTGGCAATAAGTCGGAACGGGCGAAGCGCGTCGCGGACCTGCTCGAGATGGTCGCACTGCCGAAGTCGGCGATGCAGCGCTACCCGAATGAGCTCTCGGGTGGCCAGCGCCAGCGTGTCGCCATCGCGCGCGCTCTCGCACTCAACCCCGAACTCGTCGTCTGCGACGAGGCTGTCAGTGCGCTTGACGTGCTCGTGCAGGACCAGATCCTGCGGCTGCTCAACGACCTGCAGGCCGAGCTATCGCTGTCCTACCTGTTCATCACCCATGACCTCGCGGTCGTGCGTCAGCTCGCTGACGATGTCGCGGTGATGCAGCAGGGCAAGATCGTCGAATACGCCACAACTGACGAGGTCTTTAACGATCCCAAGCAGGAATACACCCGCGAGCTTCTGGCCGCAATCCCGGGAGCAAGCCTCAATATCGGCGCTGCTTAGGCCGCGCGCTCATGATGTGCCGCCTCGTCCCATCCGGGTCGGGGCGGCACATCGTGCCAGAGAGTGAACGGAAGTAGCAAATGGGAATGAGTATCGATAGCATTGCTTCGTTTCTATCGCCGTGTCAGAAAGTGCATCATGACGACACTTGCTTCCCCTCGCGCCCGGTCGCGCCGCGTCCTAGCGGCGCTGGGCGCCCTGGCAGTCGCGTCTGCGGGTTTCCTGCCCGCGGCCAGCGCGGGCCCCGATGACGGCAAGCCGATCGCCACTGCCGGCCACATCGACTCCCCGCAGATTTCCTAATTCCAATGGCGAGTTAACGCTCACCAGTAAAGGCAAGGTGAGCGGAACCAGCGACTATGTCAACCCGCTGGATTCTCACGTGATCTACTCGGGTACCGGTTACAACGGCAATACCGGCGCTCAGCAGTTCATGTTCACTATCCCGAATGATCCGGCCTTCAGCTTCCTGAACGCCGCCGGTCAGACCTGGTACATGGCTCCGCAGCTGCCGATCGGAAACCACGAACCCATCTGGATCGGTTTTGGTGCCGATGCCGATGTGCCGGCTGAGAAATTCCGCGACCAGGTTGTCTACCTCGACCTTCTCGGTGTGAAGGGGCCGGGCCGTGCCGAAGCGCTCGGTTTCCACAAGCCGGGCGAGAGCTGGACTACTAGCCGGATGTTCTCATCTGCCGATCCTGCCCTGCGCAGTCTCGCGGTCTACCCGGGCGATCACACCCACAACGCCACGCTGTTTTCCGGCCGGTTGAGGAGGCCTTCGCGCAAGCCGCCGACGGCAAGCCCAAGACCCCTTATACCTTCACCGCAGCGCCCACCGCAGGAACGACGACGGGTCGGGAAGATGGTCGACTGACGAGGTTTACCTTCGATACACACGACGATAGCGTCAACGGCACGCTGAACCTCTCGCTCCCGGGCTTCCACCCCGGTGAAGAACGGCAAGGCTACCGCCTCGTACTACTCGGGTGGACCCAACTCCACACTGCAAGCGGCCTTCGTGCCTGCCAAGGGCTCGACGGCACTGCGCTGGCGCAGCGAGCCGTTGGAATTCGATGCGGCTAAGCGGCTCTTCACAATCGAGGGTGTAGTCGGGGTTTGAATCCGCCGGCCTCGAGGAGGCTGCGGGCGATGTAGTGGCTCAGGTTCCGGAAGCCCA
>NZ_MQVR01000061.1 GCF_001907295.1 Bowdeniella nasicola
GGGGGGTTAAAGTCCACTCATCATCAGGGACCTCGATGCTTATCCCCAACACCCCTGCCCGATCGGCGCGCCCACACTCAACTCTGAAGAGCCGGATATCGCCGACCTCGCCTGCGACCTCGCCGTCCTGCTCTACGTGCTCGCCCATGCGGCCGCGCTCGCGCAGGGCGTCGGGGCGATCTGGCTCCTCATCGGGATCGGCCTCGCGATCGCCCAGGGCCGGGCTAGAGGTGCGCGTCGATAAACGCGAAGATACCGGCCACGAGGATCTCGACGGCGATCGCGGCGAGCAGCATGCCGGCCAGGCGAGTGACGAGCAGCGTGCCGTCGGGCCCGAGGACCTTGTGGATGATGTCGGCAAAGCGCATCGAGATCCACAGCACGAGGTGAATGGCAACGAGCGCGATCCCGATCGCACTCCACGAGGCGATCGTCCCCTCCGAGCGTTGCGCCGCGACCATGATCGCGACGATCGACCCGGGCCCGGCCATGAGCGGGGTCGCGAGCGGGACGAGCGCGACGTTCTGTTTCGTCGCGCTCTCCGACTCGCCGCCGCCGTCCTTACCGGCCAGCAGTTGCATCGCGACGATGAGCAGGAGCAGGCCGCCAGAGACCTGGAGCGCGGGCAGCGAGATGTGGAGGAACTTGAGGATGTACTGCCCGAAGACCGTGAACGTCGCCATGACGCCGAAGCTCGTGATGGTCGCCTGCAGGGCCGCGACCTTGCGCTGCTTGGAGGTCTGCGTCGAGGTCAGCGCGAGGTAGACCGGAACGAGCCCGGGCGGGTCCATAATGACGAACAGCGTCAAGAACGTTGTCATCAACAACGTCACGTCAAGGTAGGCGCTCACGGACGCACCACGCTCATGTAGCCCTCTTCCTCCATCGCTTGCAGCACATCGGCGGCCATGAGGTTTTCTCCCAGCCGGTTCGGTTTTCCGCTGCCGTGATAATCGCTGCCACCACTCACTCGCAAGCCGAGTCGACGGGCCAGATCCTTGACTTCGTCGCGGGCAGCAGGTCCATGATCGCGATGATCGGCCTCAAGTGCAAACAATCCAGCATGTGACATCTGTTCGATCACGTCGACGCCAAGGACCCGGCGTTGGCGCTGATAGGCGCGCGGATGCGCGAGCACCGGCACTCCCCCGGCTTTTCGCACGAGCGCGGTCACCTCGACGGGATGCGGCGAGACGTACGGAACGTAATAGGGCGAACTCGGGTGCAGCAGCTGATCAAAGGCCGCCGAGCGATCCGGCACGACGCCCGCGCGCACGAGCGCATCGGCGAGATGCGGCCGCCCGATCGTCGCACCTGTCCCGGCATGCGCGACGATGTCCTGCCAGCTGATCGGAAAATCTCGTGCGAGCCGATCCGCGATCGCCTTAGCGCGCGAGAGCCGCTCGGCGCGCGAGGATTCGAAGACGTCCGCGAGCTCCCGGTTTTGCGGGTCGTGCAAGAACGACAGCAGGTGGACGGTGATGCCATCGGCCCGGCAGGAAATCTCCACGCCCCGCAACACCCCGATCCCGATCTCGGGCGCGAGCGCCTCGGCCTCCTGCCACCCGGCCACCGTGTCGTGGTCGGTAATTCCCACGATGTCTAGGTCCGCGTCCTTGGCCGCCTGCAGCAGCCCGCGCACGCTGTCGGTGCCATCGGAGTGGGTCGTGTGGGCGTGGGGGTCGATTCGCAGGGTCACAGCACACCAGTATTCCAGGTAGTGCACAATTGGGGCTATGACTACAGATGATGCTACGCCCGAGAATCAGAGCCTCGAATCCCGCGGAAACAACCGTTCCCAGCGACCCACCTCCGATGTCTTCCGCGAGTTCATGACCCAGCACTGGGCGCCGCGCGATACCACGCTGCCCGAGCCCAACGCTTCCGCCCCGTTCGCGAAGGTGCGCCGGGATAAGATCTCCGAGCTCTTCACCGGCGACCGCCTGATCATCCCCGCCGGCGGCCTGCAGGTCCGCAGCAACGACACCGACTACCCTTACCGGCCGCACTCGGCCTTCGCCCACATGCTCGGCACGGGCACCGACTTCGAGCCCGACGCGGTCCTCGTGCTCGACCCGAACGAAGACGGTGGCCACGAGGCCACGATCTACTTCCACCCCTGCGCCTCGCGCGATACCGACCAGTTCTTTGCCGACTCCCGCTACGGCGAATTCTGGGTCGGAGCCCGCCCGACGCTCGAATACATCGCCGCCGCGACCGGCGTGCGCACCGTCCATATCGATGAGCTGAAGGACGCGATCTCCAAAGACGCGGGCCAGGTCCAGCTGCGCGTCGTACCCGGAGCCTCCGATCAGGTCTCCGCGCTCGTCGCCGAAGTTCGCTCCGAGGTCGGCCAGGCCGCCGCCAGCGAGGTCGACGAGGCCCTGGCCGAAGCCCTGTCCGAAGCCCGCCTGATCAAGGACGAGTGGGAAATCGAGCAGATGAAGCTCGCCGTCGCCGCGACCGCCGAGGGCTTTGAAGACATGATCCGCTCCCTGCCGCGAGCCACCACCCACCACCGCGGCGAGCGCGTGCTCGAGGGCGCGTTCGGTGCGAAGGCCCGCGAAGAAGGCAACGCGGTCGGCTACGACACGATCGCGGCCGCGGGTAATAACGCCAACACCCTGCACTGGACCGCCAATAACGGCAAGGTCAACGACGGGGAACTCGTCCTCATCGACGCCGGCATCGAAATCGACTCGCTCTACACCGCCGATATCACGCGCACGCTGCCGATCAACGGGAAATTCTCCGAGCCGCAGCGCCGCGTCTACAACGCGGTCCTCAAGGCCTGCGAGGCCGCGCTCGAGCGCGCCCACGGCACGGGCGTGAAGTTCCGCGACGTGCACGCCGCGGCGATGGAGGTCATCGCCCACGAGCTCGAAGACCTGGGGATTTTGCCCGTCAGCGCCGAAGAATCGTTACAGCCCGACTGCCAGCTGCACCGCCGCTGGATGGTGCACGGCACGAGCCACCACCTGGGCCTCGACGTGCACGACTGCGCGCAGGCCCGCAAGGACATGTACCTCGACGCCGAACTGCAGCCCGGCATGTGCTTCACGATCGAGCCCGGCCTGTACTTCCACGCCGATGACCTCGCCGTGCCCGAGGAATACCGCGGCATCGGTGTGCGCATCGAAGATGACATCGTCATCACCGACGATCACCGCGCGGTGCGGCTATCGGAAGACATTCCGCGCACGGCCGATGACGTCGAGGCGTGGATGGCGAAACTGCTGCAGTCCTAGCCCTTAGTGCTCGATGGGGTTGCCGTCCTCATCGAGCCGGATGCCGTATTGCGGCGGACGAGACATATCAACGGCAGGCGGCGGCGTCGAGGACATCGGGGCCGCCGCTTTAATGCCCGCTTCGCTGAGAATCTCGCGCGCCTTGCCCGCATGCTCGGGGTCGCAGATCACCGCATAGTGCTGTGCGACGACCTGGGAGGAGGACGTGAAGTCGCGTCGCCCCTGCGTCATGAGGTAGGAGACAGCACCGAAAACCGCGCCCATGATGACACCGATGATGAGGCCTGCCGCGAGCGCCGCAAACGCGCCTTCGGGCATGACGATCCACATGAGGATGCCGTACATGAGGCCGAGCCAGGCGCCGGTTCCGGCGCCGGCCATCGACGCGCGGGTCAGGGTCAGGCGCCCGATGATGCGTTCGACCATTTTCAGGTCCGTGCCGATGATCGACGTGTGCTGGACGGGGAACTGCGCATCCGATAAGGCATCGACGGCCTCCTGGGCTGCCAGGTAGGTGTCGAAGGAGGCGAGCTCCACCCCCTGCGGGATCGTCGGGGTGAGCATTCGGGACGGAGGTGGCGTACGCATACCTCCATTATCTCGCGTGCACCGCGATACGCGAGCGGGGTTCCTCCATTAGCCTTAGGGCGTGAGAGTCGCATCGCCCGCCCCCCAGCAACGCGTCTTCGTTGCCCGCCTCGTCGGCACGGCTGTGTTCGATCCGCTGGGCGATGCGGTCGGCTATGTGCACGACGTCGTTGTCCTGTTTGATGCGCGCAATCTGCCGCGAGCGATCGGCCTCGTCGTTGAGGTTACGGGCCGCCGCCGCGTCTTCGTGCCGCTCACGCGCGTCACTTCGATCAGCGCGGGCGCCGTCATCACGACGGGCCTGCTCAATATCCGCCGCTTCCAGCTGCGCAGCGTGGAAACCCTCGTCGCGGGCGAACTCTTCGAGCGGACGGTGACGTTCAAGGACGGCTCCGGCGAGGGCATCGTCAAGGACGTGGCGATCGAACAGCAGCGCAACGGCGACTGGCACGTGACCGCGCTCGCCGTCGTCCGCAAAAACACGATCGGACTGTTCCGTCGCGGCCATTCCGTCGTCGTCGACCCGTTCGAAGTCGCCGGCTTGGAAGATCAGCTCGCGCGGCAGGGCGCCAAGAGCCTCATCTCCTCCTTCGCGGGCCTCAAACCCGCCGATATCGCCGACCTCGTGCGAGACCTTCCCGAAGAGCGCCGCATTGAGGTCGCCCACGAAATGTCCGACGAGGCGCTCGCCGATGTGCTCGAAGAGCTCGGTGAAGAAGACCGCGTCGGCATCGTGCAGGCTCTCGAGCCGCGCCGCGCCGCCGATGTCCTCGACGTCATGCAGCCCGACGACGCCGCCGACCTCGTCTCCGAGCTCCCGACCGAAGTCGCGAGCCAGTTGCTGGAACTCATGGAGCCCGAAGAGGCCGCGGACGTGCGCCGACTGCTCGCCTACGAGGACAACACCGCGGGCGGTCTCATGACGACCGAGCCGGTGATCTTGCCGCCGGATGCCACGGTCGCGAACCTCCTTGCCCACGTCCGCCGCCAGGACGTACCGCCCGCCCTCGCGGCGATGGCCTACGTCGTGCGGCCGCCCCTGGAGGTGCCGACGGGCAAACTCCTGGGCGTCGTCCATATCCAGCGCGCGCTGCGCGAACCGCCCCAAACGCTCGTCGGCACGATCCTCGATACCTCCGTCGAACCGCTTGAGGTCGACGCCGGTATCGGCACGATCACGCGCCTGCTCGCGACCTACAACCTCACGGGCATGCCTGTCGTCGATGAGGCCGGGCGGCTGCTCGGCGCCGTCTCCGTCGACGACGTGCTCGATCATCTGCTGCCCGAGGATTGGCGCGATGCCGACGATGAGATGACCGACGACGAGATGGATCGGTGGGCCGATGGCTGACAAACTCGATACCCCACTGACCGGGCGCCGCCGCTGGATGCCCAAGGTCGATCTCGAATCCGAGGGCGTCGGCCGCGTCGCCGAAGCGATCGCGCGCTTTACCGGCACGCCGCAATTCTTGATCTGGCTGTCGGTCTTCGTCTTCGCCTGGCTCGGCTGGAATACCTGGGGGCCGGAGTCGCTGCGCTTCGACAAGGTCGAACTCGGTTTCACGACCCTCACGCTCATGCTCTCGCTGCAGGCCTCCTATGCCGCGCCGCTCATCCTGCTCGCGCAAAACCGGCAGGATGACCGCGACCGCGTCACCGCGGAACAGGACCGGCAACGCGCCGAACGCAACCTCTCCGACACCGAATACGTCGCGCGTGAACTCGCGGCGCTGCGCATCGCGCTGAACGATGTCGCGACCCGTGACTTCCTCCGCTCGGAGATCCGCGACATGCTCGAAGAACTCCAGGCGCGCGATCATGAGGATGAGACGAAGCCCGATGAGGCTGGCTTTAGCCAGGGTGGAAAAGACACGTAGCATGGGGGCTATGAATGCAGCCCCACCGACCATCGAAGCCATCCGCGAACAACTCGCTTCTGTCCTTGATCCGGAGATCAAAAAACCGATCACCGAACTCGGCATGGTGCGCTCGATCGACGTCGATGACGAGGGCCACGTCACCGTCGGAATCGACCTCACGACCGCCGGCTGCCCCTTGAAGGACACGATCACCGGCGACGTCGTCGAAGCCGTCCGCAAGGTCGAAGGCGCCGCGAGCTGCAAGGTCGAGATGGGCGTCATGAGCGAGGAGCAGAAGAAGGAACTGCGCACGAAACTGCGCGGCGGCGTGCCCGAGCCGGAAATCCCCTTCACCAAGCCCGGCAACCTCACCCGCGTCTACGCCGTGACCTCCGGCAAGGGCGGGGTCGGCAAATCCTCGGTCACCGCGAACCTCGCGGCGGCCATGGCCGACCAGGGGCTGAAGGTCGGCGTCGTCGATGCCGACATCTACGGTTTTTCCATCCCCCGCATGCTCGGCGTCACGCACGCGCCACAAAAGATCGACGACATGATCGTCCCGCCGATCGCCAACGGCGTGAAGGTCATCTCGATCGGCATGTTCGTGCCCGATAATTCCGCCGTCGTCTGGCGCGGCCCGATGCTCCACCGTGCGGTCCAACAGTTCCTCGGCGACGTCTACTGGGGCGACCTCGACGTCCTCCTGCTCGACCTGCCGCCCGGCACCGGCGACGTCGCGATCAGCGTCGGCCAATTGCTGCCGAACGCCGAGATCCTCGTCGTCACGACCCCGCAGGCCGCGGCTGCGGAGGTCGCCGAGCGCGCCGGGTCGATCGCGGGCCAGACGCGCCAGTACGTCGTCGGCGTCGTGGAGAACATGAGCTGGCTTGAGCAGGCCGACGGCTCCCGCCTCGAGCTCTTCGGCTCCGGCGGCGGTGAAACCGTCGCCGAGCGCCTCACGACGATCCTCGGCTACCCCGTCGAACTGAAGTCGAAGGTCCCGATCGATACGGGCGTCGCCGACGGCGGTGATTCCGGTGAGCCGATCGTGCTCGCGAATCCCGAGTCGCCCGCAGCCAAGGCCCTGACCGACCTCGCCCACAGCCTCGGCCACCGCGCCCGAGGCTTGGCCGGCCGATCGCTCGGACTGTCCCCGAGGTAGACCATGGGGCCGCTGTCCGGGACCGAAATCCTCATCATCATGGTGGTGGGGCTTATCGTTGTCGGTCCGGAAAACCTCCCGAAGGCAGCGGCCCAGCTCGGCCGGTTCGTGCGGCAAGCCAAGGACTTCACGAACCAGGCCAAGGAACGGGTCAAAGAAGAACTCGGCCCGGACATTAACGACCTCGACCTCAAATCTCTCGACCCGCGCCAATACGATCCGCGCCGGATCGTGCGCGACGCGCTACGTGATGATCCCGTCCCGACAGCTGCGACTCCCGCGGCCCCCGCGATCCGGCAAGCGCCGGGCGCGCCGGCGGCGTCGGCGAGCCCGCTCGCGGCCGCGACCCCGATGTCCATGGCCGGCGGTTCCGGCCGGGCGAACCCGTATCAGTTCGTCCCGGGAGCGCCCGCACCATTCGATAACGAGGCGACGTAACCTCGGCTACTTCGCGCGCTGTTCTTGCAGGGAGATCGTCGCTTCGATCTGTTCGCCGTTGCGTTCGGCGACGATCGCCACTTCCTGGCCGGCCTGTAGCGAGCGCAGGTAGACGATGAATTCGGTGACGGAACCGATCCGCTTCCCGTTGACAAACAGGATGCGGTCCCCGGCCTTCAGCCCCGCGTTATCAGCGGGACCACCAGCGACGATGCCCTTGGTGGAACCGGAATCCTCGAGCACCTTGGCGCCTGCGCGACGGTCGGACATGTCGACCATGATCCCCATGACGGGATAGGTCGCATACCCCTTGTCGAGGATCTCATCGGCCGAGTGCTTCACCTGGCTCGAGGGAATCGCGAAGCCGAGACCGATCGAGCCGACGGACTGCTGGTTTGAGTTCACCGGCTGCGCGATCGCGGAATTCAGGCCGATCATCTGGCCCGACATGTTGACGAGCGGACCGCCGGAATTACCGGGATTAATGGCCGCGTCCGTCTGGACGGCGTTGATGAAGGACTGGATCTCTGCGTCACCGCTGCGCACGGGCCGGTTCGTCGCGGAGATAATCCCGGTGGTCACGGTCCCGGCCAGTCCCAAGGGCGCGCCGACGGCCACGACCTGGTCCCCCACGGCGATCGTGTCGGAGTCTGCCAGCGGCAGTGCCGATAGCTCTTTCGCATCGATCTTGAGCACCGCGATGTCATAGTCATGGGTATAGCCGAGAACCTCGGCCGTAAACCGCTCGCCACTTGGAACCGTCACGTTGATCTCTTTTGCCACCTCACCGGTCGGCGTGATGACGTGCGCATTGGTGACGATCACGCCATCGGCGCGGTAGATGAAGCCCGTTCCCGAGCCGCCTTCGTTTCCGGAATACGATTCGATATAGACCGTCGAGGCAATGACTGCCTGCGCGACTTTGCCGATATCCGATTGGGCCGCGGCGACCGACGGCGGCAGCGTGGCCTTCACCGAGGGCGATCCGAGCGGGCGCGACCCCAAGCCGAAATACTCCCGCGCTCCGATCCCGCCGGTAACGAGACCGAGCGCGAAGGCAAGCAGGATTGCCATGAGCCACACAGCAACAGGAGCCTTCCGCCGGCTCGGGCGTTGGCGCTGGGTGGGCGCGCCGACACTGTAGGGCGACGCGTCGACCTGCCGCGTGGGAGCAGGATAGTACGCGGGCGCGCTGTCTTCTCCCATGGGCGGACTCTGCGGCGCGAAAGGCGGCTGCTGTGTCATGGCTCCACCCTAAAGCATGCTCCGCATCACCTTTTCGATACACTTTGGCTAACGGCGAGACTGGAGGTTCACCATTTCTGTCGACAAAGCCCTCAGCTGGGCATTTACCGAAGATTATATTCCGGAACCGGACGGGCCTGCGCATGCCCGGACCCTCGCCGAAGAATTCGGGGTCACCCCCATTTCGACGGGGATGGGCGCCACGCTGCGCGCGCTCGCGAGCGCCTCAGGCGCTCACTCGGTCGCGGAGATCGGCACCGGCACCGGCACCTCGGCGGCATGGTTGCTGAGCGGAATGGACCCGGAAGGCGTTCTGACCTCCATCGATGTAGAGCCCGAGTACCAGTCCGCGGCACGCCAGGTGCTGCGAGCGATGAAGGTCAAGAGTGCGCAGGCTCGATTGATTTCCGGCCGGGCGCTCGATGTGCTGCCGCGGCTCGCCAATGGCGCCTATGACCTCGTCTTCGTCGACGGCGATCCCGAGGAGACCCCCGAATACGTCACCCATGCGATCCGCATGTTGCGCCCCGGCGGCCTCCTGATCGTCGCGGGTGCCCTGTGGCATGACCGCGTGCCCGAGCCCGCGCGCCGCGATGCCGATACCGTGCGGATGCGTGAACTTGTGCGCACGGTGCGCGCCGATGAGCGCCTCACCCCGCTGCTGATAGGCGCGGGCGACGGGCTGCTCGTCGCGGTCAATCGTCCACCGACGCGCTAGGCGCAGAGCAAAGCCCCCGCAGTTGCGAGGGCTCAGCTAGATCGCGGTTGGCCCGCGTTAGACCACTTCGGAAAGTGCTGCGTGAAGATCCGTAGCTTCCTGCTGGGAAATCTCAACGACGAGGCGGCCACCGCCTTCTAGCGGCACCCTCATGACTAAGCCACGGCCTTCTTTCGTGACTTCCAGTGGTCCCTCCCCGGTTCGGGGCTTCATGGCGGCCATGCGTACGATCCTTCCACAAAACGTGATTGACACCTCTATTCTAAACCACGGTGTAGGCCGAGGCTCAGAATCGAGGGTCTACCACCCGTCGCTGGTAGGGACCTGGTGTCGCAGGTCGTCGATCGCCTGGCACATCACCTCGACCGCTTCCTCGGCAGTGTCGACCAAATGGAGCCGCTCGAGGTCGGCTTCGCCGATCTTGCCATCGGCGAGCATCGAGTTGCGCAGCCAGGTGAGCAGGCCCTCCCAGTACCGGGTTCCGACGAGCACAATCGGGAAGGAACGGACCTTCTTCGTCTGCACGAGCGTTGCGGCTTCGAAGAGTTCATCGAGCGTTCCGAAACCACCGGGAAGGACGATGAAACCTTCGGAGTATTTGACGAACATCGTCTTGCGGGCGAAGAAATAGCGGAAGTTGATGCCGAGATCGACCCACTCGTTCAAGCCCTGCTCGAACGGCAGCTCAATGCCGAGCCCGACCGAGCGGCCTTCGGCTTCGCACGCACCCTTATTGGCGGCCTCCATAACGCCCGGTCCCCCACCGGTGATGACGGCATAGTCGCGCTCGGCAAGGCGGCGTCCCACCTCTTCGGCGAGCTCATATTCCGCGCTTCCTTCCGGGGTACGCGCCGACCCGAAGACGGAGACGGCCGGGCCGAGTTCGGCGAGGGCGCCGAAGCCTTCGACGAATTCGCTCTGGATCCGCATGACCCGCCAGGGGTCGGAATGCAACCAGTCGATGTCTTGGGCCGGATCGAGGAGTCGGGCGTCCGTGGTCTCCGTGGGGACCATGGGACCCCGCAGCATGACGGGGCCCTTACGGTAGGTGCGTCTACGAGGTGCCATGGGCCCCATCTTGCCGGAGCCAGGCCCGCAGTGCTGCATGGCAGGCCTCAATGTGGCTGATTGGGCAATTCTCCTCATCCGTGTGCGCGAGCGCCGGGTCGCCGGGCCCGAAGTTCACGGCCGGGATTCCGGCGGCCGCGAGCCGCGCGACATCGGTCCAGCCGTATTTCGGTCCGACGCTCGCGCCCGCATACCGTTGGGCGGCCCGCACGAAGCTGGCGGCCAGCGGCTCAGTCAGGCCCGGTCGGGCGCCGTCGGCGGCGTCTTCGAACGTGATCGTGCCGCCGGCGCCGTCGAGGAGTGCGCGCAGCCGGTCCAGCGCAGCCGCCGCATCGGAATCGGGGGCGTAGCGGTAGTTGATCCAGATCCGGCAGTGATCGGGGATGACGTTATTGGCGATACCGCCCTCGATTTTCACGATCGAGAGCGATTCGCGATAGTCGAGCCCATCGACCGTAACCGTGCGGGGCTCGTAGTCGGCGAGCCGCTGCAGGATAGCGGCGGCCGCGTGGATCGCGTTGTGTCCCATCCAGTGGCGCGCGGAGTGGGCGGCGCGGCCGGTGACGTCGACACGGATGCGCAACGTGCCGTTGCAGCCACCCTCGATGGCAGCGCTCGTCGGTTCGGTGAGGATCCCGAAGTCGGCGTCCCGCGTGAGGTCGGGGTGCATGTCGAGGAGGCGTTTCAGGCCCGAACGGTCGGTGTCGACCTCCTCGTGGTCGTAAAACACCCACGTGACATCGATGGCGGGGTCGGTGAGTTCGGCCGCGAGCGCGAGTTGCACGGCGCAGCCGGATTTCATATCGACGCTGCCCCGGCCCCAGATCGCGTCGTCCCCGTCAATGACCTCGCGGCGGTGCGGGATATTGTTCGCGACGGGCACAGTATCGAGATGCCCGGCAATGATGACGCGCTGGGCGCGGCCCGCATTCGTGCGTGCGAGGATCGCGTCACCCTCGCGCACGACGGTGAGGTGGCCCATCGCGCGCAGGTGCCGCTCGACCTCGTCGGCGAGATGCGTCTCGTGGTCGGAGACCGAGTAGATGTCCACCATCGCTGCGGTGAGGTCCACGGCCGAGGCCGTGGCCGGGTCTGGGAGGCGCAGCGACTCGTTAGTAGACATCGTCGTCCTCGACGTGGTGCAGGGTGCGGGCGGCCTCCCCCAGCGTTCCGGACAGCGACGGGTAGATCGTGAAGACGTTCGCGACCTCGTCGACGGTGAGGCGGTGGGTGACTGCGATCGACAGCGGGAAGATGAGTTCCGAGGCGCGCGGCGCGACGACGACCGCGCCGGTCACGACGCCCGTCGCGTTATCGGAAAAGACCTTGACGAAGCCTTCTTTGATGCCGAGCATCTTCGCGCGCGGGTTGCGGGCTACGGGCAGGCGGGATATCGACCCGTCGACCTCGCCAGATTCGATTTGCGCCTGGGTGACGCCGATCGTCGCGATCTCGGGGGCGGTGAAAATATTCGCGGCGACGGCCGTCAGCGACAGCGGCGAGACCGCGTCGCCGAGCGCGTGCCACATCGCGATACGGCCCTGCATCGCCGCGACCGAGGCGAGCGGGTAGACGCCGGTGCAGTCGCCGGCGGCGTAGACCCGAAAGGCGGTCGTGCGCGAGACGCGGTCGACCTCGATATGGCCCGATTCCCGCAGCTTGACTCCGGCTTCTTCTAGTCCGATGCCCTTCGTGTTCGGGATCGCGCCGACCGCCATGAGGCAGTGCGAACCCGTGATCTCGCGGCCATCGGCGAGCGTCACGAGGACTCCGTCGTCGGTGCGGGTCACGGACTGGGCTCGCGATTCGCTCAAGACCGTCATGCCGCGGCGCTTGAACACGTTTTCGATGAGGGTGGCCGCGTCCTCGTCCTCGCCGGGCAGCACGCGCACGCGGGAAGAAACGAGCGTGACCTCGGCGCCGAGCTGAGTGTAGGCGCCCGCGAATTCGGCGCCCGTAACGCCCGAGCCGACAACGATGAGGTGCTCGGGCAGTTCAGTGAGCTCATAGAGCTGCTTCCAGGTAAGGATCCGCTCCCCGTCGGGTTTCGCATCGGGCAGCTCGCGTGGCGTCGCGCCCGTCGCAATGAGGACCATTTCGGCTTCGAGTTCGATCTCCTCGCCGCTGCCATCGACGTCGACATAGACGAGGCGGGTGCCGCAGCCCGCGCTCGCGGGACCGAGTCGGCCATGGCCGTTGATGATCGTGATGCCTTCTTTTTCTAGCCGGCCCGCGATATCGCGTTCCTGCTGGGCCGCGAGAGAGCGAACGCGTTCGTTGACCTTGCCGAGGTCAACGCTCGGGTGGCCATCGCCGACATGAATTCCCAGCTCCACCGCGGATTCGGTCAGCGTCATCCACTCGGCCGTCGCGATGAGCGTCTTAGAGGGGACGACATCGGTGAGGACCGCCGAGCCTCCCATGCCGCGCGCTTCGATGACGGTGACGTCGGCACCGAGTTGGCGGGCGACGAGTGCGGCCTCATAGCCGCCGGGACCACCACCGATGATGACGACTCGGGAACCCGCCCGAACCGGAGAGGAACCGGAGGCTTGCGCCCCTGCGGGAGATTCGGGGGCAACAGCAGTACTCGAATGTTCAGAAGTGACAGTCACGTCACTCATTGTCGCAAAACTCTTCACCCCTTGCGCCCGGGTCAACCATGGAACAATATAGCCATGACACACCATGACACTGACGTCGATCCCCGCGCCCTCGCCGCTGAGGCGGCGCAGGCGATCGCGTATGCTACCGGCGTTGCCAAGCACGACATCGCCCTCGTCCTCGGCTCCGGCTGGGGCGGCGCCGCCGAACTCCTCGGCGACGTCGTCGCCGAAGTTCCCGCCGAAGATATCCCGGGCTTCCGCAAGGCCGCGGTCGTCGGGCACGGCGGCACGATCACCTCGATCAAGATCGCGGGCACCGACGCCCATGCGCTCGTGCTCGGAGCACGCACCCACTACTACGAAGGCCACGGCGTGCGCGCCGTCGCACACGGGGTTCGCACCGCGGCTGCCGCGGGCTGCACCTCGCTCGTGTTGACCAACGGCTGCGGCGGCCTGCGCGCCGAGTGGGGCCCGGGCACCCCGGTTCTCATCTCCGATCACATCAACCTCACGATGGACTCCCCTCTCGAAGGCGCGACCTTCGTCGACCTCACCGACGTGTACTCGCCGCGGCTGCGCGATCTTGCCCGCACGATCGATTCGACGCTCGATGAGGGCGTCTACGTCCAGTTCCGCGGCCCCCACTACGAGACGCCCGCGGAAGTGCAGATGGCGAAGATCATCGGCGGTGACCTCGTCGGCATGTCGACCGCGCTCGAGGCCATTGCGGCGCGCGAAGCCAGACTCGAGATCCTCGGCATCTCACTCGTGACCAACCCGGCGGCCGGTATTTCGCCCACGCCCCTCAGCCACACCGAAGTCCTTGAGGCTGGCCGCGCGGCAGGACCGCGCATCGCGAAACTGCTCGCCGACATCGTGACCACCATGGCAAAGGAGAACTAGTCATGACTTCCCTTACCTTCGACGACGCAGCCGTCCGCGCCTGGATCGACGACGATCCGGACCCGACGACCGCCCAGGAGCTCTCCGATCTCCTCGCAGCCGCAGAAGGCGGCGATGAGGCGGCCAGCGCCGACCTCGCCGACCGATTCTCCGGCACCCTGCAGTTCGGTACCGCCGGCCTGCGCGGCGCCCTTGGTGGCGGCCCCAACCGGATGAACCGTGCGGTCGTCATGCGTGCGGCCGCGGGCCTCGTCGCCTACCTCCGAAACGAGATCGGCGACGGTTTCGTCGTGACGATCGGCTACGACGCCCGCTATGGCTCCAAGCAGTTCGCAACCGACACCGCCGCGATCGTCACGGCCGCCGGCGGCATCGCCCACCTCATGCCTCGCACCCTGCCGACCCCGGTCCTCGCGTTCTCGGTCCTCGACCTCGATGCCGACGCCGGCGTCATGGTGACGGCCTCGCACAACCCGCCGCAGGACAACGGCTACAAGGTCTACCTCGGCGGCCGCATGGTCGAAGCGACAGCCCGTGGCGCCCAGATCGTCTCCCCGCACGATGCCCGCATTGCCGAGCAGATCGCTAAGGTTGAGCGAGTCGCCGATATCGAGCGCGCCGAGGACGGCTGGCACACGATCGGCGAGGACCTCATCGACCGCTACGTCGCGCGCGTCTCGTCGATGGTCCCGCAGGGCCGGGCCGGCTCGCTCAAGGTTGTCCTCACGGCCATGCATGGCGTCGGCGCCGAGACCTGTATGCGGGCACTCACCGACGCTGGGTTCACCGACGTGCACCTGGTCAAGGAGCAGGCCGAGCCGGACCCGGACTTCCCGACCGTGAACTTCCCGAACCCTGAAGAGCCCGGCGCGCTCGACCTGTCCTTCGCCCTGGCGAAGAAGATCGGCGCGGACCTCATCATCGCCAACGACCCGGATGCCGACCGCTGCTCCGCCGCAATCCCCACGCGCGCCGGCAGCTGGCGCCAGCTCTCGGGTGATGAGGTCGGCCAGCTCCTAGGTGAGCAGGCCGCGCGCCTCGCGGCAGCGAGCGGCAAGGGCGTTCTTGCCTGCTCGATCGTCTCCTCGCGGATGCTCGGCGCGATCGCGGCCTCCCATGGCCTCACGCACGCCCAGACGCTCACCGGATTCAAGTGGATCTCGCGGGTGCCGGGCCTGACGTTCGGGTACGAAGAGGCGCTTGGCTACTGCTGCGACCCGAACTATGTGCGGGACAAGGACGGCATCTCCGCCTCGGTGAAGCTGTGCCTGCTCGCCTCCGATCTCGCCGATCGCGGCCTGACGCTAGAGGACCAGCTCGACCAGCTTTCGGCACGCCACGGCGTGCACGCGACGAACCCGCTCACGGTTCGCGTGAAGGACCTCTCGCTCATCGCCGACGCGATGGCCAAGCTCCGCACCGGGGGGCTGACCGAACTCGCCGGCTCCCCCATCGTCGAGACTGTCGATCTCGCTGAGGGCAGCGAATCTCTACCGCCGACCGACGGCATGCGCTTCGTGACCGAGGCGAATGACCGCGTGATCGTCCGTCCCTCGGGCACGGAACCGAAGCTCAAGTGCTACCTCGAGTCGGTTGAACCGGTCCCGAACCAGAACCTCGACCTCGTGCCGCAGGCACGCGAGGCGGCCGCCCGCCGCGTCGCGCAGGTGAAGGCGGACCTCGCCGCCTTCCTCGGCGTCTAGTTTGTTTCGCCCCGGCCCACCAAGGGCCGGGGCGCCTTCGCGAAAACCCACTATGTCTCACGCCGAGCCACCCAACTCCATCGCTGCTGCGCTGAAGACCTCAATCCGGGCGGTAGCCTACGCCTGGAAACACTCCCCTCGGTATTCCGCTGGAACGTTGATCTCCGGGACCATTGTGGCGCTCGTGCCTGCCGCGCAGGTCGAGGTCATGAAGTACCTCATCGCCTCACTCGAGCCCGGATCTTCGCCGGTGCTGCCGATCATCCTGGCGGCGCTCGCCGCCGTCGTGATCTCCTTAACCACGAGCGTCAATAGGCACGTCGTCCAGCTCAGCCAATTGGATTTGCGCCGGTCCTATTCGAGGGACCTGACGCGGCTCATCACGCGGCTCACGCCGCCGGAGACCGTCGATAATCGGCTCGTCGAACGGATCCGGGCGGCGCGCGACGCCGTCCCGTTCAACCTAGCGTGGCAGGCAAGCTCGTTCTATTCGGTCATGACGGCGATCTTTGCCGTGGTCTTCCTGACCATCTCACTGTGGTCGATCTCGCCGCTCGCCTCGCTGTTCGTCGCACTCGTCATGGTGCCCGACCTCCTCGTGTACTCCCGGCTTGCGCGCATCGAAAACGAGATCTGGCCCGAGGCTGCGGGCATTAATCGCCGACAGGAATACCTCCACGCGCAGGTCAACTTCCAACCGGCGGCGACCGAGATCGCGTCCGGTGGCCACGGGGACTCCTTCAACGACGAGCTCGCGGACCTGTACGGCAGGGAGTTCGATGTTTTCGCCAAGGCACCGCGCACGGTATCCGCCTTCAGATGATTTCGAGCCTCGCGGTCTTCGTGCTCGCGGCCGGGGCATTCGCCGCCATCATTGTCGCGCCGTCCGCATCGACCGCAACGCTCGGCGCTGGCATTGTGGGTGTCTTGAGCTGTCTGCTCGTCACGCGCGGCGCGGGCGCCGCCTACGGCGAGCTCATGGCCAGTGCCCCGTTCATTGCGCAGTACGAGTCGCTGGTCGCCGATATCTCTGACCGTACCGGCGAGGCGGAGACTCCCGGCCGCGGACCCGACGCGCTTGTTGCTAGCAACGTGACCTTCACCTACCCCGGTTCGCAGGCGCCCGTCATCAGGGACGCGAGCATGCGAATCGAACCCGGCGAGTTCGTCGCCTTCGTTGGTGCCAACGGCAGCGGCAAGACGACGTTCGCTAAGCTCCTCGGCGGAATCCTGGAGCCGGACGCCGGCACAATCGCGATCGGACAGGCGAGCGATGCAGCGAGCCGGCGCGCCCGCAGTGCGATGGTCTTTCAGGACTTCACGCGCTTCGAAGTGACCGTGCGCCGCTTCGTCGATCTCCAGCTGCGCCACAGCGATGATCAGATCGAGGCGGCGCTGCGTGCCGCCCAGGCGTGGAGTTATATCGCTCCCCTGCCCGGCGCCATCGACGCCCAGCTCGGCCCGCAATGGGACGGCGCGGGGCTCTCCGGCGGCCAGTGGCAGCGCCTCGCGCTAGCTGTAGTTCCCCGTGAGGTTGTGAACGCGTTCTGATGGAGTAAGACCACCGATCCCGGTATGGGGTCTGTGATGATTGTAGTGATGAAGC
>NZ_MQVR01000062.1 GCF_001907295.1 Bowdeniella nasicola
GTGAGTTGTAGAAGATGAACTCGAGGATCACGCGGTGACCGCCCTGCTGTCCAGCACGACCACCCCGCTACACCACTATGAGGGACTCAACTCAGTGCTTCTCACTGCATCACTCGCTGCCACGTTGACGCCCAGCATTGCGCTGGCCGACAACAATGCTGCTGGCGACGCCAGCAATGTCAGCGAGCAGGCACACAACCGGTTCATCGTCAAGTACAAAGATGGCAGCTCTCCAAACCGCAGGACGAGGGCGACTGGGTCGCCGCTAACGAGTGCGGCGTGGGCAACTCCGAGCGCGATCAGAACTCGACCTGTCACGACTCGCATGTCGCCGGCACGATCGGCGGCGCTGCCAACGACAACTACGGCATCCCGGGCATCGCTCCGGAATCGAAGATCCAGCCGCTGCGCGTGCTCGGCCGTTGCGGTGGCCGCACCTCGGACATCACCGATGCCATCACCTACGAGGTGCCGGGCCTCGCGACGAACCCAACCCCGGCGCGGGTCATCAACCTGAGCCTCGGCGGCCCCTCGGCCACGTGCCCGCGCGTCTACCAGGATGCCATCGACGCCGCTGTTGCCCGCGGCACGACCGTCGTTGTGGCGGCCGGCAACTCGGCCAAGGATGCCCAGTACTCGACCCCGGCGAACTGCAGCAACGTGGTCGTCGTCGGATCGGTCGGCTCCGATGGCTCCCAGGCCTACTACTCGAACTACGGTTCCCGCATCACGCTGTCCGGCCAGGGCGGCGACCTGAAGAACAACCAGGGCACCCTGTCCACCATCAACACCGGTAAGACCACCCCGGTCGGCCCGGGTTGGGGCGCTTTCCAGGGCACCTCGATGGTGGCGCGGCCGTGACCAAGGCTGCCGGAAACGACACCGGCGGCGACAATGGAGACGGCGGTGGCGGGGGCGATGACTACGAGACTCCGGATCCCTGGTGGTGGTGGCGCTGGGGCTGGTAACCAGTAAAGGAGATTGACATGAACGCTAAGAAACTCGTGACGCGAACCGGTATCGCCCTCGCGATGGTGCTGACCATCGTGGGATGCGCGGATGGCACGAAAGGCCCATCCGAGTCACACGCCTCGCCGACGTCGAGCGTGACGTCCAGCCCTGATGCGACGCAGCAGGGGACCGGACTGATCGTGGCGTTCAATGACTCCAGTGCTGCTGCCAAGTCCGCTACCGATGCCGGAGCCGAGGACAACGTTCTCGACGCGCTGTCTGCCGAACAATCCTCGGCCGTAACTGAGGCTGTCGCGAAGTACCGCGCGAAGGTTGTCTCCAGCCATCCCCGCTCTGGCGGAGCGATGCTGGTGCTGCTCGATACCTCCCTCCCGGAGGCCGATGCAGCAAAGCTCGCGGCTGACCTCAACGAGGTTCCCGACGTGAAATACGTCGAAGTTGAGGGCAAAGCCCAGATCAACTAACCCGCTGAAACGGCCGGGATCGCTCGCTAGTGCGAGTTATCCCGGTCGTTTTGGTTGCTGTCTTGGCCGACCTCGATCGGCAGCGAGTCGTCTGCCGTCCAGGCCGAAAATGATCCGGGGTACAGGCGTGGGGCGGGCAGGCCTAGCTGTTCCATGACAAGGATATTGTGGCAGCCGGTGACGCCGGAGCCGCAATAGGACACGACGCTCGTCGATTCTTCGGAGTCGATCCCGGCGGAGGCGAATGCTTCACGCAATTCGCTCGCGTCGCGCAGGTGACCGGAGTCGGTGACATGGGCGCGGCACGGTACGGACTTGGCGCTAGGGATATGACCGGCACGCGCATCGACGTCATCCTCGCCGCGATAGCGGGGCGTCGGGCGCGCGTCGATGAGGATCGTGTCAGGATCCTGCGTTGCCGCAAGGACGTCATCGACCGTGGCGATCGCCGATGCGGGCCAGTCGCGCGGCTCGAATGTCACCGGCTCGCGGGTGCTGTGGCCGGTGGCGAGCTCGATGTCGACGTCGCTCAGCCCGCCGTCTAGGAGTGCGGACTCGACGCCGATGGTGCGCAGCATCCACACGAGGCGCGCCGCGAAAATCCCGCCTTCCGAGTCATAGGCGATGACGGGGCGCGACCCATCGATACCCGCCTTCGACAGCGCACGTGCGAAGTGCTCCGGCGAGGGCAGGGGATGGCGGCCATCGGTTGGAGCGCCCGCCTCGGAAAGGTCGTGGTCCAAATCGATGAACGCGGCGCCGGGGACATGGCCCGCGGCGTATTCCTCATCGCCGCCACGATCAAGGTGCCAGCGCACGTCGGCGAAGTCGAGGGAAGAAAAGTTTTCCCGGCACCACTGCCAGGACACAAACGGGGAGATCATGCAGTTCACCCTACAGCTGGCGGGGCAAGACAGATGACAGGCCTAGGCGGCGGCATTCGACATCGGCCAGCAACTCGATCGCGCGCTGGTCGCCGGCGCGGTACTTCTCGGCCGTGAGCCGCGCGACCTGCATCGTACACCAGATGAAGCGCAGCCGCAGCGGCAGCCACAGCGCGAACAGCACCCCGACGGGGACGAGAAAGGCCGCCCATCCAAGTGCGTTCGCGGGCGTCCTCGATCGCCGCGACCTGGGAGTCGGTCGCCTCGATGACGCCCGCCATGTCGGTGGCGATCGCATCGAAGGGGGAGCGCACGGAGTCGCCGACATAGGGAATGTCGCCGACGCGATCGGCCGCGCTGCCGACGTTCGCGCGCAAGTTGCGCATCGCCGCCCCGACCTCGCGGGACGGAGCCGCGATCTGGGAGACCGTCGAGGTCACGAACGTGGAGAGCTATCACCAGATAATCGTCCAGATCACGACGGACACATCGGAGATCAGCTGGAAGACCAAACGAAGGGAAGGACGCGCATAAACCCGCATGGCCTTACGATATGGTCATGCCCCGCGTCGTGCACACCGCTCAGGCCCTTGTTGACATCGTTGCCGAAGTGCCGAGCCTGCCGCGGCGTGGTGACAACGTCAACGCCGCCTCCGTCGCACGCTATGCCGGTGGTGCGGTCACGATCCTGCTCGCCGCTCGCCGTATGGGCGCCCCCGCCGTGCACGCCGGTGCGATCGGGACCGGCCCCAACGGAGATCTCATTCGGGAAGTCCTCACCTCCGACGGCATCGACATCAGCGCCGACCCCATTCCACACGCCGACACCGGCGAGTGCTTCGTCATGGTGGAACCGACGGCCGAGCGCACCTTCGTCACGATCTACGGTGCCGAGCGCATGATCAGCACGGACCTGCTGCACCGCGCCGAGGCCCGCGGCGGCGATCTGC
The DNA here is from genome assembly GCF_001907295.1 of Bowdeniella nasicola. Taxonomy (GTDB): domain Bacteria; phylum Actinomycetota; class Actinomycetes; order Actinomycetales; family Actinomycetaceae; genus Bowdeniella; species Bowdeniella nasicola. The sequence continues at coordinate 3,271 of NZ_MQVR01000062.1, forward strand.
TGTGCGTCTCTGGCTACAGCCTGTATGAGCCGACGCGCGACCCGCTCCTGGATTATTTGCGTGCGCTGCCCTCTGACGTTCGCATCGTCCTCGATCCCGGTGCGCCATTCGCGGGATTTAGCGACGCGATCCGCGAAGAGATGTGCGCCCTCAGTTCGGTCTGGACCTCGAACGCCGACGAGGCACGTGACTTCACCGGCGCGGCCGATAACGAGGCCGCGATGCGCGCCATCGCGCGAGAGTTGCCCGACGATGCTGTCGTCATCGTGCGCGATGGCAAGGAAGGCAGCCGGGTCCTTGCCGGGGCTGGCAGCGAGATCGCGGTGTGTCCGGGGTATCCGCGAGAGGCCGTCGATACCAATGGCGCGGGCGATACCCACACGGGAGCGATGTTGGGACTCGTCGCGGGCGGGTTCGATTGGGAACTCGCGGCGCAGGCGGCCAATGCCGCGGGCGCGATCACGGTGACCCGCAAGGGGCCTAGTACAGCGCCGAACCGGGACGAGGTCGCCGACTTTTTGCGCGCCGAGGGCGAGGAAGAACTCGCCGCGCGCGTCGCGGACGTGGACTAGCCGGCCGACTTTTTCAGCCGGAAAATACAGCCGTCGTCGTCCGCAAAGGGCAACAGGCTGACATTGTCGGACGGCAGCGAGTTGCGCTCCATAATTCCCTGCATGAGGCCTAGATGCACGTTGCAGATGACCTCGGGATTCTCCGATGCGGCGGCGAGCAGCGGGCAGACTGGCAGGACGATATCGGTCGCATCCTCCCGCTTGCGCTGGTTTGGTTGAAAGCCCATGGCAGACAGCCGCTCCATCAAGAGAGCAGTGCGGTCCGAATACTGCCCTGGTGTTTCGGTTCGTTCGGCCCATGCTCGCCCGGCCGCCTGCGCGTCCGTTGCTGGGTCGGGGGACACCTGGGCGAGGTAGCCGGCGAGGGCGCTTGCGAGCGCGGCGTATTCCGGGGCGATCGGTGGCGGGCGCAGCGCCGATTTGCCGATTTCCGTCACCCGGTAGACGTGGCGGGGCCGCCCGCGCCCCGCAGGCGGGGCCGTATCCCGACGGATGTGGCCGCTGGCCACGAGCGATTCCAAATGGGAGCGCGTCGTGTTCGGGTGGCCACCGAGGAGTTCAGCGAGATGGGGAATCGTCGCCTCGTCGCCCGTATCGCGCGCCGCGCGAAGCACACGCAGCTGAAACGGGGACACGTCTACCTGGGGCAGCGGGGGCTCGCTCGGCCCCGCTCCCTCGGCAGAATGTGGCGCGATGTTTCCCATGCTGATTGTGTCCGTCTCTAGCCGCTTTTTATCCCACGTTTTCGCAGATTTCGGCAGTAGTTACCGGCGTCACCTGCGGGGGATACAGCGACATGCAAGTCAACGAGGCCGCATGGTTTTCCGGCGTCGAGCCGGCGCAGGCGTCGGTCACGAGTTCGATATAGGCGCCCGCGTCTGCCGCCGGGATCACCGTCGACAAAACGCAGCAGTCCGTCGAGACCCCGGCGACGACGAGATGCGGGTGCGGACCCGTAATCGAGATCAGGTCCGCACCCCACTTCCCGAACGTGGCCGCGTCGAGACGGCGGCCCGGGGCGGACTGGAAGGGCTCGAGCAGACCGAACTTCGGATCGGTGGGCGGCACATCGGCGAACGGCCACGCCGCCATGTACTCGCGCCACGATCCGTCCCGTTGCTTGGGCGGCACCCACCGGGTGATGATCGTGCGCTCGCCAAAGGCCTCGATGAGGCGCAGGATCCGAGGTTCGACCTCGGGCCACATGGGCGAAGCCCAATCGGAGTCGGGGTCCGCGAAAATGACCTGCGGGTCAATGACGAGCAGCCAACGATCATCAGCCATTAGGCACGCTCCTCCTGGCGGGCCACCTTAGCCCGACGCGCAACGTAGGTGATGAGGAAGGACAAGATGAGCGCGGCAAAGACGCCGAGGTTCGCCCACGCCCAGTCACCGTCACGGCCGCCAAGGCCCAGGGGACCGAGCAGGTAGCCCTGCCAGTTGTTCCACGCGGCCTCTTCGGCGAAGTTATTGATGACGAGCCCCCAGCCGACGACCGAGGCGCCGAGCATCGTGCCGATCGAGACCCAGTCCCACGCGCCGTAGCGGCCGTTCGGGTCGAACAGCGCCTGCTCGTCGTAGTCACGCTTGCGCAGGGCGATGTCGGCGATCATGATGCCGGCCCACGAGGCGATCGGGACGCCGAGGGTGATGAGGAAGGACTGGAACGGGCCGAGGAAGGACTGGGCGAAGAAGACGACCCAGACGGTGCCGGCGGTGAGGATGACGCCGTCGATCAGGGCTGCGGCCGGGCGCGGGATCTTCACACCCAGCGAGAGCAGCGTCAGGCCCGAGGAGTAAATACCGAGGACCGCGCCGGAGACGAGCGCGAGGACGGCTGTCAGCAGGAAGGGCAGCAGCAGCCACACGGGCAGGATCGTGGCGAGGGTACCGATCGGGTCGTTGGTGATGCCGTCTTGCAGCTCGGGGCGGGAGCCGACGAGTAGCAGACCGAAGGAGACGAGCAGGATCGGGGCGATGGCGCCCCCGATCGTGTTCCACAAAACGATCTTGGAACCCGAGGCTTCGCGCGACTGGTAGCGCGACCAGTCGGCCGCGATATTGATCCAGCCGAGGCCGAAGCCCGTCATCACCATGACGAGGGCGCCGATGACGGCGGTCATGGAGCCGGACTCAATCGACATGACGGCCGAGAGGTCGACCTCCTTGAGGGTGAGGCCGACGTACAGGATCGTCACGGCGCCGGTGAGCCACGTGAGGATCGACTGCATCTTCATGATCGTGTGATAGCCCGCGACCGACGCCAGCACGATGAGGGTCGCGATGACGGCGCAGGCCAGAATCTTCGTCGTGGTGCCGCCGGACCAGCCGAGCCGGTCGAAAACCGTCGCCGTCGCGAGCGTCGCCATGATCGCGAGGAAGGTCTCCCAGCCGATCGAGACCAGCCAGGAAAAGACGCCCGGAACCTTCTGACCGGTCACGCCGAAGGCGGCGCGCGAGAGCACCATCGTCGGTGCCGATCCGCGCTTGCCGGCGATCGCGATGATGCCGCACAGCAGGAAGGAGATCGTCACACCGATGACGGTGACGATGAGGGCCTGGAGGAAGGAGACTTTAAAGCCGTAGACGAAGGCCGCGTAGCTCATGCCAAAAACGGAGACGTTGGCGGCGAACCAGGGCCAGAAAAGGTCGGAGGGTTTCGCGGTGCGCTCATCTTCGGCAATGACTTCGATGCCATTGTGTTCGACGAGCGAAGCGCGGGTTTGAGTGTCCAGTGTGAACGGTGCCGGTTCGGCAGACATGGATTCCATACCAGTACTGTGCCACTGTCCGAATTTTCCGGGTAGCATTCCCTCGATAGATGTGTTCTGAAGCACAAGGAGAGGGAATGACCAACGAGGGCCAGACCATTGAACACCACCTAGCAGCGGCCGCAACGGAACTTGCCGAACGGCACGGCGATGCCTTGCCGAACGGGACGTCAGCGACACAGGTCGTAACGGAGGTGGTGCGGGGGATTGGCCCGGACGACATCCGGATGTCGACGGTCAGCGAACTCGTCGATTTCCTCGCGCTCCTGCTGTCGCGGGCCAAGACGCGCGCCGTTGGCGAATCGCTCGTGACCTTCGGTAAGGGAACGTCCCCGGAATCGGGCCGACCGCTCACGGCGCTCGACATTATTACCGACGACATGCCGTTCCTCATCGACTCGCTCTCTAACGAATTGGAGCGCCACGGGCTCCTTATTCATTCGGTCGTCCACCCGCAGATGACGGTGCGTCGCGACGCGTCCGGCAAACTGCGCGGCATCGTCGACACCGAGCCGCACCTCGATGCGGAAGCGCTCGAGGGCCACGAGATCTACGACGATTCCGTGCCGGACATGCCCGGGATCGCCGAATCGTGGATGCGCTTCCTCATCGAGGACCCCGAATCCGGGGAGGCCGCCGAATCGCTCGAAGACGATCTGCGCCGCGTGCTGAACGACCTGCGCCGGGTCAACGACGACTGGGACGCCATGCACGAGCGGGCCTGTGAGCTCGCGAACGAACTGCGCAGTGCGGCCCCGAAGGGCATCGACGCCGAGGTCGCCGAAGACGCCGCGAACCTGCTCGACTGGCTGACCGAACACAACTTCACGTTCCTCGGTTTCCGCACCTACCGCCTCCTCGATCACGACGCCGATATCGACGAGGCGCGGCTGCAGGCCGTCTCCGGCACCGGCCTTGGCCTGCTGCACGATGTCGACGGTGAGGCGCCGATCAAGGAACTGCCGCAGGTCGCCGCGAAGAAGGCGCGCGAAAAGGAACTCATCTTCGTCACGAAGATCAACCGCCCCTCCACGGTCCACGAGCCCGTGCCGCTCGACTACATCGGCGTCAAAACGTTCGATGACGCCGGTAATGTCACGGGCGAGCACCGCATCCTTGGCCTCTTCACGCCCGCCTCCTACCAGGTGAGCATCCTCGATGTTCCGCTCATCGCGCCCAAGGTCGCCCAGGTCCTCGCGAAGACCGGCTTCGACCCCGATGGCCACCTCGGCAAGGACCTGCTCGAGATCCTCGAGGACTACCCGCGCGACGAGCTCTTCCAGATCTCGACCGAAGACCTCACCGAGATCGCCCAGACCGTCGTCCACCTGCCGGGCCGCCGCCGCACTCGCGTGTTCGTGCGCCGCGACCCGTATGGCCGGTTCGCGTCCTGCATGGTCTTCATGCCGCGCGATCGCTATTCGGCGACCGTGCGAAGCAAGCTCGCCGACCTCATGCGCTCCGCCTTCGGCGGCGATGACTGCAAGGCCACGGCGCTCGTGTCGAACGCTCCGCTCGCGCGCGTGCACCTGCTGGTGTGGGGCCGCGAAGCGAGCCTCGTGACGGACGTCGACTCCGACTGGCTCGCCAGCGAGATTACCGCGATCACGCGCCTGCTCGACGAGGACGTCGCGGAACTCGTCGCCGGGCAAGACGGCAGCAGCCAGGTCATGCGCGTCCTGCGCGCGATGCCCGCGTCCTATAAGGACGACGCGGACGCCGATCTGGCACTGATCGACGCGCAGGAACTGGCCGCCATCGAGGACGCGACGACGGTCCGCCTGCTGAAGCAAGGCGAGGACTACCGCCTGCGCATCTATGCGCCGCACAGCCTCCCGCTGTCGGAGACCCTGCCGCTGCTGAGCGATTTCGGACTGCAGGTCCTCGACGAGCATGCGCATTCGGCGAACCTCGACGGCCGCGACGTCTACCTGCACGACATCGGCGTCGCGGGCGCGCTCACGGGGGAGGACAACGAGGCAGCTCGCTTGCAGGACGCCCTGCAGGCAGTCCTCGCCGGCGACGCGGAGGCCGATGGCTTCAACGCGCTCGTCCTCGCCGCCAAGCTGCCGTGGCCAGATGTCGCGCTGCTGCGCGCGCTGTCGAGCTACCTGCGCCAAACCCACGGCGTGTACTCCACCGGCTACATCATCGACACGCTCGTCTCCAATGCGACCCTCGCGCGCTCGCTGCGCGATCTGTTCTACGTGCGATTCGACCCCGCGGGCGAGTGGGGGACCGAGGTCTCCAAGGAGCGCAAGAGCGCCGCCAAGAGCGCCGCCAAGGCGATCATCGCTGACCTCGACGCGGTCTCCTCGATCGACCAGGACACGATCATCCGCTCCCTGCTCGCGATCATCCGGGCAGTATTGCGCACCAACTTCTTCACGGACGCACCCTGCCCCGACGCCATCGCGCTGAAGATCAATCCGCAGGCGATCCCGGACCTGCCGGCGCCGCGCCCGAAGTACGAAATCTGGGTCCACGGCCCGCGCGTGCAGGGTGTGCACCTGCGCTTCGGCGACGTCGCCCGCGGCGGCTTGCGCTGGTCGGACCGCAAGGAAGACTTCCGCACCGAAGTCCTCGGCCTCGTCAAGGCGCAGATGGTGAAGAACGCCGTCATCGTGCCGACGGGCTCCAAGGGCGGCTTCGTCGCGACCCAACTGCCCGATCCCGCCGAGGACCGGCAAGCCTGGCTCGCCGAAGGCACTGCGGCCTATGTCCTGTTCATCTCCGCGATGCTCTCCGTGACCGACAACCGCGTCGACGGCGAGATCGTGGCGCCCGAGCGCGTCGTGCGCTACGACGGCGATGACCCCTACCTCGTCGTCGCCGCCGACAAGGGCACGGCCGCGTTCTCCGATACCGCGAACGAAGTCTCCCGCCGCCACAACTTCTGGCTCGACGACGCGTTCGCCTCCGGCGGCTCCGCGGGCTATGACCACAAGAAGATGGGCATCACCGCCCGCGGCGCGTGGGAATCCGTCAAGCGGCACTTCCGCGAGCTCGGCCTCGATACCCAGTCCGAGGAGTTCACGGCCGTCGGCATCGGCGACATGTCGGGCGACGTGTTCGGCAACGGCATGCTGCTGAGCGAACACATCCGCCTCGTCGGCGCCTTCGACCACCGCGATATCTTCATCGATCCGACCCCCGACGTCGCGAGCTCCTATGCCGAACGCAAGCGCCTGTTCGAGACGCCGCGCTCCAGCTGGGACGACTACAACCGCGACCTCATTTCGGCCGGCGGCGGCGTCTTTTCCCGCAGCGCCAAGTCCATCGAGATCACGCCCGAGATGCGCGAGGCGCTCGGCCTCGGCGATGACGTGAAGCAGCTGGCGCCGAACGACCTCATCAAGGCGGTGCTGCAAGCCCCCGTCGACCTGCTGTGGAACGGCGGCATCGGTACCTACGTGCGCGCCGAATCCGAGACCGATAACGACATCGGCGACCGCGCCAACGACCCGATCCGCATCACCGGCAAACAGCTGCGCGTCAAGGTCGTCGGCGAGGGCGGCAACCTCGGCTTCTCTCAGCTGGGCCGGATCGAGGCCGCGCAAAATGGCGTCCATATTAATACGGACGCGATCGACAACTCCGGCGGCGTCGACTCCTCCGACCTCGAGGTCAATATCAAGATCCTGCTGGCCCCGATCGTCAGCCGCGGCGACCTCACGATGGACGAGCGCAACGAGCTGCTCGCCGAGATGACCGACGACGTCGCCCACCTCGTGCTGCGCCAGAACTACGAGCAGAACGTCTTGCTTGGCAACGCCCGCTACCAGGACGACCGGATGCTCGGCTCCCACATGCGCCTCATGACGCTGCTGGAAGAAAGCGGCGAGCTCGATCGCGAACTCGAGTTTTTGCCGAGCGATGAGGAACTGCACGCGCGCGCGGAGCAGGGCCACGGACTCGTGACGCCCGAGTTCGCGGTCCTCGTTGCCTACGCCAAGATGAGCGTGAAGGACCAGCTGCTGGCGACCGACCTGCCCGATGAGGACTGGACGAAAACGATCGTCGAATCGCACTTCCCGGCCGTCCTCGCCGAACGCTACGGCGAGGATCTCGCCCAGCATTCGCTGCGCCGTGAGATCGTCGTGACCGAACTGGCGAACTCCATCATCAACCGCGGCGGCATCACGTTCGTCTCGCGCGCGATGGAAGAAACCGGAGCGAGTGCCGATCAGGTGGCGCGGGCCTTCTTCGTCGCGCGCCACGCCTTCGACCTGCGCTCGTTTGTCGCCCAGGTCGAAGACACGGACGTCACAGTTCCGACAACGGTCCAGTCCGAGATGTACCTGACGTTCCGCCGCCTGCTCGACCGTGCCGTGCGCTGGTTCCTGCACAACCGGCCCGGAATTCTCGACGTGTCCACCGAGATCGAACGCTTCCGCGGCCGCATCGCCAAGCTGCGCGAGGTGCGCGGCGCGTTCCTGCCGGAGGGCTTCACGAGCCGCGTCAAGGGAAAGACCGCGGAATACGTCGAGGCGGGCGCGAGCGAAGAACTCGCCTGGTTCGCCGCGACGCTCCTCGATCAGGCGATGTGGCTCGACGTCATCGAGATCGCCTCCGATATGAACGAGGACCTCATCGAGGTCGCACGCGTCCACTTCGGGGTGGCCGAGCAACTCGGGCTCTACGACCTGTTGAAGCAGGGGGCCGCCCTGCCGCAGACGGACCGGTGGGACGCCCTCGCCCGCGCCGCCGTGCGCGGCGATGTCATGACGACAAACGCGATGCTGACCCGCGCCGTGCTCGAATCCACCGAGCAGCAGGACGGCACCGCCCGCCTTGCGCAGTGGCTGGACGATAACGCTGCGGTCGTCTCGCGCGTCGAGCAACTCGTGAGCGAAATCGTCGATCACGAGAGCCCAGAGTTTGCGCCGCTGTCCGTGGCACTCCGTCAGTTGCGATCGCTGGTGCGGTCCGCCTAGCGGATTTTCATTGCCACGGGCAGGTGTGCCCCTCATAATAGGGGCGCCGGAAAACTCCGGCACCCCTATTACGAGGAGACGCGATGTCCGGATACAACTCGTACGGCGGCTACGGTGGCGAACCGTCGGCCACGGAGCCGGGACCCGGCAGCGATAACGATCGATCGATGGGCATGCTCGCTAACCTCTCGCCGCTCATTGCCATGGTGCTCACCGTGAACGTCGCGAGCCTGATCGCGCCGTGGGTCATATGGGTCATATATAAGGAACGGTCCCCGTTCGTTCGGCGGTGCGCCGCCCAGACGTTCAACTTCGACATCACCATGTGGATTGTCGCCCTGGTCGGTTGGGCGATGGTGCTGACGGTCATCCTATCGCCGATCGGCTTCCTCGTGGTCTTCGCGTCGGGTATCGCCCAGATCATCTTCCACATCATCGGCGCACTCAGCGCGAACCGCGGCGTCGTTTACAAGTACCCGATGCAGTTCTTCACGATCCTGAACTAATCGTGATCGCAGACCACGCCGTCCACGAGCGCCGGTAGGGCGACGACGGCGGATTCGCGCCACACGATATCCATGTGGTGCGTGATGTCCGTATCGCGGGGATTGATCTCGATGACCGGTTTGCCCCGTCCCGCGACGAGTTTTGGCAGTCCGGCGGCGGGGTAGACCGCGCCGGACGTCCCGATGACGAGCATCGCATCGCACGTCATCGCAGACTGTACGGCGGCATCGACCGCCTTCGTCGGCAGGGCTTCGCCAAACCAGGTCACCGACGGCCGGATATAGCCCCCACAGATCGGGCACTTGGGTGGCGGCAACGACGGCGCCGGCTCCGTTGGCCACGACAGGATGGGGGAGGCGGGCGCCCCGCACTCCGAGCAGTGAAACTTCGTGATCTGACCGTGCAGGTGCGCGATCGGCGCGAGCCCGCCACGCGTATGCAGGTCGTCAATGTTTTGGGTGGCGACCTCGATGAGTCCCTGTTCGGTACGCGTCCAGTTGCGGTTCCAGCGGCCAAGCGCGCGGTGCCCCGGATTGGGGGAGCAGCGGGAGATAAGGGCCGCGAACCATACGTGCCAGGCCCACACGACGCCGGGATCCGATTCCCAGCCCTCCACCGAGACGAGCTGCTCGGGCTCGTAGGTCTCCCACAGCCCGTCAATTGGGGCGCGAAACGTGGGTACACCGGATTCCGCCGAGATTCCGGCCCCGGTCAGAATTGACACGTGCCTCGCTGAACGAAGGACGTCGAAGATGTCTTCGGGGATTTCGGCGGGGGCGGCGCTCGGTCGGTGGGCTCCTCTCATGGCCCTACTCTGCCATCAAAGCTTCCCAACAATCGGCGGTTTGGCCTTGCGATGCCACGTCCGTGCCCGTATTGTGACCGCAGCCCACCATCGGACTAAGATGGCGGGAAACTGTTGACCATGTGCTCCGCAACGTCAATGAGGCGTGTGGAATGCGCCAAGAGTATGTCGATGATGAGTAAAGGAAGCGGCGTAAAATCTCGAGGACCTCGCAACTTCGTTGTGACCGGGATCGCACTCGGCGTGGACTTTTTCGCTAATCGCGTTATTCTTGCACAGTTAGCCGCGGCCAGAGCCCACCACCATGGGCCTCGGCCGTACGCACGGACCCAAGGCGGAAACCCCGCGCACACCTAAGGCAGACGTATGACCTACTACCTGATCCGACGGATCCTGAACTACATAGTTTTGTTGTTCATTGCGATCACGTTGGCCTACATCATGGCAAGCTCGTTCTTGCGGCCCGAGGAGTTGTTTGCCAATAGGCAGCCCCCAATGCCCCCGGAGCAGATCCGGGCCTACCTTCAGGGCTACAACATCTCGTCCGAGACTCCAGTGTTGGAACGCTACTGGACCTGGCTGACCAACGTTTTCGTCCATTGGGACTGGGGATATTCCCCGCAGGGTGACTCCGTTAACGGTGAGATGAGCCGCCGCGCGTTCGTGTCGCTGCGCCTGGTCACCATTGGTGCCCTCGTCGGTATGGTCGGTGGCGTCGCCATCGGCGCCTGGACTGCGACGAAGCAGTACTCCGTTGCGGACCGCACCATCTCGATCATCGCCCTGATCCTCATCTCGACCCCGTCCATCGTGCTCGCGATCGCGCTGCAGATCATGGCGGTTAACTTCAACCGCGCGACCGGAACCGAATTCTTCGAGTTCATCGGTGAATACGGCCAGCACGGCGATTATTTCGGAGCCGCGTTCTTCGATCGCCTCCAGCACCTGCTACTGCCGACAGTCTCCATGTCGGCGATGGGCCTGGCCTCCTACTCGCGCTACCAGCGCAACCTCATGCTTGACACGCTGGGCGCCGACTATGTGCGCACCGCACGCGCCAAGGGCCTGATCAAACGCAAGGCGGTCACCCGCCACGCGCTGCGTACCTCGCTCATCCCGATGGGCACCTACTTCGCCTTCGCCGTCACCGGCCTCATGCTGGGTGCCGCGATTACCGAGAGCGTGTTCGGCTGGAATGGCATGGGCATCTACGGCGTTGAGACCATTCAAAAGGCGGACATTAACGGCACGGTCGCTGTGGTCGCCTTCTCCGGTGCGTGTACTCTCGCCGGCGCGTTCTTGTCCGACGTCCTTGTCGCGGTCATCGACCCGCGCGTGAGAGTGAGCTAAGCCATGCGAAAAGACGATCAGAATCGCGACGCTAAGGACCTCGAGCGCGACATCGAAGCCAGTGAGGTCCAGCGCGAGGACGCTCCCCGCGACGACGCACGTATTGACTCTGCCCGGATTCGCCGCAACGAACGGCACAACCGAGTGATCCGCGGCCACGATGAGACCGCTGCCGCCGCGGCTGGCGCCGCCATCGAAGACAGGGCCAAGAGCCCGACCGCCGACTGGGCGGGCACCGCGGAAGAGGATGTCGCACCCGCCGCGCAGCCGACGGAACGCATGACGCGAGGTCAGCTGGTCCGCCGTCGCTTCCTTCGTAACCGCACCTCGATCGTGGGGATCATCGGCTTTGCGATCGTTGTGCTCTTCGCCCTGTTGGGTCCCTACATCGCAAAGTGGGACTTCGCTGAGATCGACTACGCCGCGTTCTACTCACCGCCCAGCGCCGAACACTGGTTCGGCGCCACCCAGGCCGGTCGTGACGTCTTCGCCATGACCGTTGAGGGTCTGCGAAAGTCGCTGATTATTGGGTTGTCGGTGGCATTTTTGCAAACGTCGATCGCCGCAATCGTCGGCGCGATGGCCGCCTACTTCAGCGGTTGGTTTGACAAGGTCGCGCTGTGGGTCATCGACCTGCTCCTCGTTGTGCCCTCCTTCCTGCTGATCGCGATCTTCTCGCAGCAGGCGGGCGCCAAGAAGGGATCGATTTCGCTCTTCATTCTCCTGCTGGCGATCTTCGGCTGGATGCTGTCCGCCCGCGTAGTGCGCTCCCTGACGCTGTCGGTGCGCAACGCGGAATATGTGACCGCCGCAAAGTACATGTCAGTGCCCCCGATGACGATCATCTTCCGCCACATTCTGCCGAACATCTCGTCGCTGCTCATCATTGACGCAACCTTGGGTGTGGCCTCGGCGGTGCTGTCGGAGACCGCCTTGTCCTTCTTCGGATTTGGTGTGCAGTCTCCGAACGTCTCCCTGGGTACCTTGATCGCGGAAGGCCAGCGCGCGGCGCTTACCTTCCCGTGGATCTTCCTCGCCCCGGCGACGGTACTGACCGTGATGTTGATTTCTGTGAACTTTATTGGCGATGGCGTGCGCGATGCGCTTGATCCCTCGTCCAAGTCGGGAGGCAAGGCATGAGCCGCGAAGACCGCAAGACTAGGGGAGTCCCCAGCGACATCCCAACGCCCAAACTGGGGATCCCAGTCCTCGAAGTCAGCGACCTTAACGTGACGTTCCCGTCGGAAGACGGTCTCGTTCACGCGGTGCGCGGCGTCAACCTCACCGTTGATCGCGGCGAGGTCCTCGGCATCGTAGGTGAATCCGGTTCTGGTAAGTCGGTCACCTCGACGGCGGTGATGGGGCTGCTAGAAGAAAGCGCCCGCGTTACCGGATCTGTGAAGCTGCACGGTGAAGAGCTCCTCGGCCGTTCGGACGGCTGGATGTCTCACGTCCGCGGCAACCAGATGGCGATGGTCTTCCAGGACCCGCTGTCGGCCCTCACGCCCGTGTACACGATCGGTGATCAGCTCGTCGAGGCGCTGCAGGTCCACCGCAATATTTCGTCGAAGGCTGCCTGGCAGCGCGCGGTCGAACTGCTCGACCTCGTCGGCATCCCGAATCCGGGTGTCCGCGTCAAGGCGTTCCCGCACGAGTTCTCCGGCGGTATGCGCCAGCGCGCGATGATCGCGATGGCCATGGCCAACGAACCGGACCTCATCATCGCTGACGAGCCCACGACGGCGCTCGATGTGACGATTCAGGCCCAGATCCTCGACGTGTTGCGCACTGCCCAAAAGGAAACGGGCGCCGGCGTCATCATGATTACGCACGATCTTGGCGTCGTGGCCGGCCTCGCTGATCGCGTCGCCGTCATGTACGCCGGTCGCATCATTGAGCAGGGCGAGGTCGACGACATCTTCTACAACTCGAAGATGCCCTACACGATTGGTCTGCTTGGCTCGCTGCCGCGCCCCGACCAGTCGCGTAACGAACCGCTTGCGCCGGTTGAGGGCAACCCGCCCTCGCTGCTCAACCTGCCCCCGGGCTGCCCGTTCGAGCCGCGGTGCCCGATCTCCGTGCCAGAGTGTCGCGAGGTCGAGCCGCCGCTGGAACGCGTCGACGAAATCCCGAGCCATGCCGCGGCATGTATCCGCTCCGAGTATGTCGCGGAGAAGGGGTCGCACTATTCGGCCATCTACCCGATGCCCGAGGTGCCGCAGCGAGTCTTTGGTGACGTGCCGTGGGAGGAGCGTGAGCCGATCCTTCAGGTCGAGAACCTGAAGAAGTACTTCCCGCTCACCAAGGGGGCTGTGTTCAAGCGTCGCGTCGGAACCGTGCACGCAGTCGACGACATTTCGCTGGAGGTCCGCACCGGTGAGACCCTCGGCCTGGTAGGTGAATCCGGCTGCGGAAAGTCCACGACCCTGCTCGAGGTCCTCGACCTGCGCGCGCCGCAAGATGGCCGGATCGTTGTCCTCGGCCGCGATACGGGCCAGCTGTCCCGCAAGGAACGCAAGGATATCCGCGGCGACCTGCAGGTGGTCTTCCAGGACCCGATGGCGTCCCTCGATCCGCGTATGCCGGTCTATGACATCATCGCCGAGCCCTTGAAGTACGGCGGCTGGCCGAAGAAGGACATCAAGAACCGGATCAAGGAACTCATGGCCCTGGTCGGGCTCGAGCCGTCCCACGCGAACCGCTACCCCCGCCACTTCTCGGGTGGGCAGCGTCAGCGGATCGGTATCGGGTCAAGTCCCTTGTAGTGGTGTAACGGCGTTTTCCTCTCGTTTGGGGTTTTAGCTTGCTAGTGCGGGCGTGTCGGTATCGGTCATGGTC